>JAQWKY010000080.1 GCA_029247585.1 Flavobacteriales bacterium | reverse complement strand
TCCTGGCATACCACCTGGCATACCACCACCCATTGGAGCTGCTGAATTTTCTTCAGGTAAATCTGCTAGAACACATTCGGTTGTTAGTAGCATTCCTGCCACAGAGGCTGCATTTTCAAGAGCAACACGAGTTACTTTCGTAGGATCAATAATTCCAGCTTCTAACATCGGTTCAAAGGTGTCCGTTTTGGCATTGTAGCCGAAGTCTGCGTTACCTTCTTGTATTTTAGAGACAATTACAGCACCTTCACCACCGGCATTTGAAACAATTTGTCGTATCGGTGCCTCAATAGCTCTGGTGATGATTTGAACACCTGTTTTTTCATCTTCATTCTCAGCATCAACTGAGCTGAGTGCAGCGGCTGCACGAACAAGTGCAACTCCACCACCAGGTACAATTCCTTCTTCAACAGCTGCTCTTGTAGCGTGAAGTGCATCGTCTACTCGATCTTTCTTTTCTTTCATCTCGACTTCAGAAGCAGCACCTACGTACAATACTGCAACTCCACCAGCTAGCTTGGCAAGACGTTCTTGCAGTTTTTCGCGGTCATAGTCGGAAGTTGTTGTTTCCATTTGCGCTTTAATTTGATTTACGCGCAATTCAATCGCTTCTTTTTGTCCTTTACCATTGACAATTGTAGTGTTGTCTTTGTCGATAACGACTTTGTCGGTTTGTCCGAGCATTTCTATCGTAGTGTTTTCCAATTTGAAGCCACGTTCTTCAGAAACGACCGTACCACCTGTAAGGATGGCAATATCTTCTAGCATAGCTTTACGACGATCTCCAAAGCCCGGAGCTTTAACAGCAGCAATTTTTAGACTACCTCTAATTTTGTTTACCACCAAGGTTGCAAGAGCTTCTCCGTCAACATCTTCAGCAATGATTAAAATAGGACGTCCTGTTTGTGTGGTTTGCTCTAAGATAGGAAGCATGTCCTTCATGTTCGAGATCTTCTTGTCGTAAATCAGGATGTAAGGATTGTCTAGCTCTGCTTCCATTTTTTCCGCATTGGTAACGAAATATGGGGATAGGTAGCCGCGGTCGAATTGCATTCCTTCAACGACTTCAACAGTTGTGTCTGTACCTTTGGCTTCTTCAACCGTAATCACACCCTCTTTTTTTACTTTAGCCATGGCTTCAGCAATTAAGGCTCCGATGGTATTGTCGTTGTTTGCAGAAATAGAGGCCACCTGCTCAATTTTATCTAGGTTGTCACCCACTTCAATAGATTGTTTTTGAAGTTCGGCAACAACCGCTTTAACGGCCTTGTCAATTCCTCTTTTTAAATCCATCGGATTGGCACCAGCGGCTACATTTTTCAACCCTGTAGCAACAATCTCTTGTGCTAGTACCGTCGCTGTTGTTGTTCCATCACCAGCAATGTCAGCTGTTTTAGAAGCAACTTCTTTCACCATTTGAGCGCCCATATTTTCAATGGCATCTTCCAGCTCAATTTCTTTTGCAACACTTACCCCATCTTTCGTGATAGTAGGAGCACCAAATTTCTTGTCAATTACTACATTTCGACCTTTAGGTCCTAAAGTAACTTTTACAGCATTTGCCAAAGCATCAACACCTCTTTTAAGTGCATCTCTTGCTTCAATATCAAATTTAATATCCTTTGCCATTTTTTTGTTTTTTAGATGATTGCTAATAGGTCAGACTCACGCATCATCAGGTAGTCATTCCCTTCAAATTTTAGTTCTGTGCCTGAATATTTCCCATACAGTACTTGATCGCCGACTTTTACAGTCATGTCGAAGTCTTTTGTTCCATTACCTACAGCAACAACAATTCCCTTTTGAGGTTTTTCCTGTGCTGTGTCTGGGATGATAATCCCAGATAGGGTAGTGGTTTCAGCTGGAGCCGGTTCAATCAATACTCTATCAGCAAGCGGTTTGATACTTAGTTCAGCCATGTTAGGTCAAATTAAAAAGTTTATATAATATATTCTCGAAAGCGTTTACTCAGAAATTATGCCACTAAGGGTTTTCTGTCAATTTGTCTTAAAAGTAGGGTAAAAAAAAATGCCAAACGGGTCAGCTTGGCATTTAGATGAATTTTTTTAGGACTTATTCCGATCCCTCAGGAGTTTCAGTAGGAACGAAGTCTTCTGCGCTATCTTCTACTTGTTCAATAATATTCGATTGGCTGTCAATGTCGCTTCGATCTATGGCAAAGTTTGATACAAGTGTTAAAGCGACCAGCGCCAATGCAAGTGTCCATGTACTTCGCTCTAAAAAGTCAGAGGTCTTTTTGACACCCATAAATTGTTTTCCTTCACCAAATGTTGATGATAGACCACCACCTTTTGGGTTTTGAACCAGGATTACTAAGAGCAACAATGCGCAGGTAATCAATATTAAAATAGAAAACAATCCGTACATATCTATGGGTTTATTTGTTTAATGGCTTTAATTTGGTTTGCAAATAAACTACTTTTTTGTGGATATTTCAAACTTAAAATTTCATAGGCGATAATGGCTTTGTCTAAGTGCCCTTGTTCTAGATAAACTTTAGCTAGCGTTTCCGTCATCAGCGTGTTATTTTCTTGTAAACTTTCTTTTGCACTCTGATCGGGGGAGAAGAACTCTTTTTTTGGACGTTCTTTCTTTTTAGACTCGGTAATAAAGTCAACAATTTTGTTTGTTTTTTCTATGGGTTTTAGGGGCTTATTTTTTTCCGTTTTAAGGGCTCTATCGATAGGTTTGAAACGGGTAAGTTTGAGCCATTCATTAAAGGAGTGTTTTTCTTCTTCGTTGAATTCTAAAGGTTTGCCGAGTTCTAATTCTGTATTCGTTTCTTCATAGGTCAGAATCTCTTGCTTAGTGCTTTGAAACGATTTTTGGGTAATGTATTCAAAGAGTAGGGTTCTATTTCCCGAAGTCGCCGCCGTCATTTTCAACTCCTTATTGTACGCTTCACTTTCTGAATCTTTCAATGCTTTGAGTCGTAACTTGTGCAAAGAAGAACAGTAGGGGTGTTTTGTGCAGAGATCATTCAATTGAGAAAGGTCTTCTTTTTGAATACTTTCTGGTTTTCGAATGAGTTTTATGAATTGAGTGCTTTGCATGCTACCAATTTACAACAGCTTTGTTAAATAAATCTTCAATGAGCTCAGAAATTATTTCTTCCAATAAGCTTTCTTCGATTTGGGAGAGGTTTAGATTGCTATCGAAATCAGCATAGCGCGTAAATGTTTGTTCGTATGATTTTTCGGGCTCTATTTGATTGGTGAAACGAATAAAAACTTTGACACTCAATCGGTTTTGATTTGCCTGATCACTGGAGCTGATACTGATGGGTCTAATTTGATAATCGCTTATGTATCCTTCAAATTGTAAGTCGCCATTGCTACGAATTAGGTTTAAGTTTGTTTGCTGTATAACGTATTCTTGAAGATCATTTGTAAATTGTTGGCTTAATGTAGGTTGGACCAAAGTGGCTTGATTTTGGAAATAAGCTACGGAAATTGTTTTTGCATCTGGATGGATGTCAGCACCGGTAAAAGTGTAAACTCCACAACTACATACTAAGGCTGCACTAGCAATTAAAATCTTTATTATGTGCATGTTACAAGTCATATTGTTTGATTTTTCGGTATAGTGTTCGTTCAGAGATACCGAGTTCTAATGCAGCACCTTTTCTTTTTCCACGATGTTTTTCAAGTGCATTCTTTATCATTTCAATTTCTTTATCCTGAAGTGATAAGGATTCCTTAGGTTTTACTTCTTGGGCGTGAATCGTTCGAGCTTGGCTTGTCTGTTCTGAAGATGGAGAAGGAAGGAGGATGGTTTGATTCTGATCCATATCGTCGTACTCTGAATAAACTTCGTTGATCAATTTTTCGTTTTCTTCATCGAATTTTAATTCTCCTTTCATCAGCTTATGCGTGAGTTTTTTCAGATCGCTGATGTCTTTCTTCATATCGAAGAGTACTTTGTACAAAATTTCTCTTTCGGTGTAGTCGTTTGATCCAGACTTCCCATCATCGTAGAGAACGGGAAGTGTTTTTTCAGCGTTGTTAGGAAGGTAGTTTTTCAATGTTAGGGCGTCGATCATCCTGCTTTCTTCAACTACGGACAGCTGTTCGGTAACGTTTCTGAGTTGTCGGATATTTCCGGGCCACTGGTAAGTAGAAATCAGCTTGATAGCATCTTCATCTAAACGTACCGAAGGCATGTGGTATTTTTCGGCAAAGTCCATGGCAAATTTCCGAAAAATCAAATGGATGTCTTCCTTCCGATCCCTGAGTGGAGGTAAGTTTACTTGGACGGTATTCAATCTGTAAAATAAATCCTCTCTAAACTGGTTTTTTTGAATGGCTGCCTGCATGTTTACATTCGTAGCAGCAACAATGCGAACCTCTGTTTTTTGAGTTTTTGATGATCCTACCTTAATAAACTCTCCGGTTTCCAGAACTCGCAATAGACGCACTTGAGTCGCTAGGGGTAATTCACCAACTTCATCCAAGAAGATGGTCCCACCGTCGGCAACTTCAAAATAACCTTTTCGGCTGGCAGTAGCCCCGGTGAAAGAGCCTTTTTCATGTCCGAAAAGTTCACTATCAATGGTTCCTTCAGGAATGGCTCCACAGTTCACTGCAATGTATGGGCCGTGTTTACGACCCGACATTTGGTGAATGATTTTTGGGATGACTTCTTTACCGGTTCCACTTTCTCCTGAGACCATTACAGAAATGTCTGTAGGAGCCACACGAATAGCTTTGGATATAGCACGGTCTAGTTCAGGTGAAGAACCTATAATTCCAAATCGTTGTTTTATATCTTGAGCTGATGTCATCTTATCGAATCATTTTTTTTAAATTGAATTATGCTTCCACACTTTCGCCAATCAAGGTAGCAGAATTACAATCCGTAATTTTTACTTGAACGTAGTCTCCCGCTTTGTAGTGTTTTTTCGCAAATACCGCCACCGAGTTGTGGGTGGTTCTTCCGAACAAATGTTCGTCAGATTTTTTCGAGACTCCTTCCACTAAAACTTTAAAGGTCTTTCCAATTTTAGACTGGTTGTGTTCCATCGAATGCGCTCTTTGCTTTTCGATGATTTCCGTTAACCGTCTTGATTTAACCTCCTCCGGAACATCATCTTCAAATTGACGAGCTGCTTTTGTGTTCGGTCGTTCGGAATATTTAAACATGAAACCATAATCGAACTTGACGTAATCCATCAAGCTTAGGGTGTCCTCATGTTCTTCTTCTGTTTCAGAACAGAAACTTGAAATAATATCTTGTGAAATGGCGCATCCTGGGATGATTTTTTTGATGGCATCAATGCGTTGCATGTACCATTCTCTGGTGTAACCTCGGTTCATCATTTCAAGAATTCGGGTGTTCCCAGATTGCACCGGAAGGTGAATGTAGTCACAAATGTTTTCGTATTTCACCATGGTCTCTAAAACCTGATCCGTCATGTCTTGTGGGTGAGAAGTAGAAAACCGAATTCTCATCTCAGGGCTTACCAAAGCTACTTTTTCCAGCAGTTGTGCAAAATTAACAGAGCTGGCTTGCTGTAGATTTGAAAGTTTGTTGAAGTCCATTTTTGCGCCACCACCATACCATAAGTACGAGTCTACATTTTGACCGAGTAGTGTGACTTCTTTGTAACCTTTTTCGTGCAACTCTCGAACTTCGTTCACGATACTCTCAGCATCTCTACTTCGTTCCCTACCTCTTGTGAATGGAACCACGCAGAAAGTACACATATTATCGCATCCTCGCATGATAGATACGAATGCAGTTACTCCATTGCTGTTCAGCCTTACAGGGCTAATGTCAGCGTAGGTTTCTTCTTTCGAAAGTTGAACATTTACGGCTTTTTGACCTTGATCAACGGTGTTGATTAGGTTGGGTAAATCTCGGTAGGCATCAGGGCCTACTACTATATCAACTAATTTTTCCTCTTCTAAAAATTTTGATTTCAGTCGCTCAGCCATACAGCCTAGAACGCCTACTGTCATGTCTTTTTTCCTATCCTTTAACCTTTGAAAAGTTCTCAGGCGTTTTCGAACGGTTTGTTCAGCTTTCTCTCTGATGGAGCAGGTGTTAACGAAAATCACATCTGCTTCGTCGACATTTTTAGTAGTGTTGAATCCATGCTCAGATAGGATAGATGCTACAATTTCACTGTCGGAAAAGTTCATCTGGCAGCCATAGCTTTCAATGTAAAGCTTTCGTTCTCCTGATTGAGGTGTTTCAATTACAAGTGCTTCGCCTTGCTTTCCTTCGTCAATAACTTTGTTACCTGTATGGTATTGTTCCATCTATAGTTGTCTTTATTGACAGCAAAATTACAAAATGTAATAGTTCTGACAAAGTGTCATGTGAGTTTAGCGTCATAAATGTTTTTTTGTTTCAAAAATTCTTTTAATTTATTAAAAGAGCTTGTCAAATAATTAGATAATAGGTCTACAATTAGGAAGATTGATAAAACTTATCATAATTTTGTAGCAAATCTGAGAACTAAATATGGCAAAGAATTTAGTAATTGTTGAGTCGCCAGCTAAGGCAAAAACTATTTAAGGATTTCTAGGGAAAGACTTTAAGGTACTGTCGAGTTTTGGCCACATTAGAGATTTATCACACAAAGACATGGGTGTAGACATCCCAGGGGGCTTCATTCCAAACTATGAGGTTTCTTCAGATAAAAAAGACACGGTAAAGGCTTTGAAGAAAGAAGTTAAATCTGCAGAAACTGTATGGTTGGCTACTGATGAAGACCGTGAAGGAGAAGCCATTGCATGGCACTTAGCGGAAACCTTAAATCTTGCGAACAAAGAAACAAAGCGGATTGTCTTTCATGAAATCACAAAAACTGCCATCACAAAGGCCGTTGATAATCCTCGCGAGATTGATTACAATTTGGTGAATGCTCAACAGGCTCGTAGAGTACTTGATAGACTTGTTGGTTTTGAGTTGTCTCCTGTCTTGTGGAGAAAAGTAAAACAGGGTTTGTCTGCAGGTCGAGTTCAGTCTGTTGCTGTTCGTTTGTTGGTTGAGCGCGAACGCGAAATCAATAACTTCAGTTCTAATGTATACTACAAAATAGTAGCGCAGTTTGTCAATGAAAAAGGTCAGTCTTTCAGAGCTGAAGTCCCTTCTCGATTGTCAAGTTTAGAAGAGGCGCAAAACTTTTTGAAACAGTGTGTTGATGCTCAGTTTCGCATCGAACAATTAGATAAAAAGTCTGCGACTAAAAGTCCCGCAGCTCCATTTACAACTTCTACACTACAGCAAGAAGCGGCAAGAAAGTTAGGCTTCTCTGTATCACAAACCATGACGGTTGCACAACGCTTGTATGAAGCGGGAAAGATAACCTACATGAGAACAGATTCAGTGAATCTTTCTAACGATGCTATGTCAGCCATCAAGCAAGAGATTGTTAATGAGTATGGTGAATCTTATTCCAAGCCAAGAAGTTATTCTACGAAAACTAAAGGTGCCCAAGAAGCTCACGAGGCAATTCGTCCTACCTACATGCATGAACGTCTAGTTAGTGATGATTCAGGCCAGCAAAGATTGTACGATTTGATATGGAAGCGCGCTATAGCATCACAAATGTCCAATGCAAAATTAGAGCGAACAACCGTTGTAATTGACCACTCCAATCACGAGAAGAATTTTATTGCGAAAGGTGAGGTCATTGTATTCGATGGATTTTTAAAGGTATATCTGGAAGGAACGGATGAAGAAGGTGAAGATGAACAAGAGGGTATGTTGCCGAAACTTGAGGTCGGAGAGCGTGTAACCTACAAAAAAATGAGTTCGAGAGAGCGCTTTACCAAAGCACCGGCTCGATTCACCGAAGCCAGCTTAGTTAAAAAGTTAGAAGAGTTGGGGATTGGTAGACCTTCCACATACGCTCCTACCATTTCAACGGTTCAGCGAAGAGGTTATGTCGAGAAAGGAGAAGATGAAGGAACACTGCGCTCTTATCATTACGTGGAATTAGTGAATTCTGTTGTTAAAACGGATATCCTTGAAGAGAAAGCAGGATCTAAAAAAGGAAAGCTTTGTCCTACAGATATTGGAATGGTAGTGAATGATTTTTTAGTTTCTAATTTTGATTCTATTCTTGATTATCACTTTACAGCAAATGTAGAGGTTGAGTTTGATGAAATAGCCTCTGGAGGTAAGTCTTGGAATGAAATGCTGCAAAATTTTTACGGAGATTTTCATGCCAAAGTGGAAGATGTAAAAGAGAATTCAGAACGTGCCGTAGGTCAACGTCTTTTGGGTGTGGATCCCAAAACGGGTCTCAATCTTTACGTTCGCATTGGGCGTTACGGTCCTATGGCGCAATTGGGTGAAGGTACAGAAGAAGAGAAGCCCAAGTTTGCGAGCTTAAGAAGAGGTCAATCTATTGAGTCCATTTCTTTAGAGGAAGCTATAGATTTATTCAAATTGCCTCGACAAGTAGGTCAATTTGAAGACAAGGTTGTGACCGTAGCTATCGGAAGATTTGGCCCTTACGTTCGACATGATGGTAAATTTGTGTCACTAGGGGAACATGATCCGATGACTATAGAATTGGATACTTGTGTAGAACTCATTCAAGCCAAGCGTAAATCGGATGCAGAAAAGCATATTCATACTTTTGATGACGAAGAGCCCACAATACAAGTTTTGCATGGAAGATGGGGGCCTTACATTAAGATGGAAAAGAAGAATTACAAAATACCTAAGGATGTAGAAGCTGAAGGTTTGGATAGAGCTCAATGTATACACATCATCGAAAACCAACCTAAGAAAACACGAGGTAGAGCCAAGGCGAAACCAAAATCTAAGAAAAAATAGTCAAAAAAATCCTCACGATTTCGTGAGGATTTTTTTTGTTGTGATTTTACTTGTTGTAAAATATAAACCCCAAAGCAATT
Organism: Flavobacteriales bacterium; assembly: GCA_029247585.1. Lineage (GTDB taxonomy): Bacteria > Bacteroidota > Bacteroidia > Flavobacteriales > UBA7430 > UBA7430. The sequence continues at coordinate 71,642 of JAQWKY010000080.1, read as the reverse complement.
TTTTATATTTATCGAATGGATTTTAAGGATTATCTACAGCCCTATCAGTCAACCTCAGAAACAAGTCACCAAGAAAGGGGTCGCTTGAGGAACTATGCAGATTTTTACAAGGATGATTTTGATGGTGATTTGCTGGCTTACGATATTTTCATACTCGGTGTTCCGGAAGGAAGGTTGTCGCTGAACAATGAGTCCTGCGCCTTTGCGCCCGATGAAATTAGATGTTCATTGTATGAGCTTTATCGTGGAGATTGGAGTCATAGTGTTTTGGATTTGGGAAATCTAAAGCTTGGAAATGAAGTCGAGGATACCTACGTGGCTTTACAAGAGTTGTCATCCTATTTGATTCAGCATGGAAAGGTTTTATTGGTTTTGGGAGGAGGTCATGATTTAATAATTCCAATCTATAAAGGACATGCCGCTTTAGGGAAGCCTGTAAATTTCGCCTCTGCTGATGCATATTTGGACTTTCAGGATGGTGAAAAATCGCATTCTAGATCTTTTTTGTCTCAACTTTTAGCGTCTCAGGATTCCCTGATGTCGCAATACAGCCTATTGGGGTATCAGAGTTACTTGTGCTCTCCTCGTGAGCTCAAATTGCTTGAAGAAATGGATGTGCATCTTTTGCGTTTAGCAGAAATAAATAGCGATTTAAGAGAAGTAGAGCCGTATGTGAGAGGTTTGGATCACTTGAGTATTGATTTGTCGGTTGTAAAGTCATCAGAAGCACCCGCTTCTGTACATTCATCCCCAAACGGTTTAACCGCAGCGAGCTTGTGTGCAATTATGCGCTATACAGGAATGAATATTGGGTTAAAGAGTATGCTGTTTTCAGAGTTAAATCCTCGAATGGATGGCAATAAGCAAAGCGCCAAAGTCTATGCTCAGGCAATTTGGCACTTTTTTGAAGGTTATCAGATGAGGTGTAATGACTTTCCTAACCAAGAATTAAATAATTTTCAAAAATTTTACGTCAGTTCAGAGTTGTCTGAATTGGTGTTTTACAAGAGTCAAGAATTGAGTCGGTGGTGGGTGGAATTGCCTACTAAGGATTCTCTGTTACCATGTTCATTTATAGATTATAAAAATGCGGTTGAAGGCTTGCTTTCCCATCGATTATTGAAATACATTAAGCATTAGTTTAGTGGGATTTTGCTACCTGAAATATGCTAAAATTAGATGCACCCACAAAAAGATATCAAAGGTTGTTCAGGTAAAACATCTAATTTTTGTTTTTTTTTCTATCTTTAGCCCTCTCAATTAGGGTGCAATAACGGATAATGCATTGTATGAAGAAGATTACGATACTATTTTTCGTAATACTGAGTGGGCTGTTAAAAGCTCAGCAAGACCCTCAGTTTTCGTTAAATATGTTTAACATATATTCAGTAAATCCCGCTTTTTCGGGAAGTTATGATCAGTTTAACGCATTGGCTATTCAAAGGAGTCAGTGGGTTGGCTTTGATGGGGCTCCGGTGACTCAGCATCTGAGTGTAGAGTCTCCAGTGTACTTTCTGCACGGTGGTGTTGGTTTAAGCTTGCTGAATGATAAACTCGGAAAAGAATACACAAGACAGGTCAGTTTGTCTTATGCGTATCAAACCAAGTTGTCTAATCATTCAGAGTTAGGTTTAGGGCTGAATTATGGTTTTGTGGATGTTGGTGTTGATGGCGATTGGTTAGCTCCTGACGGCACCAATGGAAGTGGTGACCTTTCAATTCCTACTTCGGGTTCCAATGATGTGGTCTCTGATTTAGGATTGGGTTTGTACTTCCGAAAGAAAGACTTGTACGTGGGGTATTCGATTACGCATTTAAATCAGGCTAAAGCGGTTTACGACAAAGCGGAATTTAAATTAAGAAGACACCACTACTTAATTTTGGGATGGCAATATGAAGTAAGAAGTGATTTGGTTCTTCATCCATCCCTTTATGTGAAAACGGATCAGATTTCTACTCAAATGGACTTCAACTTGAATGCAAAGTATGGAGACAACCTTTGGGGAGGGATGACGTATAGATTAGATGATGCATTAGTTCTTATAGCGGGTTACAATATTAATGAGAACCTAAAGTTTGGCTATGCATATGATATAACCACTTCAGATTTAAAATCTGAGTCAAGTGGTTCACACGAAATATTATTGCGATATTCGTTCAAAATGCGCCCTGCGGCTAAATTGCCAACGCATTATCGAAACATCCGATATAATTAATGGGAACTGCTTATTTGTAAATTGTAGGAAAAACAACAAAAATGAGAAAGATACTTTTACTTGGAGTTATAGTAGCAACTATTTTCAGTAGTTGCAGTACTTCATCGAGAGGCGAGTTAGTTGGTGTTCAAGAACTGTCAGAATTTTATCCGACAGACCCTTATGGAATGGTTAAAATTCCAAGAGGAACATTTACTATGGGAGCGAATGATGGTGACGTGCCTTATGCACACACCACTCCGAAAAAATTGGTAACCATGCATTCCTTTTATATGGATCAAACCGAAATTACAAACAACGAATATCGTCAGTTTGTGCATTGGGTTAGAGACTCTATAGCTCGAACTTTATTGGCAGAAGCCATGGTTGAAGGATATGAGTATATTGAAGAAACACCTGATGGTGAGTTTTTAGAAAACCCATATTTAAATTGGAGTACAGACATTGAATGGGAGGGTAATGAAGAACTGGAACTCACTCTTGAAGAGTTATACCTACCTTTAGAAGAGAGAATTATGGGCCAAAAGGAGTTTGATTCTCGCTCATGGAGTTACAAATACTCATGGGTTGATAAATCACCAGCTGCCCAAAGAGAAAATCGTTTTGATTCGGAAACGAATACTTACCGTGAAGGGTTTTCTCGTCAGAATTTAGTTCACCAAGCAGAGGTTTTAGTTTACCCTGATACATTAGCTTGGGCACATGATTTCTCATACACATTCAATGAGCCTATGTTTAATACTTACTTTTGGCATCCTGCCTATGGAGAATACCCTGTTGTGGGTGTGAACTGGGAGCAAGCAAGCGCCTTCTGTAACTGGAGAACAGGTATTCGAATGAAACAATTGACGTCTTATCAGCAGAAATACGAAACGGAATTCCGTCTTCCTACTGAGGCTGAATGGGAATATGCCGCTCGAGGAGGTAAAGAACATTCGATTTACCCATGGGGTGGACCTTACTCTAGAAATAGCAAAGGATGTTTCTTGGCTAACTTTAAACCTTTAAGAGGAGATTACTTGGCTGATGGTTATGCATTTACTGCACCTTCTGAATCCTACACAAGAAATGATTACGACCTATTTAACATGTCTGGAAACGTTTCCGAATGGACTTCAACTCCATTTGAACCAACAGCTTCCATGTTTGTTGCTGATATGAATCCATTCTACACTTATGATGCTGATAAGGACGCACATCCAATGCTTAAAAGAAAAGTTGTGAAAGGTGGTTCGTGGAAAGATGTTGGAGCTTTTTTACAAGTGGCTTCAAGAGATTATGAATATCAAGATACTTCTAAGTGTTACATAGGTTTCCGATGTGTGAAAACGTATGCAGGAGTAGAAACGGTTGACTTCGGTTATTAATCCGCAAATAAAACTTTTTAAGTTATGATGAAATTTTTTGAAAGCAAGCAGGGTAAAGACTTAATGTCTAAGCTTTATGGTTGGGGTGCTTCGGTTGTTATTTTGGGAGCCATGTTTAAAATCTTACACTGGGATGGAGCAGATTTAATGTTGACGCTTGGTTTAACTACTGAAGCTGTTATTTTCTTTATCTCTGGTTTTGAAAAACCACATGCTGAATATGATTGGTCTTTAGTTTATCCTCAGCTAAGTGGTAAGAAAAGTGCGCCTGAAAGTCCAGTTGAAGAACTAGATCAAATGCTTGAAAATGCAAATGTTGATCAAGAGTTGATTCAAAGTTTAGGTGAAGGGCTAAAGAAAGTTAGTGATGCCGCTAATGGTCTAGGTTCTGTTTCTGACATTGCTTCAAGTACGAATGAGTACAGTACCCAAGTTTCTGCAGCTGCTAAAAACTTAGAAAACATCAATTCTCAGTATGAAGCCCAGATTGCATCTACTATTGAGCAGACAGAAGCCACTAGACAAATGGCGTCTAATATGTCTTATTCTTTAAGTGATGCACAACAGATGCAAGAAGAGATGGCTCAGTTGAGAGAGAATTTAAATGCATTAAACAGTGTGTACGGCAACATGCTTAGTGCCATGAATTCGAATAAATAATTTTAACGACTAAAAGCGTAATTAATGGCTTCAGGAAATTCACCAAGGCAGAAAATGATTAACATGATGTATCTCGTGTTGACTGCCCTATTGGCTCTAAATATTTCTAAAGACATGTTGAAGGCTTTTGCAAAGGTTAACAACTCTTTGAAAGCCAACCTCACCAATATCAATCAGCAATCTGATGTGCTTTACACCCAATTTGAAGAAAGTGCTACAAACTTTCCGGAGAAGGTAGGTGGGCAATTTGAACTCGCTCAAGCTGTTCAAAAGAAAGCAGGTGATATTAACCTTTACATTAGTGAGCTCTCAGACTTACTCATTGAAAATACGGGAGGCTTTATAGAAGGAACCGAAGAACCAAAAGGTGCTGATAATAAATCAAAAGTCTCTAACTTGATGCTTATGAAGCCCGATTTAAAGGGTGAGGAGCTTCGCGTAAAAATCAATGAATACAAAGATTTTTTATTGGGTCTTGATGTGGTTCAGAACGATGAAGAGCTGAAAAATGTAATTCTCTCCAACTTTGATACTCAGGAAGTTTTAAAAGATGAAATTAGGGTGCCTTGGGAAGTGGGTGTGTTTAATAATGTGCCACTCATTGCCGTTTTAACATTCTTATCTCAATATCAAGTTGATGCTACAACGATTGAATCTAAAATTGTAGAGTCTTTATACGCAAGTGTGTCGGCTGATGACATGAAGTTTACTACGGTTATACCGCAAGTGATTTCACCAAAAAATTACATCATGCAAGGGGATAGTTTCAGAGCAGAAATTTATTTAGCTGCTTTCGATTCTACTCAATCCCCTGAAGTGTTAGTTACCAATCAATTTAATCCTGATGGAACTCCTGATTTTTCCAATTCAGATAGCGTAGGAGTTTCAAATTTAGGTGTAGGTCAGTACAATGTTGTTGCTCAGGGAATAGGAACTCAGAAACGAGCTGCAAGAATACTATTAACTACGGAAAAGGGAGTAATACCCTATGACGAGGTTTTTGAATACCAAGTAGCGAAGCCGATGGCAGTTATTTCACCGACCAAAATGAACGTATTTTATAAAGGGGTTCCAAATCCAATAGACGTCTCAGCTCCTGGATTTTCTCCAGAAGATCTACAGGTTATTGGGTCCAACGTAACCCTTAAAAGAATCAAGCCGGGACAGTACGAGGCAATTGTTGCTAAAAAAGCAAAAGGTGAAGCTAAAATCACGGTAAGGGCCAACGGTAGGAATGTTGGAAGTCCGATGAATTTCAGATTGAAAAGAATACCATCTCCAACAGCCAGTATCAACGGAAAAAAGGAAGGTACAATGTCTAAGGGTAAACTGAGTAAAGCTCAGGGTATCGTGGCCTCATTACCGAATTTCCCGTTTGACCTAAAATACAAGGTGGAATCTTTTGATGTACGTCTTAAAGATGGGGAGTACACAAAGACGATTAAAGTAAAAGGAAATAAGTTTACCTCTGAGGTAAAAGAGAAGATTATAAAACTTAAACCGGGTTCCGACATTTCGTTTACCAACATCAAAGCCAAAGGGCCTGACGGACGTAAACAGTGTGGTGCCATAGTTTTAACAGTACAGTAATTTAAATACACAGCGATCATGAAAATCTTAAAGGTTGCCCTAACAGGATTAGCTCTTATAGCAAGCTCAACGATGTTTGCTCAAACCAATGTTTTGGATTCCAAACCAACAAATTTAGATGGGCATGCTTTTGTAAAGCATCACGACTATCAAAATCGTGTATTGGATTATCCTTTTGTTCGAGAGGATGATATTCTTTGGTCAAAAACATACATACAAAGAATAGATTTAAGACAAAGAAAGAATCATCCGATGTATTTCCCACAGTATCCAGTTAAGCTGGGAGGAGGACAAGTTCGCATGAACATGACTGATAATTTGTTTAAATCCGTATTGGAAGATCAGTCTATTGTGGCTTATGAAGATGAATACTTCGATGAGGTTAAAACCGTTGAGTCAATTAATAAGTTGTTGTTCTCTATAGATACTGTAGAATATGAAGATATTGATTCTGGTGAGCTTATTAGTGAATTGGATACGATTCGCGTAGAAAGTAAGGATGTTAAAGAGTTCTTAATTATTGAAGATCGTTTCTTTGATAAGAAGAGATCTGTTATTGATGTACGTATTTTGGGTATTTGTCCTGTAGCGGAAATCATGAACAAAGAAACTTACGAGATGGAAAAAGTGAAACTGTTCTGGGTATGGTTACCTGAAGCGCGTCAGATGTTGGCAAATGCCACAGTTTATAATACGAAGAATAGTATTGAAAGAATGACGTATGATGAGTTTTTGCAAAAGCGTTTGTTTGCTTCTGTAATTACCAAAGAAACGAACTTATACGACAGATCTATTTTTGAATACAAAAAAGATAGAATGCAACAGCTTCTGGAAGCAGATCGTATTAAGAACGATATCCGTAATATGGAAAGTGATCTTTGGGAATACTAATCCTATTTCAAAGTTAAAATATAAAGCTCCCTTTGGGAGCTTTTTTTCTTATGAAACAGTTTGATTATATTATTGTAGGACAAGGTTTGGCAGGGACTGTTTTGGCTTTTCAGCTTCGATTAAAAGGCAAAAATGTTTTCGTGATCGACAAGCACAGAGAGAGTACATCTTCTAAAATTGCTCCTGGAGCCTATAATCCGATGGTTTTAAAACGATTTACACCCTGTTGGAAAGTTGAAGAACAGCTGGAACCCTTGTGTTGTTTTATTGAAAACTTCGAAGAAACTTTTAATGAATCGATTCATACACCCTTAAAGTTATGGCGAAAATTCCATTCGGTTCAAGAGCAAAATTTATGGCTTGAGAAATCGGAGAAGGTTCGGCTTAGCCCTTTTATGAATCCTTCTTTTATTTCGAATCCCTATAAAGATATTAGGGCAGAATTTGGTTTTGGAGAAGTGACAAATTCCGGACGGGTTCAGCTTTCAAAAATGATCTCCCTCTTAAAGGAACAACTTGAAAATGAAGCTTGTTTTTTAAACGAAGCGTTTGATTACAATGCTTTAGAAATTTCTTCAACTTCTGTGGTGTACAAATCTGTTTCAGCAGACAAAATAGTCTTTTGTGAAGGACACAGATTAACGGATAATCCTTTTTTCAACTATTTACCTTTAATGCGAACAAAGGGAGAGTTGATCACGGTAAAATTAAAAGGCTTGCAGGTCAGAGAACTGATAAAAAGTAATATTTCAATTCTTCCTTTAGGTGATGATGTGTACAAGGTGGGAGCGACTTTTAATTGGGACGATAAAGATGAGGTCTGTACAGTTCAAGCAAAAGAAGAGCTTTTAGCTAAGTTAAAAGAATTGGTAAACCTTAGTCCTGAGGTGCTAAAACAGGAGGCGGGATTAAGGCCAACCGTAAAGGATCGAAGAGCACTGCTTGGGGCGCATCCTAATCACGACAATGTAATCGTGTTTAATGGTCTTGGAACACGTGGCTTATTAATTTCTCCCTACTTATCTTTACAACTTATTGACTTTATGGAACAGGGGATTTCATTAGACCCAGAAATAGATATTAAACGTTACGAAAACGAGATGCCATGTTAGCAATTCAGGATATAAGTGTGCAATTTGGAGGTGAGGTATTATTTGCCGATATGAGCTTTATGGTAAATAAGGGTGATCGAATAGGCCTTGTCGGAAAAAATGGGGCTGGTAAATCGACCTTGTTGAAAATTATACATTCGAATCATGGATTCGATTCCGGCTCTGTGAATCTTCAAAAAGAGATGCGCGTAGGTTATTTATCTCAAGACATCGACTTCGTGAAGGGTAATACGGTTCTTGAAGAGGCAGAAAAGGCTTTTGAGCGGATCAAACAGGTTCAAAAAGAACTTAATTTTATTCAGGAAGAACTCGTAAACAGAACGGATTATGAATCGGAGGAATACCTTGAGATCATAAACAAGTGTAGTGAATTAGAGCACGAATTAAATGTAATTGGTGGTTATACATTCCATGCTCATATTGAAAAGGTACTTTTTGGTTTGGGTTTTAAATCAGAAGACCTAATGAAGCTTACTGATACCTTTAGTGGAGGATGGCGCATGCGTATTGAATTGGCTAAGGTTTTGTTAAGCAACCCCGACGTATTGCTTTTGGATGAGCCGACCAATCATCTTGACATTGAGTCTATTGTTTGGCTGGAGAACTTTTTAAAAAGTTATGCAGGAGCTGTTATATTGGTTTCTCACGACAGGGCTTTTCTCGATCAGGTAACGAACAGAACCTTAGAAATAGCAAACCGTAAAGCTTACGATTACAAAGCGCCTTACACGAAGTATTTGCAATTGCGTCAGGAACGTTTGGAGCAACAATTAGCGGTGAAGAAGAATCAAGATAAGGAGATTAAGCAAACCGAAGAGCTGATAGATAAGTTTAGGTACAAAGCGAGTAAAGCGGCTTTTGCCCAGAGTTTGATTAAGAAATTGGATAAGATGGATCGTGTGGAAGTAGATGCTACAGATCTTAAAAAAATGAATTTCTCATTCCCTGAAGCCACCTCTCCGGGAAAAGTAATTTTAGAGATTGATTGCTTGTCGAAATCTTACGGTGAAAAAAAGGTGATTCAAAATCTAGATTTTCAAATCGATCGTGGCGATCGATTGTCTTTTGTGGGTCAGAATGGTCAAGGTAAAACAACCCTAATTAAATGCATTACAGGTTCGGAATCTTATCAGGGGATGGTGAATCCCGGACACAATGTTGAGATGAGTTATTTTGCTCAAAATCAAGCCGAATTATTAGATCCTGAAAAAAGAGTTCTTGATGTTATTGAGGAAGTTGCCGATGATAAGTTGCGACCCCGATCGAGAGATATGTTAGGATCATTCCTTTTTAGTGGTGATGACGTAGAGAAAAAGGTGAAAGTGCTTTCCGGAGGAGAACGATCGAGATTAGCTCTTTGTAAAATGTTATTGCAGTCTTCAAATTTTTTGATTCTCGATGAGCCTACCAATCATTTAGATATTATCTCAAAAGAAGTGTTAAAGAGTGCTCTGAAGTCCTATCGAGGGACTTTGGTTATTGTCTCTCACGACAGAGATTTTCTCGCAGGGCTTTCCACAAAAATTGTTGAGTTTAGAGACGGACAGATCAAAACCCATTTGGGTGATATTAACGATTACTTAAGCTTTAGAAAAGCTGAGTCTATGCGTGAGATTGAAAAGCGCTCTCAAGCTGCTGAAAAACCCGTTAAAGTTCAGTTGGGTAAGGAGGATCGGAAGGCGCATGAGAAAGAAATAAAAAAAGTAAACAATTTACTCTCCAAAGCGGAACGAAAAATAGACGATTTAGAAAAGTTTATTGCCCAGTGCGATATTGATTTAGCAAATCCTGAAAAGAGCGAAGCCTTGATTTCGGACGTTGATTTTTTCACCCATTATCAAAAGTCCAAAGACGATTTAGACCAAGCTATGCTAGATTGGGAACAATACCAGACTCAAATGGATCGCTTGCTGTCCAAGCGTTGATTTAAATACAAAAAAAAAAGCGCTCATATGAGCGCTTTTTTTTATCGTAGTTCTTTTTTCACCGTTCCATCATTATAGAGATAAATGAGTGTGGACCCTTTTGGTGTTTCGTTGACGTCAACTTCTTGTCCCAAAAGATTTACAACTTTGACCAAAGACTTGATGTCGTTTGGATGCATCTCAACAGGCATATCGATGACCCACTGAGGAACCGAAGGATGAAGTGCAATTCGCTGTCCTGCCGCTATTTTTGGATACATGAATCCGCCAATCGACTCGCTTACCTTAATCTGATAACCTTGTCCGGGAATAAGATTTCCGATCCCATTAAATCCAAATTCAGGCCAATAAACTTTTGCATCATTATTTTTAACAATTTCAATGCGATCCACAATTCCTTCGAAAGTCGCTACTGCATCTTGCGCTTGATCTAAAGTAAACCCAATGATGTTCCATCCTTCCACAATGTCGATTGAAATCGGAGATGAAAAATTAGCGATAGAATCTTCCAATTGGCTAATCTTTGAGAGGTTTAAAAGGTTTTCAGAGGACAGGGTAGAAACTTCATTGCTTGCTTGCTGATAAGCATCTTTCCATAGGGTTGTACATGCCCCTTCTAGGGTACAGGATGCATTTTCATTGTATTCGACAAAGTGATCGTCAATACAGCCTGGAATACCCTCACAAGAACCATCATCTTCTTCAGCATCTGGATTGTAATTACAATAGTTGGAGTCCATACATCCGTATATGGTCAAATCAAAGATGATTTCGTTAAAAGTAATGAAGGCGTTTACGGCATAGCCTTGAAATTCTGTTGCCGATTCAAATGCAAGGACATGATTGGTTTGTGTAAGGATAGCAAATATTGGTGTTTGTCCATCTACAAGACCATCAGCTTCATCTGTGAGTTGATCGTCTCCCCATAAGCTTATGGTGAAAAAACCATCTGAACCATTATCCGTTCCCGGAATTTCCGCTGAGCTGATGCAGTCTAATGTCCCGTCTCCGTCTAAATCCATAAATGCTCCAATACTCCCGCCTTCAAAAAGGTTGATGGTTTGGTCGTTTAACCCGATAATCATATTGTTATCCGTAAAAGTAATGGGTTGAAATAATTCAGGCGTCACATCCAAGGTGTAGGTTTTGGTCGTACAAGATCCATCGTCTACATCAGCTACATAACCTTGTGTGTGGTATTCTAAGTAAGATGCTGAAGTACATCCTGAAAGAGCCATGGAAGTAGCCACAACTAAAGCATTTGTTTCATAACCCGAATAATTATTTACTGAGGCTACAGAAACTACAGTTCCATTATTTTTAAGTATTGCGAAAGTTGGAGATTCTCCATCTGTAAGCCCATCTAAGGCTTGAGTTCCCTGATCATTTCCCCAAAGTGCCATGGTGAAAAATTCATCTTTGATGGACTCCAGTCCAATACAGGTTCCCTCCGAGTTAAAGGCTCCGATTAAATCTCCGATAAAATCATCTAAGTCATCGGAGTTAAAGCCTAGGGTCATATTAGAGCCTGTGTTAACGGGTGCATAGAATTGATTTTCTTGAATCCCTTCGGCAGAAAGCGCCGCAACAATACAACTTGCAAGGAATACTAAACGTAAATGTTTCATAGTGGGGGGTGATTTTGTTCTTAAATCTACAAAAAAAAGCCCATTAAAACCAATCGGTAGATTTGTGCTTTATGGTTTGTAATTAACTTCATTTGGTAGAAAGTGTAGCAAAGAGTTTTCTTGAACCTTTACTTGGTAACCTTTTCCTACTTCCATATTCCCGATACCATTGAAATCCCAAGAAGGAAGGACAACTGCACCGGAATAATCTTTAGCGATGAGTAGATTGCCGTTTTCAATGAGTTCTCCTAGGACTAAATCAGCAGGTGCCGGAGTGTTTCGGAGATAGCCAACTAGATTCCATCCTTTGGATAAACTGATCGGGTAAGATTCCGGTTGGATGTACTCTAGATCCAATGTTAGGGAAGTTTCTGAAGTTGTTTTGATGTGATACGCTTCACCTAATGAAATATCTCCGACCCCGTTGTAATCCCACTCCGTATAATACACCGAACCGTCATTGTCTTTTGCCATAACAAGCTCAGAAGTTATCGGATCAAGAATTTCAGATAGACTCTGCTCTGAACTCAACCCATTGATGGAGAATATAGACCAACCTTTTGGAAATGAAAAGTTTTGAATAATTCGGTTATTGGAGTCGATGCAGGTAGGGTAAATACTTAGTAATTCTTCGAAGATGTTGGAGTATTGTCCCACACAGCTTATGTTGTTGTTAAAGATATTTAATGGATTGTTGTAGGTCCATCCTAATTCAGGAGGTAAGTCCGGTAAAGCAGTAAGCTGATTGTAACTACAATTTAAAATGTCAAGGCTGTTAGGAAGTTCAGGTAGTTTCACAAGATTGTTAAAGCTACAATCAATATGAGTTAAGTTTGGAGGTAGATAATGAATTTCTTGGATTTTGTTAACTGCGCATATAAGTTTATCCAGATTTATGGGCAAGTTGGGTAGTTCTGAAATTTGATTGTAGCTACAGTCAAAGTGTGCTAAACTGTTCGGTAGTAAGCCAATCGTATCGAGATTAACGCAGTAGCTCGTATTTAAATAGGTCAGTTTAGAAGGGATGTTTAGAAGTTCTGTAAGCATGTTGTAGCTACAGTTTAAGGACTCCAAGTTATCAAAGTACTGCAGACCATCTAGGCTAGAAATTTGTTTGGACGAGCAATCTATTTCAGTGACTGATTTGGACGCATTAATATCCAATAAAGAGTCTTCGATTAAAACTTCAGGATAGTTCTCTGAAAGAAAAGTTCTGAAATTAAAGTCGGGAACTAAGTAGGTTTCAACTTGCGCTAGAGCCGTTGAAACAACAAATAGGGGTAGTATGAGTAACTTAAAGTCCAAGATTACGAAATTACAAAATATTAGTCAGAACAGTATTCTTTTTGACGTTTTGTTGATTCCTATTTTCAATATACGATTAAAAATAACTACTGCCTCAACAAGTTCCTTTTAAAAGTTGAATACTAATGCTGGGTTTTTGTGCATCAGGAATTTTAAAAGAGTATCCATTTACCGGTTCAAGGCCTGCTTGTTTGGCAGCATTAAGGAAACTAGGTAGCTCAATGATGTATTGGTCGCTGTATCCGTGCGTTCCTTCGTAGGGAGTAGCTAGGGTTTTACCCACGTTTGAAGCGGCCTCTGTGGGGCTGATGGCATGTAATTCAACAACGAGAAGTCCAAATTTTTTCACATACGGTTCCCAACTTTTTAGGTGATTGCTAAGGTTTTGAAACAATTCATTGTTGGGGATTCTTCGACCTCTATAGGCAAATGCACCACCTGATTTACAGGATAGGGAAGTTGCTTCTGGTTTTTGATAAATCCGATTGTGATCTAAAAAGGTTCGGGTATTCAGCAATTCTGCCAACTCAATGTCGTACTGGTCGACAAGCATTTCGTTCAGATCTTCCGGGCTACTGATGTCTCCAAAACCAACATGTGCCTTAATGTTTTTAGATTTGAGTTTTTCTCGGGTCGCATTTCTTGCTTTTTTATTGTAATCCACGCCCATTATGAACAGTGGGTGCTTGTGTAATATTTGTCCTCTGAAGGTTTTTTGGGAGATGATTTCAAACACGTGAGTTATAAAGGTCCCGTCACCACAACCTACGTCAATAATCCCTTTGGGTTGCTGTTCGATGGGCCTGTTGAATAGCTCGATAATGATTTCATCTACCTTTTTAAAATAACTGCTGTGAGCCCCTCCGCTGCCCCATACATTCATATATCGATAAATATGGCTTTCGTGTCCCTCTTCATTTTTTCTCCAAATTTCATGGGGATCACCTTTGAGTAAGGTGTGTAACTGAGACAAAGTAGGAAGGTAAGACAGCGTTACTCCATAGGAACTGGCTCTTTTGATATGATAGATGCCTTTTGCGGTAAGGTGATGTTTTGACGATGATATGCAAGCATATTCAACCGCGATAAGCATCCTCATAAACCAGTCGAAGGTTTTCTGAGTAATCTCAAATAATACGGGGCTTAAGGTTAATTGGCTGTCTAAGTTTTCCAACTTTTCGTTGATTCCCAGACCGACCAATATGGATCCCATTAGCAGGCCTTCCATATGATAAGTCATTCGTTCATCAAGCTCACTTTTCTTATGCTTTCTAAAGGATTCCAATTGTATCAAGGCTGCTTCGAGAGCGTCTGTATCAGCCGCTTTTGAAATGACGTTTCTGGGCCGAACGGTTTTGTTTACAATGAGTTTGAAAAAGGCATGGTAGTGCTCTACTTTTTTGAAGGCTTCTTCTCCGAGAGTGGTGATTTGAAGATTTACCTTGTCCAGTTCATTGTCTACTGTTCTGAGAAGATAGCCCTGAGATGCGAGGATTCTTAGCGCTACATTCAAATAGCCCTCATTGGTGCCGACTTTTGAATTTAGGGCAGCCAAGGTCCACTTTTCCTGATCGATGAAAAGTTGAAGAATGTTCAGTTTTTTTAAGTTGTACAAGGTGGGTATTAACACCCAACCGTCTAGGTGTAGGAATAACCTTTTCCTGATTTCAGATATATCTTCCCGACTCAAATGCTGCTTCATATTTGTATACCTTAAAGCCTTTCATGATGGTGAGAGGCTCTTTAAATATACAAATAGAATCTTATTTTTTCCTGAAATAAATTCGAATAGGCACTCCGTTGAGGTCGTACATTTCTCGAAGTTTGTTTTCGATGAAACGCTTGTAAGGGTCTTTAACGTATTGCGGCAAGTTACAGAAGAAGGCAAACGACGGAACCATCGTTGGGATTTGTGTGATGTATTTTATTTTCACATATTTCCCTTTGTAGGATGGAGGTGGGGTTGCCTCTGTGATTGGCAAGAATACATTGTTCAATTCAGAGGTTGTAATCTTGGTCTGTTTTCGGTTGTAAACTTCTACAGCCATCTCTACAGCTTTGAAGATTCGTTGTTTGGTTTCGGCTGAGATGAAAATGATTGGATAGTCTGTAAATGGAGCCGTTTTGGCGATAATCATCTTGCGGTAATGCTCCATGGTCATGGTTTCTTTGTTTTCAACCAAGTCCCATTTGTTTACCAAGACCACAATTCCCTTGTTGTTTTTTTCGGCCAGATGAAAGATGTTTAAGTCTTGTGCATCGAAGCCAATAGTTGCATCGACCATCACAATACATACGTCACTGTGTTCAATGGCTCTGATGGTTCTCATGACCGAGTAAAACTCAAGGTTTTCATGCACCTTAGACTTTTTTCTCAGCCCAGCGGTATCCACCAGCGTAAACTCGTGTCCGAATTGATTGTAATGGGTGTCGATAGAATCTCTTGTGGTTCCGGCAATGTCGGTAACGATGTTTTTATTTTGCCCCATCAAAGCATTCACCAAAGAGGATTTTCCTGCATTCGGTCTTCCTACGATGGCAAATTTGGGAAGCTCGTCTGCTTCTTCTTCGTCCTCTTTTGAGAATGAATTGACTAGAGCATCCAGTAAATCACCCGTACCGCTTCCGTTAATCGACGAAATGGCGAAGTACTCTCCCAAGCCCAGGTTGTAAAACTCCATGGCATCATCCATTCTCATGGCATTATCCACCTTGTTAACTGCGATGAATACCGGTTTATTTGCTTTGCGAAGTATATGGGCAACGTCCAAATCAAGATCCGTAGTTCCCGTTTCTACATCCACCACAAAAATGATGGAGTCGGCTTCTTCCATGGCAATTTTGACCTGCTTTCTAATCTCTCCTTCAAAAACATCTTCAGAGCCCGTTACGTAGCCTCCTGTGTCGATGACGGTAAAGTCGCGTCCATTCCAGTCCGAAGTCCCGTAATGTCGATCACGAGTGACGCCACTAACAGAATCTACAATCGCCTGACGACGTTGCGTGAGTCGGTTGAAAAAAGTTGATTTTCCAACATTCGGACGACCTACAATAGCTACTATATTCCCCATCTTAATTTTATATGAAATAACCGAAGCGCTTCAAATCTTGATCGTTATCGCGCCAGTTCTTCGTTACTTTTACAAACAATTCTAAAAATACTTTCTTCCCAAAGAAAGTCTCTAAATCTTTTCGAGCTTGTGTGCCTACTTTTTTGAGGGCTTTGCCTTGATGCCCTATGATGATTCCTTTTTGTGTTTCGCGTGCCACATTAATGATGGCGCCAATGCGAATGATGGCTTCTTCTTCCTTGAAGGATTCTACAACCACTTCTACCGAATACGGAATCTCTTTTTGGTAATTGAGTAAGATTTTTTCTCGGATGATTTCGGAAACAAAAAAGCGTTCCGGCTTATCAGTAAGGGCATCTTTGGGAAAGAAAGGCGTGCCTTCGGGCAGCATCGCTTTAATTTCATTCATGATGTTTTCTACGCCAAAGCCTTCTAGAGCTGAAATGGGAATAATCTTTGCCTTCGGCAACTCTTCTTGCCAATGCTTTACCGCATTTTCTACGCCCTCCTGATTGGAGGTGTCAATTTTGTTAATGAGCAGTAAAATGGGGACATCTGTATTTTTCAGTCGCTCAAAAAAGCTCTTGTCTTTGAGCGATTTTTCCCCAATTTCCACCATGTAAAGGAAAACATCGGCGTCTTGAAATGCAGAACGCACAAACTTCATCATGCTGCTCTGAAGGTTGTAATTGGGTTGAATGATTCCAGGGGTGTCTGAAAACACAATCTGATGGTTTTCATCATTGACAATCCCAAGAATCCTATGCCTAGTGGTTTGCGCTTTCGATGTGATGATCGAGAGCCGCTCTCCAATGAGTTTGTTCATCAAGGTGGACTTCCCAACATTGGGGTTTCCAATGATGTTTACAAAACCTGACTTGTAGTTGTTTTCTTCCATTTCGGCTGCAAAGATACAATAAATATACCCCTGAGAATCATTATTTAGCATTAGTAAACGGATGAATGAAGCACAATGTACACTTTCACACCTTGATAAACAGTTGCTTGCAAGAAGAACAAAAATTAGACCTTATATTCTTGTTTACTCCTTTTACTTTAGCTTATATTTGCACCGCGGGGTGGAGCAGTTGGTAGCTCGTCGGGCTCATAACCCGAAGGTCGCTGGTTCGAGTCCAGTCCCCGCAACTAAAAAAGCCCTCGCATTTGCGAGGGCTTTTTAGTTTATAAATTTGAGGGTTTTAGCAAGTCGCTATGACTGTTTCGCCACCTCGAACGGTGTCATTGAGTTCTGTGTTGATTTTCGCGTCTAAGGGAAGGAAGATATCGATTCGAGAGCCAAATTTTATGAAGCCCATGTCTTCGCCTTGTTTTGCTTGATCGTCTTTTTTGGAGTACATCACAATACGACGGGCCACAGCACCTGCAATCTGTCTAAACAAGATAGGTCCCGTGGTTTCATTCTCTACCACCACGGTCGTTCGTTCGTTTTCAATGGATGATTTCGGATGCCAAGCCACCAAGAATTTTCCGGGGTGGTATTTGGCGTATTTTACCTCACCTGTGATGGGGTATCTGTTCACGTGTACGTTTAAGGGCGACATGAATATGGATACTTGAATTCTTTTGTCGTTAAAGTATTCGTGTTCGGTAACTTCTTCAATCACCACCACTTTCCCATCGGCTGGAGCAATGATGTGGTTGGCATTTTCTTGCGTGTTTCGTTTTGGGTTTCTGAAAAATTGTAAGATTAAAACCAATAAAACTGATGATGCAAAGATCAATAAGTTGACCCAAATGTTAAATCCACCCGCCAAGTACCACACAGCCGTGTTGAGGGTTAGTAGTCCGATTAGGGTGTTTCGTATGATTGCAAATCCTTCTTTATGAAACATAATGTTGTTTGCTAATTAAATAATGGGCTCAGCCGGTAAAAGTAAATGTAATATGCGGGCAGACAAAATAAGATGGAGTCAAATCGATCTAAAATGCCTCCGTGCCCCGGAAGTAGGGTTCCTGAGTCTTTGAGCCCAGATGCGCGTTTGAGCATAGATTGGAACAAATCACCAGCAGTTCCTACAAATACGGTGAGTACCCCTAGGCTTATCCACTCTGTAGCGCACAAACCGAATCCAGTTATCGACAAGAGGTATCCCGTTCCTGCGGTTAGTACCACAGAGCCCCAAAAGCCTTCCCAGGTTTTTTTGGGAGAGTGTCGTTCGAATAATTTATGTTTTCCAAACAGGCTTCCGGAAATAAAGGCCCAAGAGTCTGATGACCAAATGAGGATGAAAAGCCCCATGAGTGTATTGGGTTGGTAATTAGAGCTCTCGATGGCTACAGGAATCGCCAATGCAAGAGGAATGAAAAGGTAAACCACTGCAAAAAGGGAAGTCCCTAATTGCTGTAGTGGGTTTTTTGATTTTTGATACAGTTGTTTGACGAAATAAGCGAATACCGCTGCAAATAAAACGAATTCCAGCTCGGGGTAAATAATGGATGCATAGGCTAAAAGACCTAGGGTTAGGGTAGGCCAAAGATCGAAATCAAGTCCTTGCTTTTTGATAATTTTTTTGAGTTCCAAAGTTCCGAGTATGCCCACAAGAGCAAACAAAAGTCCAATGGATAGGGGGTGTAAAGTTGCTGAAAGCATCAATACAACATAGGCAAAGCCCGTGGGCAGACGTTTTGTTAAGTCTTTCATCGGTGTTCTTTGTAGTCCTCGATGAGGAATATGTACAAATCTTTAGCTCGATCACTGTCGCTCATGGTCGTAATCGATTCTTTGGTTCGAATGGTTGTGACTAAGGAAGGTCTTGATTTGCCGTATTTGTTTTGAATGCCTCGAAGTCCCTCACTGATGTTTTTTACAATTTGAGAGGTGTAGGCTACAATGATCAGCACTTCGGGTAAGTGTTCAATTTTCAGATTTCGGGTTTGCTCTCCAGAGACCATCACCGATCCGTTGAATGCAATTAAGAACTCGCAGTTGCTGATGCTTGAGTCGGCTTTTTGGTAATCTGCTTCAAAATCGAGTTGCGTAGGCTGAAGCAGTTCTTTAAGCTCATCATTTCCACAATAGGGGAGTTCCCAAGCGTTTTCCTTAAGAAGCTGTTTTAAGTGGGTGAAGAATATTTGTTGGTCGTCACAATAAAAGAACTTACCTCCTCTAGAGGTGAATGTCTTTGCAAAAGTAACGTCTGCCGGGTCGTTAGGGTTCGGTGTAAACTTCTCAGCTTCTTCTTCCTCCTCCTTGTTTGATTCCTTTTTTGACTCGGTTAAGGAGGGTATTACTTTGTGTATAAGCTTATTGAGCAGGTTTTTCTTCATTCTCTTTTGTCGGCTCCGAATCTTCATCCTTAGCCAAAACTTTTTCTGGATCCGTACTAGGATTCAAAGTAACTTTTTCTTCTTTATCCCAAGGCCTTTTTCCAAAGATTTTTTCCAAATCTTCTTTAAAAATGACTTCTTTGGTTAGAAGTTCCTGTGCTAATTTAGTTAAAGAATCTTTATGTTTCTCCAATACTTCCAAAGCTTTTGCATAGGCATCTTCTGAGAGGGCCTTTACTTCCTCATCGATGGTGCGTGCCGTTTGCTCGCTGTAAGGTTTGTTGAAACTAGAGTTTTGTCCGGAAGAGTCGTAATAAGAAATGTTTCCGATTTTATCGCTCAGTCCGTAAACGGTAACCATTGCCGTAGCTTGGCGCGTTACTTTTTCTAAGTCGCTCAGTGCTCCCGTAGAAACCTTTCCAAAAATGATCTGTTCTGCAGCTCTACCGCCTAGGGTGGCACACATTTCGTCCATCATTTGGTCTTTGGTGGTAATCTGACGCTCTTCAGGAAGGTACCATGCAGCCCCCAGAGATTTTCCTCTCGGTACGATGGTTACTTTTACCAGTGGGGCTGCGTGCTCCAACATCCAGCTTACGGTTGCGTGGCCTGCCTCGTGGAAGGCAATGACTTCGCGTTCTTTTTTAGAAATGATTTTATTTTTCTTTTCCAAACCACCAATGATGCGATCTACAGCATCTAAAAAGTCTTGTTTCTCAACGTATTTTTTGTCTTGGCGCGCAGCTATCAGAGCTGCTTCGTTACACATATTGGCGATGTCTGCACCTGAAAAACCTGGCGTTTGTGAGGCGAGAAAATCAACATCTAAATTTTTATTGGTTTTCAGAGGTTTCAAATGCACGCTGAAAATTTCTTTACGCTCATTGAGTTCCGGCAGATCTACATAAATTTGTCGATCAAAACGTCCTGCACGAACCAGGGCTCTGTCTAAAATATCGGCACGGTTGGTGGCTGCTACCACAATGACGTGGTCGTTGGTGCCAAAACCATCCATTTCTGTAAGCAATTGGTTTAAGGTATTCTCACGCTCATCATTAGATCCTGTTATCTGGTTTTTACCGCGAGCTCTACCAATGGCATCAATCTCATCGATAAAAATAATTGCAGGCGCCTTCTCTTTTGCCTTTTTGAATAAATCTCGTACACGAGAAGCACCCACTCCGACAAACATTTCAACGAAATCCGAACCTGAAAGAGAAAAGAAAGGAGCTTTTGCCTCTCCAGCAACGGCTTTAGCCAAAAGCGTTTTACCTGTTCCAGGAGGTCCTACCAATAGGGCTCCACGTGGTATTTTACCACCTAGTCTGGTGTATTTTTCTGGGTTTTTTAGGAAGTTTACAATTTCTTGAACTTCTTCTTTAGCCCCTTCCAAACCAGCCACATCGCTGAATGTGGTTTTTACTTCCGCTTCATTGTCGAATAATTTCGCTTGTGATTTTCCAATATTGAAAATTTGAGAACCGGCTCCACCACCAGCACCTCCGCTCATTCGGCGCATGAAAAAGACCCATATGAGTATTAGGAAGATGAAAGGCATCCATGCCCAAAAGCTGTCCCAAATGCTCTGCTCGTTGTTGTAAAAGATTTGTACATTTTCACTCTTCGTGAATTGAAATTCTTCTTGAGCTTCTTCTATCTTAGCTTCAAATACTTCTGAAGTACCGATTTTGATGATGTAGTGTGGGCCTTTGTTCAAACCCTCGCCAAAAATAGGCTTGCTGACAGCTTCGTGTCTGCGCTCTGAAAGTGCAGACTCTTTAATGTAAACTTTAGCAATGCTTTTATTTTGGATGATTTCAATGCGATCAACGTCTTTGTTTTTAAGGTACTCATAAATGAGGGTTCTTCGATCTGTCTCTTGAC
Source organism: Flavobacteriales bacterium (assembly GCA_029247585.1). GTDB lineage: Bacteria > Bacteroidota > Bacteroidia > Flavobacteriales > UBA7430 > UBA7430. The sequence continues at coordinate 50,705 of JAQWKY010000080.1, read as the reverse complement.
TCGATGAACTTAAGTCGTTGGTAAACAACATGGAAACCATGAAGAAAGCAATGATGCCGTATATCCAGTATAAATTGAATTTAGGTACTTGATTCTTCTTGTTCTGCGTCCTTTTTTTCCCTCTGTTAGGGGCTTTTTTATTGGAAGTATTTTTCTTTGCCATCTTAGTATGCTGCGTTTATTTCAATTATTTCTGCATCTCCCCACAATTCTTCTAAAGCATAAAAGTCTCTAACAGGTGTTTGGAAGATGTGTGCAACTACATTTACGTAATCCATTAGAATCCACTCCGCAGCGTCAGTTCCTTCTTTGTGCCAGGCTTTGTCGCCAAGCGTTTCAAGGGTTTCTTTTTGAACCGAGTCGGCAATTGCGTTGACCTGCGTGTTGGAGTTTGCATTGCTGATTACGAAGTAGTCACAAACGGCATTGTCGATTTCTCTTAAATCGATGACCGTGATGTTTTCGGCTTTTTTTTCTTGCATGCCCTTTACAATAACATCCACAAGGGCTTTAATTTTTAAGCTTTGGTTTTCCTTCATTCAGCTGAGACTAGTTTAGTTTGCAAAAATAATGCTTTTAAACGGATTATAATTCTACTAAAGGTAGTAAATTACCTTAAGTTTAACTCCTCAATTTTAGTTGATTTACGGTGTGATGATGGAAACCCTTTTTGTAGGCAAGAATACGTTTAAGTTTGATGAGATTCCTTCTACCAACGATTGGTTGATGAATCATTTGTTTGAGCAAAGTCTGACCGAAGGCACCCTAGTAGTTGCGAAGCATCAAACACAGGGCAAAGGTCAGCGAGGATCTTCTTGGGAAGCTGAGGGGTCTAAGGCTTTGACTTTTAGCGTCTTGTTCAAACCCCATTTCTTGAATTTGGCCCAGGCTTTTGATTTGAGCGTCTGCGTAGCACTTGCCTTACACGATTGTTTGAGCGAATTGCGGCCGGGGTTTTCAATCAAATGGCCCAACGATATTTATTTTGAAGGCAAAAAAATTGCGGGTATTCTCATCGAAAATCAAATCAGTAAATCGGCCTATCAGCATGCGGTTGTAGGCATCGGTTTGAATGTGAACCAAACGCATTTTGAAAATTTACCCCAAGCCGTCTCATTAAAGCAAATCATCGGAATTGATTTTGCCGATCAGCAAGTTTTGGAGCGTGTCTGCGAATGTTTGGAAACTCGATACCTTCAACTTCGCGCCGGAAACTATGAGGATCTGAAGAAGGCGTATTTGTCTAATTTGTATTGGCTCCATGAAACGCATACGTATGAAATTGGGGGTCGTATTCGCAAGGGTATGATTACGGATGTGTTGCGAGATGGGTCTTTACAAGTTGCTTTTGGTGAGCACGAGGTTCAAAGTTTTGACGTCAAAGAAATCATTTTTGTGGAGTAAGTTTGTCGCTTGTTTCAACATCCATTATACGTTCAAAAAAAAGTAGTGCAAAAAAATAGGAAGCCCTCTAGCGAGAACTTCCTACTTGTATGATTTTCGGAATCAATTACTTTTCCAAAGCTTGCTTAATGTCAGCAAGAATGTCAGAAATATGCTCGATACCGATTGATAAACGAATCATGTTTGGTTTCACACCACTTGTCAGTTGCTCTTCTGCACTCAATTGTTCGTGCGTGGTAGAAGCCGGATGAATCGCTAGACTTTTAGAATCCCCCACATTTGCTAGGTGAGAAATCAATTCTAGATTGTTGATGAAGTCTTGTCCTTTTTCAAGGCCTCCTTTAATTTCAAAACTCAACACACCACCGGCGCCCTTAGGAAGGTATTTCTGCGCCAATGCGTAGTATTTGTTTGACGGCAGACCTGGGTAGTTCACCTTTTCTACATTTGGATGGTCTTCTAAGAATTTAGCTACTTCAAGGGTGTTTTCTACGGTCCTTTCCATTCTCAAGGAAAGGGTTTCAATACCTTGAATAATTTGGAAGGCATTCATTGGACTCATGGCCATTCCCAAGTCTCTTAAACCTTCTACTCGTGCTCTGATGGCAAAGGCTACGTTAGGAAGTCCTAGCGGATTTCCTTCCCCGAAGACCTCCCAGAAGTTTAGTCCGTGGTACCCTTCACTTGGCTCTGAGAATTGTTTAAATTTCCCATTCCCCCAGTTGAAGTTTCCACCGTCAACCACTATACCTCCAATGGATGTTCCGTGACCACCAATCCACTTGGTAGCTGAAGAGGTTACGACATTCGCACCGTGCTCTAAGGGTCTGAAAATGTATCCACCAGCTCCAAAGGTGTTATCCACAACCAATGGAATGTTGTTCTTTTTGGCTACTGCTGCTATGGCTTCAAAATCCGGAATGTTCAATTCAGGGTTACCTATGGTTTCTAGGTAGATTGCTTTTGTCTTTTCATCGATTTGCGATGCAAAATCTTCAGGCTTGTCTCCAGCAACAAATTTTACCTTGATGCCCAAACGTTTGAATTGAACTTTAAATTGATTGTAGGTACCTCCATATAAGAAAGAAGTAGAAATGAAATTTTCTCCCGCTTCTACAATGTTGGTAAGTGCAAGCACTTGAGCAGACATTCCTGAGGCAGTAGCTACGGCAGAAACACCACCTTCAAGGGCAGCGAGTCTTTGCTCCAACACGTCAGTGGTCGGGTTCATGATTCGGGTGTAAATGTTACCGAACTCTTTTAGACCAAATAGGTTGGCTGCGTGTTCCGTGTTGTTAAATACGTACGATGTTGTTTGGTATATAGGTACCGCTCTTGAGTTGGTACTAGTATCAACGTTGTGTCCTGCATGAAGCTGCAGCGTTTCAAATTTTTGTGTACTCATGGGAGTTTATATTTAGGCTTTGGAAATTTTGACAATAAGTTAGTGAAATTTAGGAGATAATTCATAAATCTCACGCGAATTTAGGGCAATATTGACTTGAGATCTCAAACAGTTAAGAAACTAGGAGAGCTCAACAAGTCTTGTAAATCTGATGATTCGCCTGAAGTGTGTTATGATGATTGTGGTAGAGGGGCCTTAGTGCTTGATGAGCTTGACTCTTTTTATTCCGGAATTTGTGGTGATTTTCGAAAGATAGAGCCCGTTGGCTAGTTTGTCAGCTGCAACACGAACCGATTTTTGGTTCGGCTTCATGTACAGCACTTGTTTGCCTTGTAAGTCGATGACTTCGACCTGGGTAATTACCGCTTCCGATTCAATGTTCCAAGCAGAAGAAGAGGGGTTAGGGAACACCTTTATGGTGTTGTTTTCCGTGTCGTTTATGCTAAGTTCATCATTGGTTTTAAACTGATCACCGTATATGATGGTAGGTTCAACGGGGTTGTTAATGGCCTCCCGAGAGGTTTGGGTGATGTTGTCAAAGTAAAACACATCGCGATCTTCGCCATTACCCATTCTTAGAAAGTCGAACATCATCACAAGGTTATCGAAGGCTGTTGCGCTTTGAGAGAAAGTGAATTGCAATTCTTCCCATTCGTTAGAAGTGGTTGTGTATTGGTTTGTTTCGACCGAATAGCCATTATTAGCGTAATTAACGTCTTCCAGTTTGAGTAATACCTGAGTCCCTGGGGGAGCTGAGGTGAATATCTTAAATGTAATAACGTTTAAGACTCTAAAATCAAAGGGCCGGGATAAAGGAATCCTACTTCCTGCCCACACTGCACCAACATTTCGGGTAATTTTACCTACCTTTTGACTGGTGTTGATGCCGCTTTTGTTTGGATTGTCAACAACTTCTCCAACCCCGCCATCAAATCCGGGTTTGTTCAGTTCATTTGTACTTCCAGTAAACCTTATTTCTTGCTTTTCAAAATGGATAGGGAGTCTCTGCGCCATACTCGCCGAGATGCCAAAAAAGCATAGGAGTCCAAACAGTTTTATGGAAAGTGCATTCATTATAGGGGGCGTATTAAAGTCAGATACAAATATAAGTTTTTATACGTCTTTATCCAATTCTAGCGAATGACTCGCTTGTATCTGGAGTCTTATTCAATGAATTTGACATCATCGAAATAGAAGGTCTCACCTCTTCCGGGATTTCCGAAATCGAAAAAGAGCGCAGCTAGATTGGCTTTTAGCCCATTATTTAGGGCGTTTTCAAGAGGTTGGGTTCCTGGTCTTTCATTTGAGAAATCGAAGATTATGGTCTGCCAACCTTGCGTAGTTGTAATTCCCATGGTTTCACAACTTAGAGTAGGATTGTCTGAATTTTCAACTTTTAAATTGATTGGGATGCCCGAGAAAGGAGCATAAATTCTGACCGACATCCTAGAGTTAGTCATGCTTAGGGGTATGGTAGATGCAAATCCTTCTCTGGTACCTATATGAAGCCCAGCATATTCTCCAGCACCGAAAGGTTTTTTGACTTTAATGACTTTGTTGTAAGGGTCTTCAGGGTCTTCAGTACGAAGGGCTTCTCCCAGACCCTCAAATGAGACCATGGTGTAATCGTATCGAGACTCATCAAAGGTTACGGGTAGGTCAATCTGAAATTGGAATTTTTTGGCAACGTGTCTGATGTCGTCAAAATAGAAAGTTGACTGTTCCGAACCATCACCAACATTATCTCGGTCAAACATAAAAACCAATTCATTGAAATCAGGAGCGGTTCCCGTAAAGTCCCATAGTATGGTTTGCCAGGCACCTTCAGCCCGAGTGTAAGTGTCTTTTTGTTCAAAAGTGCCCGTGCCGTTTTCTAATTTAAGTGTAAGCTTTGTTCCCTCCGCAGCCATGGTGTAAATTTTCATGGTGATGCATTTCAACTCCTCGAAGTTTAGTTTGTCATCTAAAACCAGTTTACTTCCTGCCCAGGCATCATTATCTTCTATAGTTACTCCGGTTCCTCTGACAATTTTTCCCACCTTGGCGCTGAGGTTTGCCCCTCCCTCTCTGAGAGGATTGTTTACGATAGAACCCACACCACCATCATCATAATCAATAAGTATACTATTATTTCCTTCAAAATTTATAGACAAAGGCTGAGCGAATCCAGAGGGCATGAGAAAAATCATGCAAAATAGGGTGACAATCGTTAGGGGCTGAATGTTATTTTTCTTCATTTTTTCTCGAAAGGGGTTGATACAAATTTAGACATATATATTTGATATCAAATACTGGGCGATTAAAAAGATTTAACATTAACTATCGAAAGGGTTTGTCGCCCATACCGTTACCTCGGGGATGAAGCCTTTGTCGCGCATTTCGATGACGGAGATTAGGGTGTCGGCAATTTCTTGAGAACTCAGTTTGTTAGAAACCTCTTGTCGTTCGGCCCGATCATTTTGGGCAAATGCGGTGGTGACCTCACTTGGGTTCACCAAGCATACACGGATGTTGAATTTTCGCAGTTCGGCTTGCCAAGATTGCGTCATTCCTCTCACTGCGAATTTAGAAGCGGCATATACAGAGCCGCCTGCAAAACCTTTTAGGCTTGCGGTGGAGCCTATGTTTATGATGGTTCCTTGTTTTTTTGCTTTGAATAGTTTGCAAATTTCTTGTGTAAATAGGGTCAGGCCAAATACGTTGGTACGGTAAATTTGTTCTAAGTCATCGATGGTTATTTCACCCAATTTTGGAAAGACACCGATTCCGGCATTATTAATTAATACATCCACATCTCCTCCCAACAGTCCGATTGCTTCTTCAGCCATCTTTGGAATTTCTTGAAGCTGACTGATGTCTGATGCTAGGGGAATGGCTCCAATTTGTTCTGCAACTTGTTTCAGTTTGACTTCATCTCGCCCTGTGATGAGGACTTTAGCTCCTTTTTGTATGCATTGCTGAGCGGTTACTTTTCCAATCCCGGAGCTCCCTCCCGTAATGATGATATTCGCATTTTTCAAGTCCATAATTCCGTATTTTGTTTAGGGTAATTTTTCTCCTCGAGCGGCCACGTATATTTCCATCCACTGTTCTAAGTTCATTGAAACGTCCATGCTTGCAACGGCTTTTTTGATTCGCTCTATCTTTCCACTTCCGATGATGGGAATGATACCGCTGGGATGCTTAAGTAACCAGCTGTAAACGATTTTGTCCAGCGAGTCTACATTGAGTTCATCTGCTATTTTTCGCAAGGTTTCATGGATTCTATGTTCTTTTTCCGTTTGGGGATTCATCAATTTCCCACCTGCTAGTGGGGACCAAGCCATGGGTTTTATTTTCTTCTGAAGAAAGAAGTCTAGGTTTCCATTGTCAACATGCTCCAGACAATACGGTGAGATTTCCACTTGGTTGGTGACCAATGGTTCCTCCACGAAGGTGTTGAGCATATCGAATTGTTGAGGGGTGAAGTTGGATACGCCAAAATGCAAAACCTTTCCTGATTTTATTAAATGGGAAAAAGCCTTGGCAACTTCTTCAGGGTCAAAAAAAGGAGAGGGTCGGTGTAACAGGAAGAGGTCAATGTAATCCGTTTTGAAATTTCTTAAGGCTTTTTCAGCCGAAGAGGTGATGTGTTCAAAGCTGTAATCGTAAAAGCCTATTTGTCGATTGGGGAATTTATTTGACAGGGGTTTAATACCACATTTGCTAACGATTTGAATTTCATTTCGGAGTTCTTTATTGAGGTTTAAAACCTTTCCGAATAATTTTTCACATTCAAAATTACCATACAGATCGGCATGATCAAATGTGGTAATGCCCAATTCAACAACTTGCTCGGTGAGTTTCAGTAGTTCTTGTTCGGAAAGCTTCCAGTCCAAAGCCCTCCAATGGCCATGAGTCAATCTTGAGATTTCGAGATTTTCGGAAAGTTTTACTTTTTGCATTCCGCCAAGTTATGACATGAAAATTATTTTTAGGTCATTTAATAGCCATTTTTCGTATTTCTGTGAAATTGTCTCCTTGAAAGTGAACGAGGTAGATTTGAGTACTATCCATTTTTGAGGGGAGGTCGATGCGTTCATTCCCTGTGATTCGTTTCTTTAAAATACGGTGTCCTAAAATGTCGAAAATTTCAATTTTAACTTTTTCTCCTTGTGGGAGACCTGAAATGAAGAGTTCTTCTGATGCAGGGTTCGGATAGATCTCTAGCTTTTCCGGATTTAGGGTTTCAGTCGCTAATGTTGAGGTCAATTTTCCGAAGGCTTGAACTTCATATAAGGAATGCCCGTATTGGTTACCCCACAGGGTTACTCTTTCTAAACCTCTCAGTCGTATGTACCTCGCATTACGTTTAGGGTAAAACAAATCATTACCTCCGTTCCCATTTTCTTCATAGGCAACTTCGTCCCAAATGGCTTTGTCTTTTGAGGTTTCAAGAACGTATTCCGAGGAGTGAGATGCTTCCCATGAAAGTGCCATAACGTCTAAATAGTATTCATCTTCTAGATCTATAAGAAGGTATTGAGGGTCAGAGAATTCAGAACTCCAACGGCTACTAAAATCTCCGTCCACAAGATTTTCCGCGGGGTAATCGTCGCTTTCCAAAGAAGAGACTTCTACCGGTTTCTCAAAGCATAGATTGTTTTGTTCGGTTTTATCGCTGCTTGCGACTTCGATAGAGGATAGCGTTACATTGTTTGATTCAATCCACTCTTCGATTTCATTGTTTGCATCAATGATTGCCGTGATGGTGAATGATTTTTCAGTAGAAGGTACCCAGTAAGCCGATTCCAAGCCCTCATCTGCACCGATAAGTATTGCCCCCCCAGCGAAAAGGGTGTCAGAAATGCTGGAGCTGAAACTGACTTCTGAGCCATCTACTTCAAATTTTAATTTTACGGATGTGTTTGGGAGTAGGTCTTTAGTCCCTTGATTTTTCACCAGCCCTAAAAACAAAACAGAATCTCCAACTTCAGGGTATCTAGGATAACTGTAGATTTTCGAAATTTCCAGATCCGCTTTTGGCGTTCCGCTAGTGATGTTGAAGTCAACAGAATGGTTGAGCTGGTCTGAGGCCCCTCCCACAAGGGCTTTATAAGCCCCTGTTGCGACTTTGTAGCCATCTGCTTCTTCGTCGAAATAATACAATTCATTTGCTGTTAGGAGGAAAGAAACTGTTTTTGTTTCCCCCGGTTCAAGATGGATTTTTTCAAAACCCTTGAGTTCTTTTTTAGGCATCCAAACTGATGTTCCTTTATTTTGTAGGTACAATTGAGTTACTTCTTCACCCGCTTGTTCTCCTGTATTGGTAACTTCTGCGGTTATCGTTATGGGGGCTCCGGCCTCAAATTCAGTAGCATTTATTTGGAGGTTGCTGTACTCAAAAAAGGTGTAGCTAAGTCCATGTCCAAAAGCATATTGTGGTGTGATGCCGAGCTCGTCGTAGTAACGATAGCCTCCGTTGTAGTCGTCTGAAAAGTCGTCGTTCCAATCCGGCATTTGCTCATCATCTACGGGCATAGTTACTGGGAGTTTAGCACTCGGGTTGTAATCACCATAAATCACATCAGCGATGGCATTTCCTCCTTCCATTCCTGGGTAGAAAGCATAGAGAAACCCTTTGATGTCGTCGATGGCATTAGGTACTGCACAAATACCGCCACTTTTGATCACGACGATGACGTTTGGATTTACTTTGGCGAGTTCGGAAATAAGTTCTTGTTGTTTGGCAGGGAGTTCTATGGAGCCTCCGGTTCGGTCTACGGGACCGGGTTCGTAATTTTCACCTTCTTGGGTCTGGTCTAGTCCACCCACAAAAATAACATAGTCGGAAGTTTTTGCCAGGTTGATGGCTTCTTCAAATCCCGATGTGTTTGAACTGTTGATGTCGCAGCCTTTAGCATATTTTATTTGAGAATTGGAAATTTTGTTTTCTAAACCTTGCTTAGGACTGATTGCATAGGGAGGATCTACCCAGCTGCTACCAAATCCATCCAATTGAGCCACATCAGCACTAGGCCCTACAATGGCAATTGTTTTTGTTTTGTCTTTTATGGGAAGAATTTGGTCTTCATTTTTAAGGAGTACAATGGCTTCTCGACCGGCTTGCAAAGCGAGTTCTTGATGTTCAGGGGTATTAGCCCCTAAGAAAGGGTTTCCTTCGGGAAAATGGTCCATCATTCCGGATAGGTATTTTACGCGCAAGACACGGCGAACGGATTTGTCAATATCGTTATTTGAAATCTGTCCGATGTTGAAGAGGTTGTTGAGTCCCTGTTGAAATTTGTTGGGTTGTCCACTTACCACCATTTCAAGATCACATCCAGCTTGTAGGGCTTTTTTAGCATTCCAAACCGAACCCCAATCTGAGATGACGTAAAAAGGGAATCCCCACCGTTTTCTTAATATATGGGTGAGTAGAAGTGGGCTTTCTGCAGATTTTTGTCCGTTGATTAGGTTGTAGGCATTCATTACCGAAAGCGCACCAGCATCTTGGATGACGCGTCGAAAGTTATAGCCGTAGTGCTCCATCAACTGACGGTAGGACATGTTGTGGTTTACTCCATGTCGGTTTTCTTGCTTGTTTACCCCATTGAAGTGTTTGAGAGTGGCAATGGTTGGATTTTCTTGTATTCCTTTGACCAAGTCAACATTGATGTGCGCACACAGAAAAGGATCTTCACCACCCGTTTCTGGGCTTCTTCCGTTTCTTGGGTCACGGCAGAGGTCAAGTGCCGGGCCGAGTTGTTGGTGTTTGCCGTAGGCATGGAATTCTTTTCCCATTGCCCGTCCAATGTTACCGGCTAAATTAGGGTTCCATGAGGCGGCAATTCCCATCCCTGTTGGGAAGGCGGTTGCATCAACAAACCGCACTCCATGAGGTCCGTCAGAAACAACAATTCCAGGAATATTCAGTCGGTCATTATCTTCTGTCGACCACATGTCTTGCCCGTGAAGTTGTTTGACCTTTTCCCGCACTGAAAGATTATCAATGTTTTGTTGTATGCGATCTTCAAGTGGGTTTTGTGAAAATAATGGCGAGCTCAATACAAGGAGAGAGGTAAGCAAGTGAACTTTTTTGACAGGAGTTGAAGATAAGTGCTGAATGAATGCACCAAGAAGACGACGTATCATTTTTTATTTTTAAGTTAAACTGTGGGGTTGTCTTGAATTTCAATCAAAGGCTTGTTTCAAACAAGGGTTCGGTGACGAATCACAAATGAAACACATTCAATTAAAACGCTATCGCAAATTACTTCTATAAGACCTCAGCTGCAATAGTTTGGATGAAAAAAGTGGATAATAGAACTGAATAAATATAGTTAATTAATTGCAAATCAATTGCTTGTGAGAAGTTTAGCAAGGGTAATGAGTGGATGATGGGGTTCTGAAAGGGGGCATTATTGACGAGTTGAGTAGGGGTGTACCTGTCAGAAATAGAGATTTAATCTCCTATGAGTTCTTTTTCAAAATTTTCCTTGTCTAAGGCTGCCTTTTTTATGGCGGCTCGGTAATTGTAAATGGTGTTGACCGAGTATCTTAGTATTTTTGCAATTCTTGAGCTGCTTGTAATGCCCAATTTAAGGAGTGCTAAGATTCGTAATTCAGTGTTTAGGGTGTCTTTGTCTGTCTGTTCAATTTGCTTTTCGGGTTTTAAACGTTGATTAACGTCTGAGACAAAGTTGGGGTAAATGTGTAGAAAAGAACGATCGAAGTTTTTGTTAAATACATCCAGTTCGGTGTCAATGATTTTTTTCGATTCAGACAATTTGAGTAATGTCTTGACTCTGTTTGTACTGAGGTGTTTCCTAACCAGCTTTCGGTATACATCCAATTTATCAATGTATTCTGAGTAGAGGTTTAAGAAAGTCCCTATGTAATGCACTTTAATTTTATCGACTTCTGAAAGTTCCAGATACAATTTTCTCAAATCGACGTTCGATTTGTTGAGTTTTTCATTTGCAAGCTTCAGCTTGTTTCTAGCCTCAGACACACGCTTAATTTGCATTCGAATTAAGTAGACGGCAAACAATAAAAAGCTGGCAAGGACCGTAATGAAAATCAGTGAATATTGAAGTCTTTTCTTTTGCTTGGCATTTTTCTGTTCATAAGCTTCGGTAATCAAAGGCATGCTATTGGCAATGTATATAAATCGCAATTGAGAACTGTAAAATTTAGCGTCGTCGTAGGAGAAATTTATGTATTCATGGGCGCTGTTAAGATCTCCCTCGGCAAACATTATCATAGCAAGAATCCCGATGGATGCGTTGTCTTTGACGGAGGCTTTGATGTCTGATATGGCCGAAAAAATTAAACATTCTTTTTGTTTTTCTTTTTCTCCCCTCCATTCATACAAGAGCGATCTTTCGAACATGATCAACGAGAAGTCTCTTGAACCCATTTCCGCATTTTCTAATCGTTGTGTGTTTATTTTTAAGGCAGCATCTAATTGGCTTCGGTCTCTGTATTGTTTCTCCTTGAGTCTAAGCGCTTCTTTCGAATGGGGTTCCAAGCGAGTGGATAATGAATCTTTGTAGGACTCATACAATTGCGCATAATTGGACCGACTCCTTTCCACGGCTGTGTTGTATGTTAATCCCGAGTAAGCTTCTTGATGGGTTCTGAAGTAACTGTTTAATAAGGATTCTGGAATTGAGTTGCGATTGATTTCATTCAAAATATCAATCGATTCTTTGAATCTACCAGAATTAACTAAAAGCAATCCCATTTTTAGTTTTGCCTCATTTAACATCGAGGGATTGTTGATGCTGTCGGCTATTTGTATGTTTTTTTCAAGGTATTGGAGTGCTTTGTCAAATTTGTAAAACGCATACTCTTGGTAAAGGGTGTCATTGATTTGATAGCGCTCAATGGCATCATCTGTTTTGTAACTCTTTGTCCTTAATTCTTCTAAGCGTTTTTCTTTTTGTAGGTCATAAACCTCCTGATTCTGCATTTCAGATTCGAGTACTTTAAGAAGCGAATCTAGGTTGTGTGCGAAGAGACTCCCTTGCAGAAGAATAAAGGAAAGTATGAATAGACTGATTCTCAAGAAGGAAGGGCTTAGGATTTACAATTTATTGGTACCACAAACTTAAGACAAAAATGTGAACTCTTTTCAGGGGGCTAGTGATTTGAAGGGCCTTTGGCTTCTATTATTCAGCGATTTTATACAGTAATTGACGAACTTGATTCGGGCCTTTGAGGGTGAATTTCGCTTTTGTTTTGGTAGCTTTCACCTTAATTGTAAGCCAAGTTGGGTGCTTCTTAAAATTGTTGGTACTGAAGAATAGGATGTAAGAAAAACGGCTCAATGAGCCGTTTTTTTCTTGTTGAGAAAATAATTTTAGATAAGTCTCAGTTTGCTGTTGTTGTAATTACAAGCTCTTTAAAGCTGCCTCGTAGTTCGGCTCTTCGGTAGTTTCAGCAACCTGCTCGGTGTATATCACTTTTCCGTCTGCATTAATAATTACCACGCTTCTAGAATTCAAGCCTGCAAGAGGCCCATCTATCAAATCTAAGCCGTAGTTTTTACCAAATTGGCCTGTTTTAAAGTCGGATAGCATGACTACCTTTTCGATGCCTTCCGCACCACAAAATCTCTTTTGGGCAAAGGGTAAGTCTCGTGAGATGCAGAGCACAACTGTGTTGTTTAGTTCTGCCGCTGCTTTGTTAAAGTTTCTTACTGAAGCTGCACAAGTACCTGTATCTATGCTTGGGAAAATATTTAACACCAGATTTTGACCTTTAAAATCACGTAGTGTCTTTGTAGATAAGTCTCCTGCAATGAGTTCAAAATCCTTTGCTGAGCTTCCAATGGATGGGAGAGAACCACTTGTATTTATTGTGTTCCCTTTTAGTGTAATTTTTGTCATAATTGGTTTGGGTATAATCGATTAAGTTATTCAATCAGTATTTTTCGTGTTTTCTATTCAATGGCAAAGGTCGCATATTCCTTCGATATGTATAGAAACTTTATTTATTTCGTAGTTGGGAAGTGAGATTTTTAGGGTTTCATCAAGTTCTTGGCAGCTCACTGTATTGCATTTCAAACATTTAAAGTGAGCGTGGTCGTGTTTGTGTGCTTGGGTATTGCAGCTACTTCCACAGATGGCATAGAAGGTTTCATTGTTTTCTTGAAATGCTTTGTGGATGATGCCTTTTTCGTGTAGCGATTCTATAGTTCTGTACAAGGTTACTCGATCAATAGGCTGCATTTGTTTTTGAATTACTGAATGGCTCATGGCAGAGCCATAGGCATGCATTTTATTTAGCAAGCTCAGGCGAGTATGGGTTGCTTTGAGGTTTCTTTTGCGAAGCAGTTCTTTGAGTTGTACGGAGTCCATACGTCAAAGTTAAAATTTAAAGTTCATTCCAAGGCTTATACTTATGCCAATATCGTCTGAAAAATACCTTTGTTTGTTTAAGTAGTCACGATACGGTGTGTTAAAAAGGTTTTCCACTTTTGCAAAGCAACTGATTTGGTATTCAGGGAAAGTCAGTCGTGTCGATGCTCGCATGCCAAATAGGGAGTATGTGTTGGGAGGAGCTGTAAAATCCTGTTCTTCTAGGAGATTGTTTTGTTTGAATACAATTTTGTTGTTGATTTCAATTTCTAGAGCTTCAGCACTTGTGTTTTTTGATAATTTTATAGAATGATTTCGTTGGTATTTTAAACTCCAATACAGACTGTTTGGAGGGGTGTATACCAAAGGTTTTTTATTTGTTATGTCTTCGCCGTGTAGGTAGCTGTATTTTAGTTTTCCGAACAAAGAATGAGCTAGCGTAAATTGAGTAGAGAGATCGATTCCGCTTATTGATGCATTAGTTTGTTCGTATCTGTAAAAAGGAAAAGCTCCACGAATGGTGAGTTTCATTTCATCCTGTGGTTTCAGGAAGATGTAATCCTTAAAATATTGATGATATAGTAAGGCATTAAAAGTGAAATTTGTGTTCGGAAGCCATTGGTATTCGAAAGTGTTTTTAATTGCTTTTTCAGTATTCAAGTTTACATTACCTTCTTCAAAACTACTTACTCCTTGGTGTACTCCATTACTGAACAGTTCGTTAATTCCAGGATTTCGGCTTGCGAAGCCTGTGTTTATAGATAGCGTTTGTTTTTTTGAAAGGTTAAATTTGTAGGAGGCTAGCAAGCTTATGTTGTCATAATTATTCTGATGTCGGATTATTTTTTTTGGGAAACCCGTGCTAATATTGGCTATTTTTTGTTGTTCGTTGTCATAACGAACACCTAAGTTGAAATGTTGTTGGTTCTTTCTCCTTGATAGGGTTGTGTAAAGTCCACTTTTTACAGAGATGTAATCTGGAATTAAAGGAAGAATTCCTGTTTCGGGTTGGTTTGTGTTGTCTGTAATGATTGTTTGATTCCCCATCCTAAGCTTCCAGTTTTGCTTTAGCTCATAACTGTACTTAATTTCGGAGTTAAATGTGTTTTGAAGTAAGCTTAGTGCCGGAATGTCTGATCGACCACTTCTTCTGACGTCGTACTCTTTCCGATGGTTTGACTGAACACCTAGGATTAATTGTACTTGTTGTTCGTCATTGATGATGTAGGTGGCATCTATTTTTGCCAAATGGTGCGATACTTTCTGTTTGGGAGCATCAATGTCATAGCTAAATTTAGTTTCAGTATAAAAAGGAATGTCTCGAATAAGTGCTTCTTCTAAATCGGTTAAATTTCCAATGTGAGCACCTCTTAGAACCCCCAATTGAGTGTTGAAGCTACTGCCATAAAAATCAATGAATAATTGGTCATTCCATGATTTTTCTAACTGAACTGAAAAATTAGCTTCGTTACTACCTGTATTGTTTAAGAAATAGGAAGATGATTTTTTATCTCCAGATTTTTTGAGTGTTCCATTGATTCGCCATGCTAGGTTGGATGCATGTTTTTCCAGTTGAATGTTGAGGTTGTTGCCTCTTCCATTTGATTCGTAGGCGTAGTTAATTTGTCCGTGAAGGTGAGGCTCGGGTAAAATCTTTTTGGATTCTATCAAGAGTACGCTACCGAGGTTTCCGCCGCCGTATTTAATGGCACTAGTTCCTTTAATTACGGTTATTTTATTTGAGCTAAAGGGGTCTATTTCAGGTCCGTGGTCACTCCCCCATTGCTGTCCACTCTGAACAATGCCGTTATTAATGATGGTGAGTCGATTTCCATACAAGCCGTGAACCACAGGTTTTGAAATACCACTTCCATTTTTGATTAAATGTACGCCCGTTTCATTCTCGATTAAGCCCGAAATATTTTTCGTTGGATTGTCTTCAATGGACTTTCTATTGATGCTCACTTGAGAGTGATTTTGTGCATGATTTCTTTCTGCATCAAGGTCAATCGTTCCGAGGAAGCTTGTTGTATGAGATAGATTAATTGATAAGGTGGTGTCCTTGTCTAAATTCAGGTGTATTTTTTTTTGTTGGCATCCAATATGAGAAAAAAGTACGTGAAACTCTCCTGCACATAGATTGCCTATATGAAAGTTACCCTGCTCGTCTGTACTGGTTCCTTTAGACTGTTCGTTGACCAGAATGTTTACATGGCAAAGTGGGAATTGGGTGCCATGATCAAGGACTCGCCCTTGAATGGAATAGGTGCAATCCTGAGCTTTTATACTCAAAATTGCACCGAATAGAATAATAAATAAAGTGGTTTTATTCAACATGTATATTAAAGGTAACTTCTATGTCTGTTTCTCCGCCTGCATTAGTTATGTTTCCGGAAGAAACACCTTCCGCAGATTTATTCGGCTCATGACGAAGTGTAATCTTAATGGTACCTGTTCCAGCTTCTCCAGTCGTTAATAAGGTATTCAATCCAACCGGATCACCATCTGCATCGTTGTCTTTGTATTCGAAGCTTACAAGCTCAGATTCAAAAAAGAATTGGTGTTCTTCACTTTCTTCCTCAATTTCTTCTGTGATGCTTTCAGCTGGGGTTTCTGATTCATTTAATAATTCCAGAGAACCTGTATAGGTTTGATTGGCTTTTAGTGTTACCTGATTTTTTGTTGGTTCACCTGCTCCATCACCATCTAAATCTATAAAACTTAGGGTAACAGCTTCCCCTTCTGTAGGAGTTAAGGTGTACTTTACTGTTGTGATCAGTTCTTCTTCATTAGGAATAACCGGATTGTCTTTTTCACAAGAAGAAAAAATTAGTGCTGCAAGCGCTAAGCTGGTTAAAAGGCTTTTTTTAGTTTTCATTTTTATTTTATTTGAAGTTTAACACGACAAATATACAATTATAATGCAACATTGTTGCGTTTAGATTGCTTTTTTAAAAAAAGAGGTTTAATGCTTTATTTATTTTCCGTTAATTTTTTTTCGAACACCTACAAATATAACAACAAAGAGTGTGTATCCTAGGAAGAATGGTAAAATGAAGGCTTTTAATCCCAGAACAAGAAGTGCGGCGATCAATAGCAATTGGAAGCCTAAGCCAAATGTAGATAGGGCCGTCATGAACCATTTTGGAAGGACTTTCCCTTGGTTTGCATTTGGGTCTAGAGTGTAAATGATTTTATCAAAAGGTCCGTAGAACACTTTGTAGATTCTAAAAAGAAGGTTTACATGTTCTTGTTTCTCTCCTTTTAATGCAATAGGTGTTTTGTTTTCAAACACTCTACTGGTCTTGTCGCCGTTGAATTTGTTTCGTAAAATTACGTAGTAGTAGTTGTATAGTGTGCCTTGCAATTGTAGTCCTATAAATGCCATAGAGCATAGCCAAAATTCCGTGTCTGTGATGAAGGCTATGATTCCAAAAAATAAGGCATTCAGTATGATGTCAGCGATAGAGTCAAGATAACGCCCTGTGTAAGAGGGTTTGTTTTTGATACGAGCCAATTCTCCATCTGCCGCATCTAAGATGGATTTAAGGACTAAAAAAAATGCAGCGAAACCATAGAGTCCTTCAAGCATGCAATAGCAAGCAACTAGTCCTGATAGAATGAATGCTAGGGTTATATGAATGGGGGTGAAAGAGGTGTCTTTTAAACCCTTTGCAATTCTTACAGCAATAGGTCTTCCGTAGTCTGAAAGGTCAATAAATTTATGCGTTTTGGGTAATT
Organism: Flavobacteriales bacterium; assembly: GCA_029247585.1. Classification (GTDB taxonomy): domain Bacteria; phylum Bacteroidota; class Bacteroidia; order Flavobacteriales; family UBA7430; genus UBA7430. Next base: position 33,809 of record JAQWKY010000080.1, on the reverse strand, counting down.
TAGACATTAAGATGCGGTCAATTCGTATTCTGGATTACACCAAATTTGATGCGGTAAAGATACGGTTAAATTACGGTTGAATATTTATATAGGATTGCACATTCTTTATCGTAATTCTTCTTGTAGAAATTCGCCAAAAAAAAAGGCTCGAAAGAGCCGTTTTGTGTTATTTTTTAGGAGACCATTGATCGGGTGCCAGGCGCCAATTTTTTAGTGCATCAACTTCTTCATCCGAAATGTATCCTGTATCTGTAGCTTGTTCGATGAGGTTGTCGTAGTCACTTAGGGTAACCAGATCGCATTTGGCATTTTTGAAGTTTTCAACGGAAAGGTCAAAGCCATATGTAAAGATAGCTGCCATACCATTTACGGTACACCCTACTTCTTCGAGTGCTTTTACGGCTTTCAAAGAGCTACCACCCGTGCTTATGAGATCTTCGATAACGACTACATTTTGACCGCTTTCAACAAAACCTTCAATTTGGTTTTTGCGACCGTGTTTTTTAGGCTCGGGGCGAACATAAATAAAAGGAAGTCCCAATTCCTGAGCTACTAAAATGCCATGTGCGATGGCTCCTGTAGCTACCCCTGCAATTACATCGGGTTTGCCAAAACGCTCTACAACAGCATGTGCGAGTTGTTCGCGAATGTAAGTTCGCGTAGCGTGGTGCGAAAGTGTAATGCGGTTATCGCAGTAAATCGGAGAGTTCCATCCCGATGCCCAAGTAAAAGGATTATTAGGTTGTAATTTTATTGCTTTAATTTGCAATAGAAATTCGGCGGTTTTTTTTGCTGTATCCTTATTTAAAATCATCCTGCAAATGTATAGAATTTTTATAAACGAAGGGGTATTAATATTGGCTAGTTTCGAATCTGATTTTGATGCGAACGAAGTGGTTGAATGTCAGGAATATTCGGGTGCATCCTCTCTAAATGATGCCTTATATAAACTCCAAAAAGGAGGTGTTAAGTCTTTGCTTTTACGTACAAAAGATTTGGCGTCTTTATGGAGTGATTTTAGATTGCGCTATGAACTTATTGATGCTGCAGGAGGGATTGTTGTAAATTCCAAATCTGAAGTGCTTTGGATGCGAAGAAATGGTACTTGGGATTTGCCAAAAGGAAAAGTGGAGCTTGAAGAGTCCATCGAAGTAGCTGCTGTTAGAGAGGTTGAAGAGGAGTGTTCGGTTCAGGGCATCCGCAGGGGCGAACTTTTAGGACGTACCTATCATGTATACCCCCACAAGGAAAAAGAGGTGTTAAAAACATCTTATTGGTATGCGATGTGCTGTGGAGAAGAGCAAGCTTTAAAACCTCAAATTGAGGAGGGAATTACCGAGGTCCTGTGGGCGGACAAAGAAGCTCATTTGGAATATCTTTCAAATACCTACGCCTCTATAGCTGAACTCCTGAGGCGAGAAAAGGTTCAGCGTTACCTTGGTTTTTAATGATGTCTCTGATACTTGTAGATGAGATTGCCGCCCATTTTGGTGCGGTATTCAAATAAAGGGTTTCTATATTTGGAGCCATCTCTTGATTCATGAGCGCAATGCTTTTTTCGTATTCGTAGTCGTTGGAGTTGCGCAGACCTCGAAGGATAAAATTTGCCTTATGTTTTTCACAAGCTTTTATGGTTAACCCTTGGTAACTCACCACTTTAACTTTGGGGTAATCCACAAAGGTTTTTTTAATCCACTCTAGTCTTTGTTCTGCAGAATACATGTAGGTTTTGGCGGTGTTTACTCCCAAAGCCACTATGATTTCGTCAAATAAGGGTAGTGCTCTAAGGACAATATCTTCGTGTCCTCTGCTGATGGGATCGAAGGATCCTGGAAAAAATGCGATTCGTTTCATTTCTTGCTATTGAGACTGCAAGTTAAATATTAATTCGGAGTATAAGGTATTAAGTACAAGGTACAAAGCACAAAGTCTTTTAGTAGGTGTCGCCCTGAGCCTGTCGAAGGGTTGGTATTATAAATTACGAATTGACAATTGACAATGGATAACTTAAAGCCTATTTTTTAGGTATTCCAAGCACTTTTCACTTGAAGTACTATTCATCTGTTTTTGGGTGTTCAAAAAAACTAAAGTTCACATTTCCATAGCGACGTTTTTCTGTGAAGTTGATTTGGTCTTCAAAGTTTTGTTCTTTGGGATGCTCGATAATAAGCATGCCGTAATCCGAAAGGATTTTTTTCTCAAAAACAAGCTGGATGATTTCATTCAAGCCTTCCATGTCGTAGGGAGCATCTGCAAAAATGATGTCGTATTTTTGGCTGTGTTTGTTAAGGAATTCAAAGACATCAGCCTGAATCGGATTGATGGCATTAAAACCCAACTCACTTGCAGTTTCCTCAATAAATCGAACGCAATGAAAGTTTTTGTCAACACTAAGGATTTGTTCTGTGCCTCGAGATGCAAATTCATAGCTGATATTTCCGGTTCCACTGAAAAGGTCAAGTACGGTAATCTCATCAAAATAATAACGATTGTTTAAAATATTGAAGAGACTCTCTTTGGCCATGTCTGTGGTAGGACGAACGGGTAAGTTCTTGGGAGCCGTAATTCGTTTGCTCTTATGAGATCCACTTATGATGCGCATAGGTGCTGGTTCAAGAGTTTGTAGTAGTGGTGTTCTTTTACTTCATCAAAAACAAAGCTGTACTTGTAATTTGGATTTCTTTTTGTGAAATCAATATGACGAACGTAGCGGTATAATAACTTGTAAACTTCAGATTCCTTTTCAATTTCACCTAAAAGTACCAGTGGGATTTGGTCGGGATTTATATTCAACTGTTCAAAGGTAAATAACAAATAGTAAAGTAGGTCCGTAGCTGTTTTGTAGGAAAAGCTGTTGAAGAATCGTAGTTTTCTTCCTTGAAGTACCGTGAGTTCAAAATAATTGTTTTGAATCGATAGATATACTTTTTCTCCTTCTTGCAGTTTGAATTGTTGAATGAGACTTTCAATGAGTATACTGCTGTCGTGCTTCCAAATGGCTTTCGGGAAATTTTTATTGAAACAGCGTTCCAAAGCCTCAGGAATTACGTACGAGTTGTAAACTTTTAGGGATGCTAGCCAATCCCTACTTTCATTTTCACCTTGCAATACAGGATGGTTGAATTGTAAAATTTCTTTCCCGTTTGATTTGGAGTAAAGGGTTTCGGGAGTTAACGTGTTTAGGGTGTCAGCTATTGCAATTGATGTTGATGCAAAATTTTGTAGCAGCAGCTTTTGGTGGGCAATAATTTGATCGATTTTGTTGGCTAGGTCGTTCGAAGTGTTGATGTTTTGAATGTCGTAATATTCAAGCGCAATGTACTTTTGCTTTTCTAGATTTAAAATCGCAAAAGAAAACCTATCCAAACCTATTTGAATGGACAAATGACATGAATTGGATTCATTCAGTTTCAAATGTGGATCTATATGGCTTAGAGTTACTTTGATTTTATTCCCAGTTGCCATTAATTTTTACCGAGTTCATTGAGCCTACGACCAAGTCTTTTGCTGTGTTTTTTATCAAATCATCATCCAATCCCATGAGGTATTTTTCTTTGGGAGCTCTTGCTTCAAACACGTGTACTTTCAGTTTTCCAGAATTTATTCTGCCCGCTCTTAGTTCGAGCTCTGCCCCCTCTGCGTGAGGAATGAATCGTAGCTCTTCAAGGTTGAAACCTGCTCCAAAAATAGAGTCTTTGATACTTGCAAACCCAAGAGTGTCAATGTAGGTAGTGTCTTTGAGTTGGTGCTCACGGTACACCTCGTTGTAATACTTAAATTCTTCGTCTCGACGTTGAACAATGGTAAACTCACCCGTGTCAATGAGTGGAATCAGTTCATTGAAGTTTCGGGCGTAAAATCGGTTGACTTCTTTGAATGCAATTTGTGCTTTTCGAACCTCCTTTAAACGTTCAATGACGTCTGCTGAGCGAAGCTTTTTTTCTTTATTGAAGCGGATAGGATTCATAATGGCACTATATAGCGAATAACTCAGTCCAATGACTAAAATCCATAATCCGATGCGAATTTTTTTTTCCATTTATTTAAATCTACTTACTAGCAAATTTACAATTTTTTTGACGTAATCTCATTTTTTTTCAATCTGTTGAATGTGTATCTTTGTATCCTTGACTTTGAGTACCAAAATAACCGATCTTCAAGGAGATTTACTACGAAATTTCCCACACCAAGCGACTGCCGGTCAGATCCAGTGGATACATCACGTTGCAGGTTTTTTGCTGGAACGTGATCCGCACCAACTTTTTGTATTAAAAGGTTATGCAGGAACGGGTAAGACTTCGTTGTTACAGACGTTAATGACCTCCTTGACTAAATACAACCGAAAAGCGGTTTTGTTAGCACCTACAGGAAGGGCAGCCAAAGTGATGAGTGCCTACACAAAACGAAAGGCATACACCATTCACAAGCATATTTATTATCCAAAATTGAAGTCGGGCTCCTTAAGTTTTGAGCTTCAAAAGAACAAGGCTTCCAATACGATTTATATTGTCGATGAGGCTTCCATGATTGGAAATCAAACTGACAGTGCATTTGGCGGAAACGCCTTGCTAGACGATTTGATTCGTTTTGCGGATCAAGGACTGAATTGTAAAGTGTTATTGATTGGAGATGTTGCGCAGCTTCCTCCTGTCGGTTTAACACTCAGTCCGGCCTTGATTCCTGAGGAGTTGAAATTACGGTATTTTAAGGAAGTGTTTCATGTGGAGCTTCAAGAGGTTGTTCGTCAAGCTGAATCTTCTGGTATTTTGAAAAATGCAACAACATTAAGGCAGCTTTTGGAACGTGATCAAGATCGGTTTAAACCGATCTTTAATTTGTATCCAGACGTAACTCGCATTGTTGAAAAACAAGATTTAGAAGATGCTTTAAATACGGCATATTCGTCCATGTCCATAGAAGATTCTGTGGTCGTTTTGCGTTCAAACAAGCGTGCCAATGTCTACAATCAGCAAATACGAAATCGAATACTTTGGTACGAAGATGAGATTACTTCCGGCGATCATCTGATGGTGGTGAAGAACAATTATTTTTGTCTGCCTAAAGAGTCAAAAGCGGGTTTTATTGCAAATGGAGACCAAATTGTGGTCAAAAGAATTTTGACCACGGAAGAACGCCATGGTTTTCGTTTTGCCAAAGCGGAGGTAAATCTTATTGATTACCCTGATGAACCCGAATTTGAAACGTATTTACTTTTAGATTGCATCTATGTAGATCGTCCATCGATGAGTTATGAGGATGGCAATCGCTTGTATAAGTCCATTGAGCGCGACTACGCGCATATTAAAACAAAATACAAACGTTTTCAGGCCATCAAGGCAGATCCCTATTTCAATGCACTTCAAGTAAAGTTTGCCTATGCCATTACTTGTCATAAAGCACAGGGTGGGCAGTGGAAAAATGTGTTTATTGAGCAAGGGTACCTTCCTGAAGATACCGTAGATAAAGAATATTTAAGATGGCTGTATACGGCATTTACGAGAGCTGTAGATGCCGTTTACTTAATCGGTTTTAAACCTGATTTTTTTGATGAAGAAGTTAATCAGTAAGTGTTTTCTCAAGCTTATGGGTTGGGAAATGGTTGGCGAAGTGCCGCCCGGAGTTAGGAAGGCTGTGCTCGTTTGTGCACCTCATACCTCCAATTGGGATTTCCCTCTGGCACTGGCTGCATTTAATTTAGTGGGCTTGAAATTGAATTATTTTATCAAAAAAAGTTGGTTTTTTTTCCCCATGAATCTGTTTTTCAAATCCACAGGGGGCATTCCTGTGGATCGGAGTAAAAAAGGGGGGATGGTAGACTTGATGATCCAGGCTCTCAAAGAGAGCGATGAAATGATTGTTGCAGTCCCTGCAGAAGGAACACGCTCCTGGGTGCCCAAGTGGAAAACGGGCTTCTATCATATGGCTACTGCGGCAAATGTTCCCGTTTTTATGGGTTTTGTGGATTTCAAGAAAAAACACGTAGGTTTTGGACCGCCGTTAACCTTAACTGGAGATTTTGAAAAAGATATGTTGCGCATTCAAGATTTCTTCAAGGATAAGACGCCTAAATTTCCCGAAAAATACAACCCTGAAATTTTTTAGTACGAATCTTTTAAAAACGTTAAGGTTCAGAATATGAGTCTTTTAATGGTTTGGGGGTTTACTCTATTTATATTAAGTCTAAATAAAAATGGAAAAACATTGCTAGGTAAAAAAATATCATATAGATTTGCCTTAATTTAAAACAAGTCTAAATAAGGATAAACAAAAAAAGATGAAACTTTTAAAACAAATATTTTCTTACATAACCTTATTCTCTGTCGTGTTTTTCACCTCATGTGGGAAGGACGATAAGAAGAACGATGTGCCTGAAACCTATAATTTTGAAAATGCGAACTACAGCGGTCAAGTTGAGCGATTGAATTTGTTGAAAGAATTGGAGGGTTATTTGAAAAAAGCTAACGATGGTGCAGTTATTGATGCAACTCAGGTAAAAGCCATGTATGCTAATGACGGGTATACCTGGACTTCTGATGCTTTTGCCGAGGGGCAGCCTACAAAAAACCTAAAGAGTAAGACGCATCCTGATCAGCAGGCTGCAGTTGAGTCTTTGATAGATCAACTGGCAGACTTGTCGGTGAATGGATCGACAACTACATCTGAAGATGGTGCTAAAACCTATTTGTTCGATGAGAATGGATTTGAGCCTATTCAATTGATTGTCAAAGGAATTATGGGTTCTTGTTTCTATTACCAAGGTACGTCTGTTTACTTAAGTGATTCAAAAATGAATGTAGAAAACACTGATTTGGTAGAAGGAAAAGATTACACAAAGATGCAGCATCACTGGGATGAAGCTTTTGGTTACCTAGGGGCCCCTGTTGAATTTTCTGGAGCCAATACAGACGGCGGTGTTTACTGGGGGAAATACGCAAAGAAAACCATTGGAGGAGGTTTAACAACCATTGACGATTTAATGGATGCCTTCATTGCTGGAAGAACTGCCATCGACAATAAAGACTATACTTCACGTGATGAAGCGATTGGTAAAGTTCGTGCGCACTGGGAAATGATTCCGGTTGCATCGGCCCTTCACTACTTGAACGGTGCGATTGATGATGTTGCTGATGCTGTACTTAGGAACCACAAATTATCTGAAGCGATTGCTTTTATTTCCGCTTTAAAATACAACAGCGAAGCAAGTGTTTCTGCTTCTCAAGTAGATGCAATCATCGGCGCTTTGGGAACCAATTTAAATGAAGTAACACCCGTCGAAATTAATCAAGCGATTACGCTTTTGGCTGATGCCTATAACATTACCAATGCTGCTGAATTTTAATTAACTATTATAATAAGTAACCGCCTGCGTGAGCAGGTGGTTTTTTCACTATGAAGAAAGTTTTACGTTTTGCCACTGTTGTTGTGCTCTTGATGAGTTTTAGTTCTTGTGATCCCGAAAAACCTATGGATAACCTCACTTACAGCGACTTGTTTGAACAAACGGCTGATAACATCATCATTCCGAGTTACGCTCAATTTCAATCCGATTTGTCTGCTTTACGAGCGGACTTTGATGTTTTTGATGCTTCGGAAGTCCAGAGTTTAGAAAAGCTTCAAGATCAGTTTAAAGCGACTTACTTGTCTTGGCAATCCGTCTCAGCATTTGACTTCGGCCCTGCGGCAGATTATTCCACATTATTGCTTATGAATTGTAATTCTTTTCCTACGAACGTCTCAAAAATTGAAGATAATATTCAATCGGGTTCGTTTGATTTAGACGTTCCATCAAATTATGAGGCAAAAGGCTTACCTGCCCTTGATTATTTATTGTTCCACACAAGTCAAATTGAATTGCTGACGGAGCTGAGCGATTCTTCAAGAATCAACTACATCAGTGCCTGTATTGTTGATATGCAAACACGCGTTGAAGGGGTTGTTGAAGCTTGGGATTCCTACAGAGCCGTGTTCGTTCAGGCAAACGGCAACGATAGAAGTAGTTCTTTAAGTCTCCTCTTCAACACTTTCTTGTACGATTATGAGCAAGTGAAACGAAATAAATTTGCCCTTCCGAGTGGGTTTGCCACTCAATACGGAATTCCTATTGCTGCCGATAATTCAGTCGTTGAAGGTCGCTTTAGTGAAATGTCTTTTGAGTTGATGGATGCCAATTTAGCTGCGCTCGAAAAGGTTTATATGGGTGTAGGATACGATGGAGTTGATGGAGTTGGTATCTATGAAAAGCTAAAAGAATACAATGCGCAGTCTACGGTGGTTGATGGAGATTTAGCTTCGGCTATACAAGAGCAATTTGCGGCTTGTCGAGAAGCCATTTCTTTGTACACAATGAATTTGTCTTCTGAAATTGAAAACAACAATGTGAACCTTTCGGAAACATCCAATGCCCTTCAAAAGTTGGTGCCCATGATTAAGAATGATATGCGCTCATATTTGTCTGTCACAGTAACCTCTACAGATGCAGACGGGGATTGATTTTTCAACAGATAAAGATCAAATCCTAGCGGGGATGTATGCTAAAACCAGCATAGCCCCTTTAGTTGTTTTTCGCATCATATTTGGTTTTATGATGTTTGCGAGTACCTTAAGGTTTTGGGCCAAAGGTTGGATTGATTCTTTATTCCTTCAACCCGATCACTTTTTTCACTACTACGGATTTCATTGGGTGAAACCGCTTGGCGAATTTGGTATGTATGCCGTGTTTGCACTCTTGTTGATTTCTTCGCTGTGCATTGCTTTGGGACTGTTTTATCGTTTCGCAACGGTCGCGTATTTTATCTTGTTCACTTACGTGGAACTCATCGACATCACAAATTACCTGAATCATTATTATTTTATCAGTCTTGTGGCTTTTTTGATGTGTTTTTTACCTGCTCATCGCTCCTTATCTTTTGATGTTGCTCGGAACCCTAAAATCGCCCGAGATGAGATATCTAATTGGCCCATATTCCTACTCAAGTTTCAGTTGGGTTTGGTCTATTTTTTTGCGGGTGTGGCTAAGTTAAATACTGATTGGTTGTTGGACGCCATGCCGATGAGTATTTGGTTGCAAGCCAAGGCGCATTGGCCCCTTGTGGGTTCTTTTTTTACCGAGAAATGGGTGGCTTACGGGTTTAGTTGGCTCGGATGTGTTTTTGATCTTACTGTAGTCTTTTTTCTTCTTACCAAGCGTTTTAGACTTCCTGCATATGTTGTGCTGGTTCTTTTCCACTTGATTACAGGTTTCATGTTTCCAATAGGGATGTTTCCTTGGATCATGATTTTAACTACCCTACTCTTTTTCTCGCCCGATTTTCATCAGAAGCTTGTTATTTTTATTTATTCTAAATTAAATGTTAAGGTAGGGTCAAGTATCGAGTATAATTCACTAATTTTGCACGGCTTTAAAAGGAAGATTTTGACCTTTTTTATAGCTGCTTATGTGTTCTTTCAATTGTTGTTTCCTTTTCGTTACCTGCTTTATCCGGGAGATTTATTTTGGACCGAGCAGGGGTATCGTTTCAGTTGGCGTGTGATGTTGATGGAGAAAGCAGGGACTGCTTTCTTTTACGTAACAGACCCTGAGACAGGACGTAAGGGAGAGGTAGATAATTCGCAGTTTCTTACACCTACTCAAGAGAAAATGATGGCGACTCAACCAGATTTAATTCTTCAGTACGCACAGATTATTGCAGAAGAAGTTGAATCGAAAGGTTTGAAAAACCCCATCGTTAATGCAGAGGTGTATGTGACTTTAAACGGAGCAAGAAGTAAACTTTTCATTGACCCTGAAGTGAATTTAGCTGAATTGAAAGATCATTTGAAACATAAAGATTGGATTTTAGATCGATAATATGCCCAGATTAAGGCTCTTATGTATTGTGTTTTTGTGGACTGCTTGTGCAGTTGATGCTCAACATATCTTAAAAGGATTGGTTGCTGACGCATCTACTTCAGAGCCTATTGCTTATGCCCATGTTCAGCTCAATGATGACAGTGCTGTGATCAGTGATCGCGACGGACGATTCGAGATTTCAGTCTTGGATGAGGGGACTTATCAAGTTGCTGTTTCCTTTATCGGGTACAAAAAATTCTTTAGTGAGATTTCTTTAAAAAGAAAAGTACTCCATATGGACATTGCCATGGAGGCTGATGTTACCGAACTTGCTCAGGTAGATCTTAGAGAAGATTACACCCGTCAAACCAATATTACAAGATTACGTTCTGTAGAGGGTACGGCTATATATGCGGGTAAGAAGAACGAAGTCATTCTCGTGGATCATTCCATGGCGAATAAGGCCACCAATAATTCGCGTCAGGTGTATTCCAAAGTTCCCGGTTTGAATATCTGGGAGAGCGATGGCTTGGGCTTGCAGTTGGAGATTGGGGCTCGCGGATTGAGTCCTCATCGAACCTCTAATTTCAACACCCGTCAGAACGGTTACGATATCAGTGCTGATGCTTTGGGTTACCCCGAATCTTATTACACGCCGCCTTCTGAAGCGATCCAAAAAATTGAAATCGTAAGAGGGGCCGCTTCCTTACAGTACGGAACACAGTTTGGGGGCTTATTAAACTTTGTTCTCAAAACAGGGGCTGACAAGCCTTTAGAGGTCATTGCCCGGCAATCTGTAGGTTCTTATGGATTACACAATACATTTGTTAGCTTGGGCGGCTCTAAAGGAAAGTGGACGTACTACAGTTTCTATCAAAAGAAAAGCAGAGAAGGTTGGCGACCGAATTCAAATACGGAAGCGAAAACGGCTTTTCTATCGGCGCAATATCAGGCGAGTTCAAAGTTAAAATTGGGTCTGGAGTATACGCATATGGATTACTTGGCTCAGCAGCCGGGAGGCCTTGATGATGTTACTTTCGAAACGGATCCTAAGAAATCTTTTCGATCGAGAAACTGGTTTCAGGTGGATTGGAATATTGCCGCTTTCACCTTAGATTATAAATTCAACAGTAGGACGGTTTTGAATTCTAGAACCTTTGGTTTGTGGGCGAACAGAGATGCCTTGGGAGTCCTAGATAGAATTGACTGGGAGGATCTTAATCAAAAACGTGATTTACTTCTTGCCCGTTTTGAAAATTACGGTAACGAAACTCGGTTGGTACATCGTTACCTGATCGGTGAAGCAGAATCTGCCTTGCTTTTGGGTTTGCGAACTTATAAAGGTTCTACGGTGAAGGAACAAGGAACTGCAGATTCCGGTTCCGCTTCCCATTTTTCTTTTGAAGATAAATTTAAGAGCTACGGTTCTTATTTTGAATTCCCGAGTTTCAATACGGCCTTTTTTGTAGAAAATTTAATTCGCGTTAATGATTGTCTTTCCTTGACACCTGGATTCCGATACGATCGAATTGTGACCGAGTCGCAAGGCTATTTCCATGCTTACGTGAATGATTCGGTTTCTCAGACGCCTGATACTAAGAAGTTAGATCGTGAGGTTTTCTTAGTTGGTTTAGGAGCAAGTTACAAGTGTTTTACGGGAGGTGAACTCTATGGGAATTTCTCACAGAATTATAGGGCGATTAATTTTAATGACATGCAAGTCATCAATTCCAATATCGTCATTGATCCTAATTTAGAAGATGAAAAAGGTTTTAACATCGATTTGGGTTTACGAGGTCGCGTTTGGGATGCTGTGGAATTTGATTTCAGTCTCTTTTATTTGAATTATTCGAATCGAATCGGGTACGTCCAAAAATACTACAATGTCGATACGGCACCGAGACCTGATTTAGTATACAAATCCTATCGATTAAGTACGAATATTGGTGATTCCAAAACCCTAGGACTTGAGTCTTATGTTGGTTGGGATGTTTTGAGTACCTTCTCTAGTGTTGAAAATCAAAAGTTAAATGTATTTCTGAATACTTCTTTCCAAAACGGGACTTATGTTAGCAGTAAAGAAAAAACTATTGAAGGGAATCAAGTAGAATTGAATCCAGATTTGAATGTGAAATGTGGTGTTCAGTACCAATACAAAGCTTTAACGGGCTCCGTTTTGTATTCGCATACCAGTAGTCAGTTTTCCGATGCTGAAAATACCCTTAAGCCAACAGCTAATGCATTGTTTGGTGAAATTCCGTCCTACTCCGTGGTCGACCTTTCTACGAAATATGAGAAAGGAAAGTTTACCGTAGAGGCAGGGGTCAACAACTTATTAAATGAGTCCTATTTTACACGACGTGCAACGGGTTATCCGGGGCCGGGGATCATTCCTTCTGACCAAAGAAATTATTATTTAAGTTTACAGGTGAAACTATAGCTATGAATCAGTTTATTATTGCTTTTCGAGAGTGTTTAGAAGCCGCTTTAATTGTCGGTATTATTTACACCTTTTTGTCAAAGTCCAATCTTACGGCGCAAATCAGACGCATGTGGTATGCTGTAGTTGCAGCCTTGGTTGCGAGTGTTGGTGTTGCCTTCGGATTAGACTATGTCAACAGCAGTATTGAAAATGAATCCATGGCCAAATTGGCAGAATCAATATTCATGTTTATCACTGCTGGGTTTTTACTGTATGTGGTTTTCTGGTTGTCGAAATCTATGGCTTCAAAAGATGCGGTTGAGAAATTGGCTTCAGAAGCGGCCAAAAGCAGCAGTAAGTGGAGTATTTTTATCTTGGTATTTTTTGCCATTTTACGCGAAGGGTTTGAAACCGTGATGTTCTTATTTGGTTCAAGTTTACAAACCAGTTTTTCCTACGTTGGGTTTTTCTCAGGGATTGTATTGGCATGCCTGATAGGTTATCTGATTGTGGTTCAGGGAAGGCGAATTAATTTGCGCCCTTTCTTCAGTGTAACGTCTTTTTTCTTGGTGCTCTTTGCTGCTGGGATGGTTGCCTATGGGACCCATGAAATGGAGTCGTTTGTAGTGAAAGGGGGGCACTTGGAATTCTTCGGTCTCGAGTCAAAATCTGAGATTGCTAGACCCTGGAACATCTTAGTACCTCAAGCAGAGTTAGAAGCGGGTGCTTCAGAGCTTTTTTACAGCTATAATGAGAGTAAGGGCAAGTACATACATCTACTTCATGATAAAGGTCTTGTAGGCGTTTTCTTGAAGGGCTTTTTTGGATACAATTCCAACCCCAATTGGATTGAGTTGTTTGCGTGGATTTTGACCCTTGGATTCGGATTAAGAATATGGAGACGATTCTATAAGCCTGTCGCTTAAGGGAGTTATTTTACGCCCAAGTAAATTTCACATCTCTGATCATCCTTTCCGACACGGATTGGTCTACTGGGCATGTCAAAGCTGCTCTTTCAAGGATTTTTTTGGTTTTCTCATCTGCCGTCATCGGTACATTGATGTGTATGTTGACCTGAGTGATTCTTCTCGGCTCGGTTCCCATGATTTTTTCTACATCCGCCGTAGTTCCTTCGATATTTACTTCCATTTCATCTGCCTTAATGCCCATGATGGTAAGCATGCATGATGCAATTGCTGTTGCAACCAAATCGGTAGGTGAAAAGGCCTCTCCCTTTCCTTTGTTGTCAATGGGTGCATCTGTGATGATGGTGTTTCCTGAGCGAAGGTGTGTGGCTTCCGTTCTTAGTCCGCCTCGATAGGTTACCGTTGATGTCATAGCTTGTAGTTTATTTTAAATGTGTTTGTAAATGTACAAAAATACATGTTCAGCCTTTTTGATTTTCTTGATCTTTATCGCCTTGTCAAATCGTGTGAGTAAGGCTATTTTTAAGCTCTTGATCTGCAGTCGATAAGAGCATTTCTGACATTTTCACGACAATATGACAGGCTCATGAGCTTGGCACAAGAATTGACTATTGGGTAGACAAATAAATTTAAAATTTTAAGGCTTATGGCTACTGGAAAAATTAAAGTGACCACGGAAAATATATTTCCAATCATTAAAAAGTTTTTGTACTCAGATCACGAGATCTTCCTAAGAGAATTGGTATCGAACGCTGTTGATGCAACCTCAAAGTTGAAAGCTTTGTCTTCTATGGGCGAAATCAAAGGGGATGTAGGCTCACCCTTGGTTGAAGTAAAGGTTGATAAAGAAGCAAAAACCATCACGATTTCTGACAACGGTATTGGTATGACCTCTGAAGAGGTGAAGAAATACATCAACCAGGTTGCTTTTTCAGGGGCAGAAGAATTTGTAAAGAAGTACGATGACAAAGTTGAGGATGCGGGCATTATAGGTCATTTTGGATTGGGCTTCTATTCTGCTTTTATGGTTGCTGAAAATGTGGAAATTCGAACCAAGTCTTATCAAGATGAGCCTGCGGTGAAGTGGGAGTGTGATGGCTCACCACAATTTAAATTAAATGAGACAGAAAAAGAGGGTAGAGGTACGGATATCATACTGTACATCGCAGAGGATTCTGTTGAGTTTTTGGAAGAATCTAAGATCTCTGAGCTCTTTAATAAGTATTGTAAATTTCTTCCTGTAGCCATCAAGTTTGGTACGAAAGAAGTAACGCATAAGGAAGGCGAAGGCGATGATGCCAAAGAGATTAAGGAGACGGTAGATAACATCATTAACAACCCAAGCCCTGCTTGGACGAAGTCTCCATCATCTCTTGAGGATGAAAATTACAAAGCGTTCCACAGAGAGCTGTATCCAATGAACTTCGAGGAGCCTCTCTTCCACATTCATTTGAATGTAGATTACCCATTCAACTTAACCGGGATCTTATACTTCCCTAAGTTAAAACAGAATATGGATATGAACAAGAATCGTATCCAATTGTACTGCAATCAAGTTTTTGTAACGGACTCCGTAGAAGGAATTGTACCTGAATTCTTAACTATGTTACAAGGGGTTATTGATTCTCCAGACATTCCATTGAATGTGTCTCGTTCGTATTTGCAATCGGATGGGAATGTGAAGAAGATCTCTTCACACATCACCAAAAAAGTTGCGGATAAATTAAATGAAATGTTTAAGTCCGATCGAAAGGCTTTTGAGGAGAAGTGGGAAGATATGAAAGTCATCGTTGAATACGGAATGCTCTCGGAAAAGAAATTCTTTGAAAAGGCTGAGAAGTTTGCACTTTACAAAAACGTTGATGATGCTTATGCTACTTGGGATGAGTATCTAGATAAAATTAAAGTAAATCAGGTAGACAAAGACGGTAAAACGGTTGTTCTCTACACGAATGATAAAGAGGCTCAGCACAGTTATATTGCTGAAGCTAAAGAAAAGTCATATGATGTGTTGGTGTTGGATGGTCCAATCATAAGTCATCTGATACAAAAGTTAGAAACCGAAAAAGAAAATGTTTCTTTTGTTCGCGTAGATGCAGACTCTATAGATAAGCTGATCAATAAGGGAGAGGATATTCCTTCTGTTCTTTCTGAGGGTGATGAGAAGATACTTAAAGAGACTATTGAAAGTGTTGTTTCTAAAGAACAATATACCGTTCAGTTTGAAAGTCTGAGTCCTAGTTCTTCTCCTTTAACGATTACACGTTCAGAATTTATGCGTCGTATGAATGAGATGAGTGCTTCTGGTGGCGGAGGTATGTTCGGTATGAATAACATGCCGGATATGTACAACTTAGTGGTCAATGGTAATCATCCTTTGGTGTCTAAAATTCTTTCGGAGAAAGACGCTGCTACTCAGAAATCAATGCTTAAGGAAGCTACAGACCTTGCCAAATTATCCCAAGGTTTATTGAAGGGGGAAGATTTAACGCAGTTTATTAAAAATCGATACAACGATTTGGCATAAGCTGTATTGGTCGACCGTAAAAAAGGCTTCATCATTTGATGAAGCCTTTTTTTATAACAGCGTGTAGGGTTAAAGTATCAAGAGATAACTCCTGAGCCCAACAATTCATCTTCACAATACCAAGCTACAAATTGACCGGCTGCGATGCCTCTCTGATCTTGCTCAAAAAGAATATACAGCCCATCTTCATGCAGGTGAAGCGTGGCATTTTCTAGGGCTTGCCTGTAACGTATACGAGCTTTTACAACCATTTGTTCACCAAGACTGAGTTTGATGTCGCTTCTAAGCCAATGAACATCTTCATTAACGACTTTTAGTCCCGGTCGATAGAGTCCGGGATGATTCGTGCCTTGTCCGACATATATGGTATTGGATTTGGTGTCTGTATCGATCACAAACAGAGGTTCCACTTTTCCACCCACATTGATTCCTTTTCGTTGCCCAATAGTAAAATAGTGTGCACCCTGGTGTTCACCCACTTTCTCCCCTGAATCGGGTGTGTAAATATAATCTTGACTTAAATTTTGAAGCGCTTCGAGTGAGGTATTTTCTCTACTGAATTCTTTGTTTTTATTGAAAAGAGGATGTTCTTTTTCAATTTCAATAATAGCCCCTTGTTTGGGTTTTAATTGTTGTTGTAGAAATTCAGGAAGCTTCACCTTACCGATAAAACACAGACCTTGAGAGTCTTTCTTCTCTGCTGTACTTAAACCTGCTTCAGTAGCTATTTTTCGTACCTCAGATTTTTCTAAATGGCCAATAGGGAAGAGGGCTTTGGAGAGTTGTTCTTGATTTAATTGACATAAAAAATAACTTTGGTCCTTATTTTTATCAAGTCCTGCTTTCAGTTGGAAAATGGTTTCTCCCTCTTTTTCAAATTTATCTTTTCGACAGTAGTGTCCTGTCGCAACAAAATCTGCTTTGAGTTGTAAGGCCGCTTTTAGGAAAATGTCAAATTTGATTTCTCGATTGCAAAGTACGTCTGGATTGGGTGTTCTACCGTTTTGATATTCTGCAAACATGTAGTCAACAATACGTTCTTTGTAGTCTTCACTCAAATCAATGGTTTGGTAAGGAATTCCCAGTGTTTCAGCTACTGCCATGGCATCGTTACTGTCTTCCACCCATGGACATTCTTTGGAAATGGTTACAGAGGTGTCGTGCCAGTTCTTCATGAACAAGCCAATAACTTCATACCCTTCCTGCTGAAGCAAGTAGGCAGCTACACTAGAATCTACGCCACCAGAAAGGCCTACGACCACTCTTTTCATATGAGAATATTTGTGACAAAGATACTTATTAGAATGCGATTATTATTTTTCTTCTAGATAGAAGTTGATGGAGCCACTTTTCTCCATGTTGGAGCGCATAATATGGGTTTTGTTGTAGCCATCGTATTGGATGTTTATGGCAGAGGTGTTGGGTGGAATTCTACCTAAATTTTCGGCAAAAAACACCAGTTGATTCACTTGACCTTTTACAAGTTCAATTTCAAAATGTCGCTTGTCCTTTATGATCTCATAGTTGCGAATAATCCATTTCCCATTGAGGCTAAGAGATATTTTGTCTCCGTCAACACGTTCGTTATCCCAAACAGCGAGCCTTAATATTTTTGACTCAACCGTGATTACTTTTTGAATTTCTATGGTTCTTTTTTGTAAAGATAGGGGCTTGATGGCATCTCCTCCTTTTACGCGCATTAAGCGATGTCTCCCTTCTTCACTAGAACTGATCATGAATCGGTTGTAATCGTTTGTTAGATAGGTGTTTACGAGTTGTATGTTTTCGTCTAGCTCTTGCTCTAGGTCGATATTTTGCAGGTCAAATAACAGTGCTTTATCTTTGTAGTAGCCCGTTAATAAAACTTTACTATATTGATTGATTGAGAGCTCGTGAAAGTTGTTTTTTGCACGTAATTCTCGTATCATTTTTTTCTTATTAATGTCCCAAAAAGAGACGATTCCATTTTGACTCCAAGTCATTAATATTTCGGGGGAATAATACTGTGTTTTTACGAAGTTGCTCGAGTAGGAATTTTCAATAGAAAAACGCGTTTTATTTTGGTTGTTTAGATCGATAATTTTGATCTTATTTTTTGTAGTAATTATGAGCTCATTTTTGATTTTATTGAAAACGGCATCTATTACTCTTGTTGAGTTTTTGTAAATAATGGAGTCGTTTTCAGATTCGTAAAAATCCTTGTGGTATATGGTTCCATTTTCATCTCCAATAAGTGCCGAATTTTGGTCGTAAAAAATGGCAAAATGAGGCGTGTTTTTAATGTAGAAATTGACGAGTGTATCTTGCCCTGAAAAGTTCCAAATTTTAACCTGTTTATCGTCTGTTGAAAAGGTTAAAAAATGCTCCCCATTTTCGGAAAATTCGATACGGTTTATTTTTCCAAAATGCGCCTTAGTTGAGCTGATTAAAGCTTCGTTTGGAATATCCCAATAATTAATGTAGCCCGAAAAGTCTCCGCTGAGTAAAATTTCATCTTGAGGAGTGAAACTTATTATTTCAGATTTCTCACTGTTCCCTACAAAGGATTTTGTCAGTTCAACATTCTGTGCATTTATGCCTAGAAATGTTAGGTTTGCTAATGCAATTAAGATGTTTTTAATTTTCTTCAAATCTTCATTTTACGTTTGCTAAACTAGTTGTTTTTTTCAAAACTCCAAGGCTATTTTTTTTACGCTATTTTAGGGTGAATTTAATAAAATTAATAATGTATATATGTAATGTTATGAATTAACATTGTATATATAGGTGTAGAATGTGATAAAAACATTATATTAGCGACGTATTTCGTTAATTTTTACCCCTCAAACATGAAAAGAATTTATTGTCCTTTTTTAGTTTTTTTCGCATTCACCTTCTTTGTTGCTTCAAATACAGGTGTTTACGCTCAGCAAGCTATTGATTTTTCATTTGAACGAACCGGTCCAAACCATTCCGTTTTGGTCTTGCCGATATGGCATCCTGTCATCAAAGAATTGCAACAATTAAATTCCCTGCCTTCGGGTATGATTTTAGGTTTTCAAGGAGATTCTCTTGAAACGGGTGATTTAGTCGGTGTTTTTTTTACGGACAATCAAGGAAATTACAAATGTGCTGGCTCATTGACATGGAAAGCTAATGATTTCAATATGCTTCCTGTTTGGGGACAATACCCAACCGGTACGGACAACGGAATGGAAATGGGTGAGAAGATGGTTTGGCTTGCTCAGAAAAAAGATAATACCATTTACGAAATTGAATCCTCCTACCAAAGACCCTTGATGTCGATCTACATTAAAGATGGTGCTTCAGCTGTTTTAGGAATGAAATTGACTGCTAGTGAGAATCTCAAACCCCTTAGTCAGTTAAAGAAATAATTTTCCAAAAGAAGATTTACAAAGTTTAATGCCCCCTAGGATATGAAAAATACGATACTCTATACTTTACTCATTGCTCTTTTTTGCTTGCCTAAGCAAACCTCTGCCCAATGTGATTTGCCGGAACCTTTTGTAGGGAATACTGGGTCAAACATGACGGTGATGTTGACACCAGATTTCATTAACTCGCTCGGCATTTCAAGTCAAGGAGCTTATTTAGTAGCCATAGATCCAAATGGCTTGCTTGTAGGTAGTGAAGTTGTTGCAGCAGTTAGTCAAACTGCTATTGCGATATGGGGAGATGATAGTCAGACCCCTGAAGTTGATGGAGCTGCAGCAAACGCAGCAATTTCGTTTCAGTTGGTTGATGGTGAGACTTTGTATGACGTTGAAGCGCCTGCTCCGGTAAACTTTGTATCAAACGGTATGGCCTTTCAAACTTCTGCGGCGACAGTAAGCTTAAATTGCGCCCCTGCTGTTTCAGGCTGTACTGACGATTCTGCTGTAAATTATGATTCATCTGCGACCGAAGATGACGGTTCCTGTTACGTGTATTGTACCGATGAGTGGCGACCTAGGTTCAATGGGAATACAGGGGCAAATATGACAATGATGCTTACTGATGACTTTATTACATCATTGAACGTTGAGTCTGAAGATGCATACGTAGTTGCACTTACTCCTGCTGGATTGACTGTTGGATCAGCAGATATTTCCGGCTCACAAACAAGTTTGGCAGCTTGGGCTGATGATATTTTCACTGCTGAAGTAGATGGAGCAATTGATGGACAGATAATTACAGTGTATTTGATTGACGACGCTGATGTATATGATTTAGGTTATTCATTTGATTTTATAACCAATGGAATTGCTGCTGTTTCGACTGCTGTTAACCCACAATTGATTTGTAAGGCCGAGGAGCCATTGGGGTGTACGAATTCTGAAGCCTGTAATTACAATTCGGAAGCCAAAACGGATGATGGTTCTTGTTTGATTCCGGAGGGTTGTGATTCTTGTGCTGATGGATTGATTGTAGATAACGATTCGGATGATGACGGTTTATGTGACGCTGAAGACACGCTTTCAGGGTGTATTGATGTTACTGCCTGTAATTATAACGCATCAAGTACGGTTAATGAAGATAGTTCGCTTTGTATTTTTTCGACTGACCTTGATGCTTGTGCAACTTGTTCTGGAGAACAAGATGGAACGGGAACGATTGTAGATAACGATTCGGATGACGATGGCCTTTGTAATGCTGATGACATACTCACAGGTTGTATTGATGAAACGGCATGTAACTACAATGCATCATCCACGCTCAACGAGGATATTGAAGTTTGTGTATACTCAACAGATCAAGATGCCTGTGCAAGTTGTTCGGGCGAGCAAGATGGAACGGGAACGATTGTAGATAACGATTCGGATGACGATGGTTTGTGTGATGCAGACGACACACTTGCAGGTTGTATTGATGATACGGCCTGTAATTACAATACATCATCCACACTCAATGAGGATAATGCCACTTGTGTATATTCGACGGATTTAGACGCCTGCGCAACATGTTCAGGTGCGCAAGATGGAACGGGAACGATTGTAGATAACGATTCGGATGATGATGGGATATGTGATGCTGAAGATACGCTTTCAGGATGTATTGATGTAGCAGCCTGTAATTACAATGCATCATCCACACTCAATGAGGACAATGCCACTTGTGTATACTCGACGGATTTAGATGCCTGCGCAACCTGTTCTGGTGAACAAGATGGAACGGGAACGATTGTAGATAACGATTTGGATGATGATGGCGTTTGTGATGCGGATGAGCTTGTTGGTTGTATGGACGACACCCGTTGTAATTACAACGAATTGGCTACTGATGATGAAGGTTGTTTATCTGCACTAGATGGTGTTTGTGAAACCTGTTCGGGGGAAACGGATGGAACTGGAGTAATAGTTGATAATGATTCTGATGACGATACTGTTTGTGATGCTGATGAAGTTTTAGGTTGTGATGATTCTGAAGCCTACAATTATTCCTCAATTGCAACGGAAAATGATGGTTCCTGCTATCCTGTGATTGAAGGTTGTATCAGTGATGAAGCGGCATTTAACTATTCGGCTCCAACCGGTAATAATCAGACAGACGTGAATACCGATGACGGTTCTTGTTATCCAGTAATTTACGGATGTATTGATCCTATTGCTAAAAATTTCAACGATACAGACGGTGATGGAGAATCTGATGAATTGACAGGAGACCCCTCCGTTGATGTGAATACGGATGATGGTACCTGTATTGCTTACATATTAGGTTGTACAAACGTCAATTCCTGTAATTATCAGCCCAATGCCGTTCACAATATTTCTTATTGTGATTTCCCGCCTATTTATTATTTCTGTGACACCCTTGAATTTTCGGATGAGGTGTATGAATACCAGATTTCTTGTGTTAATGATGCTGATTCAGATGGTATATGTGATGAAAATGAAATAGAGGGGTGTACCTCAAGCACTCTAGCTTGTAATTACAATTCAGATGCTACGGATGAAGTAACTTGCGTTTTTGCAGAGCCTTACTATGATTGTCTTGGTACTTGTATCTTGGATGTTGATGAAGATGGGGTGTGTGATGAATTAGAAGTTTCTGGGTGTACGGATGTTGCCGCTTGTAACTACAATGCGAATGCAACAGAAGATGATGGGCTTTGTTCTTTACCAGAAGAAAATTATGACTGTGCTGGAACCTGTCTTGCCGACCAAGATGGTGATGGTGTATGTGATTCGTTTGAAGTTTTAGGTTGTACATCGGATTGGGCAGAAAATTACGCTGCAGAGGCAACCGATGATGATGGTTCTTGTACGCTTTCGGGTTGTACAAATTCGAATTATGTTGAGTACGATGCTAATGCTACGGACGATGACGGTTCCAACTGTACTCAACTCATTGTATACGGTTGTAATCTTGCTGATGCTTGTAACTTCGACGAAGCTGCGAATACTCCTGACGGTTCCTGTGAATTTCCGGAATTCGATTACGTAAAGTGTGACGGTACTTGTTTGAACGGCCAAGATGTAGATGGCAATTGTATTGAGATTGTTGTTGAGGGTTGTATGGATGAGTTCGCTTGTAATTATCTTGAAGGAGCAAATACAGATACGGATCCAACATCTTGTGTTTACAAAACAGAATATCTCGATTGCTCGGGCGAATGTTATTTTAATGCGGATAATGATTCCGTTTGTGATCAATTAGAAATTATAGGCTGTTTGGAAGAAGCTGCATGTAATTATGATCCAAAATCTACTCAAGCCGGCTTGTGTGTGTATCCAGCAGAAAGCTATTTTGATTGTAATAATCAATGTTTGAATGATGCAGATGCAGATGGAATATGTGATCAATTTGATATCGTATCCTGTCAAGATGAATTGGCATTGAATTACAACCCTTTTGCATCAGATGTAAATAATGACCTGTGTGAATATCCAAGTGGATGTATGGATTCTGAAGCGGCTAATTATGATGCCTCAGCCTTAGTTGATGATGGATCTTGTATTCTAGAAATGTTGGGTTGTACAGATGTTAATTATCTAGAATTTAATCCTATAGCAAACATTAATAATCAGGATCAGTGTGTCACTCCAGCTCTACTGGGTTGTATGGATCCAGCAGCGAATAATTACAATTCGGAGGCTAACATTAACAATTACGAATGTACTTATGATGTTGTCGTTGGATGTATGGACACTACGTATTTAGAATACAACCCACAAGCAACGGAAGATTCCAATAGTACCTCATGTAAAAACCAAATCGTATTTGGTTGTACGAATTCAAGTTATTTGGAGTACAACCCATCGGCAAATATCGACGATGGGTCTTGTCAATCCGTTGAATACAAAGGATGTTTGGATGAAGAATATCAAGAGTACGATTCATCCTATACAGTTAACGATCAAAGTGCTTGTATTACCCCGCATATCTACGGATGTACGAATTCCTACTCAGTTGGTGCGTCATACAATCCCGAGGCAACTATTGATGATGGAAGTTGTATATTAATTGGTTGTTCAGACTCTACTTATGCTGAATATTACACTCAAGGCTATACCCCTAATGTTATTGATGATGCCGGAGTTTATAATGCCACTTTTTGTGTAAATCCTGCCGTTTTGGGTTGTATAAATTCTTATGCATTGAATTACAATCCCGAAGCAAATGTTGCAACGGATGAGTGTCAGTACGAGGACGGAGAATATATTGACTTTGATTTTGAGATTACCGATGCCAACAGTTCTGTCTTAATGCCTAATTACGGAACGAATGATCCAAATGGAGCTAATGTTTCTTTTTCGGGAGAATTCACGGAACCCTTCCCAGAAGGAAGTACGATTGGAGTCTTTTATTACGACTTTAATGGTGTGTTGCGTTGTGGAGGTTCTTCGACTTGGAGCAATACGGGAACAAATTCCATAAGCGCATACATTGATGATCTCTTTACGAGTTCGAAAGATGGATTTAATGAAAATGAGGCTTTCAATTGGAGAGTGCAAACTCCAGAAGGGCTATTGTACTCGATTAATGTAATCATCAGTGAGAATTCACTGTCTGGAAATCAATTTGCAACCAATGGATTGGTGCAAATTGGACATATGTATACTCAATTCATGTATCAAGTTGAAATCAAAGGATGTATGGATGAAGCTTATATAGACTATAATCCTTACGCAAACACTTCAGCTCCATGTTATGTTCTTAAGGATATAGGATGTATGGATGAGACCGCTTTTAACTTCAACCCAAAAGCTACTGAAGATAACGGTTCTTGCTATCCTGTTATATACGGCTGTAACGATCCCACCGCTTTTAATTATGTGCAACCGATAGGAAATAAATTTGTAGACCCAAATACAGAAAACGACTGTATTCCTGTAATTCAAGGTTGTCTGAATGATAAGTCCGCTTATAATTATACTCCACTTTCGGGAGACCCCCAAACCGATGTCAATACAGATGATGGTTCATGTTATGCTGTTGTAAAGGGGTGTACAGACTTACAGGCTTTAAATTTCAATGATCTTGATGGTGATGGTTTCGCCAATCAGCTTGTGATTGATGGTGATGGAATTAATACCAATACAGATGACGGTTCATGTATTCTTAAGGTCTATGGTTGTACGGACGATTCCATGTCTAATTACAATCCCAATGCAAATATTGATAATGGGGTTTGTTATCCAGTAATTACGGGGTGTACTGAAGATAGTTTGGCATTAAATTACCTTCCAAATTTTGGAAATCCGTATTTAGACGTTAATGATACAGTAGCTTGTGTATTACCTATTTATGGTTGTATGGATCCTATTGCTTATAACTATATGGATACAGCAACGGTTCATGATGAATCTTGTATTGCTGCCGTCTATGGATGTACAGACAACGGGTCCTTACCGAATGAATTTGGAGACGTTAATGATTTATTTTCGGATGCCTTATCCTCATTTAATTACGATACGCTCGCGAATACAGATGATGGAATCTGTTACCCAGTTATTAGCGGTTGTTTGGATACTACAGCCTTCAACTTTAATAATTACGGATCAAACAAATACATTTCTTACGTACTTTCAGACAATCCATTTGCTGATGTGAATACCTCTGATAATTCTTGTATACCTGTCATTACTGGATGTTTGGATGAAAACGCATACAATTACAATGATTTTGATTTAGATGGAGTTTCAAACCCACTGGGTAATCCTGAAGAAGATGTGAATACGCATCTACAATCTCGATGTTTTTACAGACCGGGTTGTACAGACCAGGCCTTTGCGCAATATTGGAATTACTCTATTATTGAAGGTTTAGATATAACGCTATACCCAGATTCTATGCTTAATGAGGTAAGTTGTGTAGATACAGCCGATTTCTTTTGTGATGATCCTATTTATGTGGAAAGCTTCAACTGGAATGGATTTATGTGGATGACCTATGATTATCCAACAGACATCACTTTAGTACCTAGTCAATCTGAGTGTTTAACAGAGAGAATAGACTATTGTAGTGACTCAACTTATGTTGGGTACTTCTACACTAATGACATTAAAGATGGTACGGATGTTGACGCAGGGGCAAACTTTGGGATACCGAAAGCGATTGAATCCTTCGCGAATTTAGAAACAGATTTAAATCCTGGAGATGACCCATTATGTGGAGATGAGGTTCGTTTTTATTGTAATGTTCCGACATTAACAAAGTATTATGCAACTGCTGATGCGGCTGATGGCACAATGAAAGAAGCTGTTGGAGGAAACATTGTTGATGATGCTTTGTGTGGTGATGTAGAAGTTGATTTATATTGTAACGACTCTACTCGTGTGGGTTATTACAATGTCAATGCTAATTCGGATTACGACTACAACTTAGGACATGACTCAGGGAATATTATTAATGCCTTACTGTGTGGGGATACACTTGTTAAATATTGTGACAATCCAGCATTTGTAGGTTACTATTTGGGAGACTCTGTCGGTGTTCAAAACATAGGAACCATTATAGACGATATTGCATCTTGTGGAGATTCAGCTGAATTTTATTGTAACGACCCTTCTTATTTAGGTTATTACCTTGATGGCTTTGTACAAGGGAACATAGCTTCGGGTTCGCATGTAGATAACTCTCTTGTGAACTGTATTGAGCCTATTGATCCGTATTGTAGTGATTCAAATTTCTTTGAATATTACACAGATTCAATGATGTCTGCAGCCTACGTAGGAAATATTGTAAATGACGATTTGTGTGAAACAACCATTGTGCCAGGTTGTACTGACGAGACCATGTTTAATTATGACTCATCAGCAAACATCAATCGAACTAGTATTGAAGATAACTCCAATCCTTGTTACCCAATTGTTAAAGGTTGTATGGATGAGGAGTCGTTCAACTTCAACAATTATTTTTCTCCGCTAAACATAAATCCATTAACAGGAAATACGTATGAAGCCTCTGATGATATTTCTAAGGAATATGGGCCGATTAATGAACAAGACTCTGTTTTGACAAGTATTTATTATGATGGTACAGGAAATGGTATCAACGTTAATACGACCATTCCTACGGATTCTTCTACCGTTTACAGCGGTGGCTGTATTCCTATCGTTTATGGGTGTACGGATGATACAGCACTAAATTTCAATGACTGGTATCCTCAGGCTACGGCACAACACCTCCAGTATGGCGATGGGGTTGCCGATAGTTGGAATTATGTGAATCCATGGTTGAATGTAAATACAGATAATCAGTCTTGTATTGAGATTGTTCAAGGGTGTATGAATTCTATTGCTTGTAATTATGATGCTGCAGCTAATGCTGATGATGCTTCATGTATCATTGCTGAAGAATACTATGATTGTGATGGGATTTGTGAAAATGACACTGATGAAGATGGAGTTTGTGATGAATTGGAAGTGCTTGGTTGTACGGATGATACATCTTTTAATCACAATCCATCGGCTACGGATGACGATGGCAGCTGTACTTCTTTTGCAATTGGCTGTATGGATCCTTCTGCTTTCAACTATAACGAACAAGCCAATACAGATGACGGCTCATGTGAACCTTATGTTTTTGGTTGTACAGATTCCACTGCCTACAATTACAATGAGCTTGCCAATGTAAATGATTTTACTTGTCAACCGTTTATATATGGATGTACTTTCGAGGCGGCTTTCAATTACAATGCTGCTGCAAACACCTACAACAATTCGTGTATTGCTAAAGTATTCGGATGTGTTAACCCATTAGCGACCAACTTTAATGAACTTGCGAACACGGATGATGGATCTTGTATCAATCCGATTTATGGATGTATGAATCCTTTTGCCCCAAATTACAACTCTTCAGCTAATGCCGATGACGGAACTTGTGTTGCTGTTGTTCTGGGATGTATGGATGAAACGGCATTGAATTTCAATCCAAATGCAAATTATGAATCCGAAGGTATTTGTGTAGCCAAAGTAGAGGGTTGTATGATTCCTGAAGCTTTTAATTACAATTCGGAGGCTAATGTGCCTAGCGGATCTTGTGTTGCAAGTGTAAGTGGCTGTATTGATGATGTTTATTTGGAGTACAATCCGAATGCAAATACAGATAATGGTTCTTGTAAGAATTTAATTGTTCTTGGATGTATGAATCCTACTGCGGATAATTACGATGCCAATGCCAATGTTCCTGATGGATCTTGTCAAACCATTGTTCAAGGTTGTATGGATGCATCAGCAGTAAATTACAATCCTTTTGCAAACAGCGATAATGGAACTTGTTTGACACTGATTCGAGGCTGTATGAACGACCTTGCACTTAATTACAATGCAAATGCAAATATTGCAGATGGGTCGTGTATTGCTAAAATCAATGGATGTACAGATTCTAATGCTATAAACTACAATCCTTCTGCCAATACCGATAATGGTAGTTGTGTAGACGCGGTATTCGGATGTATGAATTTGGACGCTTCTAATTATAATCCGAATGCAACTGTTGCAGACGGTAGTTGTATTTCTATTGTTTTAGGTTGTACGGATTCATCCGCATTAAACTACAATCCATTTGCTACCGACGATGATGAATCTTGCATATCAAGAAAAGAAGGATGTACCAATCCTTTAGCTTATAATTTTGACATAGATGCAACGGTTAATGACGGTACATGTATTCCGTTCATTTATGGATGTATAGATGCTTCAGCTGTAAATTACAATGCAGAAGCGAATACAGACAATGGTTTGTGTGTTCCAAATATACAAGGTTGTATGAATTCATCGGCAATAAACTACAATCCAAATGCCACGGTACCTGACGGCTCTTGTCAGATGCAAATATTAGGTTGTACAGACGATACGGCTATTAATTATAATGAATGGGCTAATGAAGACAACGGGTCATGTATTCCTTCTGTTAGTGGTTGTACGAATCCGGGTTCAACGAATTACAATTCATCAGCTAATACGGATGATGGTTCTTGTATTCCTATAGTACGTGGTTGTATTGATGAAGATTATTTAGAATACAATCCAAAGGCGAATACCACAGACGGTACTTGTTCTACTATACTTGTTTTTGGATGTACGGAAAACTTCCCATGGATATGTAATTACAATCCGGAAGCCAATACAAATGACGGATCTTGTGCCTTTGTAGGTTCTGAGACTTGTGGCGATTCACAATCTCGACAATTACGAGCGGGTCGTTCTATTACTTCTGTCTGTATCAATTCTCAAGCGAATAATTATTTTTATTATCTAGATCCAAACGATTCTAATTGGTCTAACAGCCCATTGAACCCTGCATCGTCAAATTACATACCAGCACAAGCAGCAAATTACGAAGTTGATAATACGGTTTGTGAATTCAATTACGGGTGTACGGATGCAGCAGCATACAATTACGATGCAGCAGCTGTTGTCAATCAGGTTAGTGCTGAAGATTCTTCAGACCCTTGTGAGCCATTCGTAGTAGGTTGTATGGATACAGATTACGTTGAGTATTCGACTTTAAATAACACCTCTAATTCAGATTTGTGTATTACACAAGCAGCATTTGGTTGTACCGATGTAAACGCTTCTAACTTTGATGCTTCGGCAAACGTAAATCAAGTTAGTTTTGCGGATGCTTCTGATCCTTGTATTCCGACGATAACTGGTTGTAACGATTCGAACTATTCTGAATATAATGCAGATGCTAACACGGTTACTGATTCAGATGAAAACGGACTTGATGACAATTGTCTTTCGTTAATAGTTGAAGGATGTACTGATGCAGATTATATAGAATATTACGACTATGATGCCTCAAACTTCGCAATTGACACCCCTGATGATATAGCGAATACAGACGATGGGTCCTGTGAGAACCTAATTGTTTACGGTTGTATTGATAACAATTATTTTGAATACAATGCTGCAGCGAATGTGGATGACGGGACATGTAGTACACAAATTGTTGTGGGTTGTACCAATTCGAATTTCTTGGAGTATAATTCATTGGCAAATTCTGGTGATGAGTCTTCAGAATGTTCGACACCAATTGTATATGGCTGTACCGATGACCAATACATTGAAAATTGGATTTATAATTCATCCGATAAGAGTATTTCAGCTCCTGACCCAGTCTACAATACAGATACGGAACCGACTTCATGTGAGACGCTCATTGTAAGCGGTTGTACGAATGAAATAGCTACGAATTACAATGCTAGTGCAAACGTAGAAGATGGCTCCTGTACAGGGACATCAGGTTGTACCGATCAATTGGCAGATAATTACAATGCCAATGCCGTTGAAGACGATGGGAATTGTGAATATGAGGGTTGTACAGATCCGGATTATGTAGAATACAATGCCCAAGCCAACAAAAATAATGGAACTTGTGCCACTTTGGCTGTTTATGGTTGTATGGATCCTACAGCGTATAATTACAACGAAATAGCCAATGTAAATCAGGTGAGTTTCGCGGATGATTCAGATGCCTGTGTGCCTGTTAAGGTAGGTTGTAGCGATTCAAACTATGTGGAATATTGGGATTTTGTTTACAGTGATTCTTTAAAATATGTACTTTCTATGCCTGATGTTATACCTAATACAGGGGATGTTAGCCAGTACTGTCTCAATGAGATTTCTTCCGGTTGTACCGATCAAAACTTTTTGGAATTCTCGTTTGATGTGAATACATATCAGGAAGGAGCTTGTAGTACCCTAAGCGTGGTTGGATGTAATGATGAGGATTACCTTGAGTACAATGCTGAGGTAAATAGTCCTAACAATTCGTACTGTATTACCTTACTAAATGAAGGTTGTACTAATCCTTTGTATGTTGAGTATGATGAGCAATACACGGTTGACAATGGCTTATGTACAACTCTTATTGTTGAAGGTTGTACTGTAGAAAATTCAACCAATTACAACAGTGAAGCCAATACGAATGATGGCTCATGTATTGCCATTGTTTCGGGTTGTACTGACAATGGATTTGAGCTTAATGGTGCAGGTCTTACAAACGATTTATTGGATGATGGTGTTGCAGCGTTTAATTACAATTCTCTAGCCAATACTGATGATGGATCTTGTGTTCCTGTGACTAATGGGTGTACGGATGACTCATACATAGAATATTGGTCTTGGAATTCAGTAGATTTTTCAATCAGTCCAAAGGATAATGTGCCGAATACCCCAGACGGATCTTGTAGCGAATTGGTCTTGACGGATTGTACCGATTCTGATTATTTGGAATACAATCCTGACGCACATGTATCGGATGCTTCATCTTGTATTACTGGTGTTATTCTTGGTTGTACAGATTCTTTGTTTGTAGAATACCATACTATTCAGGGTGATGCAGCTAATAAAGATGACGGTTCGTGTTTAACGGATGCTGTTTTTGGTTGTACAAATAGTGACTTTTTAGAGTTCTACGGATTCATCGACGTTAGCATTCCTGTTGATGTAGATGAATACAATGCAGCACTAAATCCGGACGTAGTTAATAATGTAGATGATGGTTCTTGTTCGGTAGCTATCAATATGGGTTGTTACAATGAATTAGCGACCAACCACAATCCTGAGACAACGGTTTACGATCTGAACATTTGTGAAGGTGCTGTAGGTTGTACTTTTGATACATACCTTGAATACGATCCTCTAGCGATTGTCGATAACGGTTCGTGTGCAACAATTATCGTTCGTGGTTGTGATGACGATACCATGTTTAATTACAATCCTGAGGTAAATGTTGCCGATGACTCTTGTTACCCAGTTGTTGAAGGATGTTTAGATAACGGATTCTATAATTATAATGACTATGATTACGATGGTTACCCTAACGAACTAACTGGTGTTGGAGGTACCGACATCAATACCAATAAGTCTGCAGATTGTATTCCATTTGTGTACGGATGTACTGATAACGGCTTGTCAATAAACGGTGCAAATGTTGTAAATGATGCTGGTGCTGATGAAGCGACTGCATTTAACTACAATCCTGATGCAAATACAGATGATGCAAGCTGTTATCCTGTGATTTATGGATGTATGAATTCACAGGCCTACAACTACAATGATTTCGACGCTGATGGTGATGGAGACTATTTCACCGGAATTAATGGTGTAGATGTCAATACCGAGTACGACCCTTCAAACTGTATCGTTAAAGTATACGGTTGTCTGAATGATAGTACTGCTTACAATTTTAATGACTACGATAAAGATGGAGAAAAGAATCCATTGACAGGTGATAACACCATTGACGTAAACATAGATGATGGCACATGTTTCCCTCATGTAAATGGATGTATAGATTCAGAAGCCTATAATTTTAATGATTACGATGCTGATGGGGAAGCAAACCCACTAACTGGAACGGACGGCATTGATGTCAACACGGATGATGGTTCTTGTTTCGATATTGTTACAGGTTGTTTGGATATCAACGCATACAATTACAATGATTACGACAATGATGGTGAGGCGAATGTTCTAACAAACATTGATGGAACTGATATAAATACACACGAATTATCTTTGTGTAAGCATGAAGGCTGTACCAATAATACGGCTGCGAATTATGATACCTATGGAATGATTCTTACTTCATTTGGAGATCTTGTACCTGCCTCTATTGATGACGGTTCATGTGTAATTCCTGGTTGTACACTTGAGAGTTTCCCGAACTACAATCCTGAAGCGACGGATGAAGATGGTTCTTGTGACATGAATTCATTAGATGTATTTGGTTGTACTGATGTAAATTATACTGAGTACAATGCCCAAGCGAACATCGAGAATGGTTCTTGTAGAACGGCCATAGTGTTCGGATGTATAGATTCGACTAAGTTTAATTATAGTCTGGATGCCAACAAAGACGATGGAACTTGTGTTGATTATATTTATGGATGTATGGATACAGCATACGTTGAATATTCAACAGACTTCAATGCATCGGATTCGACAAAATGTAGTACTCCAGTTGTATTGGGTTGTACTAATTTAACTTCAGAAAATTATGATTCACTGGCAAATACGGATGATGGTAGTTGTGTGGTGAAAGGGTGTACAAATCCTGCTTACACTGAATTTACTGCAGAGGCAAACTTTGATAATGGTTCTTGTTTAACTCCAGTAGTTCTCGGTTGTACAGACAGCACATACCTTGAGTATTGGGATTGGGATTACTCGGAATACAATTCACAACTTTACATTCTGTTCGCGCCGATTATCGAAAATGTCAATACCGATGACGGTTCTTGTGCAACCGAACTCATATTTGGATGTTTTTATGACACTTACCTAGAATACAATGAAAATACAAATGTATTCGATGTTGAAAATTGTAAAACCCTTGCAGTAAACGGATGTACAGATTCATTGGCATCTAATTACAATGCTTCAGCTACTGTTGATGACGGTTCCTGTATCATTGCTGGATGTACTAATCCTTTGGCCTTCAATTACAATCCAGATATAAATGATGATGATGGTTCTTGTATTCCTTATGTGTACGGTTGTACGATTGAAACTGTTGATACTTTAAAGTATTTAAATTACAATCCTGCAGCAAATGTTGACGATGGAACATGTTCACTTGTAAACTCTGACATTGTTGGATGTATGGATGATGCTTACTTTGAATACGACACCAATGCAATGGTTAATGATTCAACTTACTGTGTGAACTTTATGGTCTTTGGATGTATGGATGAGACCATGTTTAATTTCGATACTGAAGTTAATTTTGACGATGGAAGTTGTATATCTTACACTTATGGTTGTGCAAATAGTTTGTACACAGAATATTCAGATGCCGTAAATACGGATGATGGTTCTTGTCAGACTTTTGTTATTCCGGGATGTAAAGATGAGTCTGCGCTTAATTTCAATGAAATAAACCCTCAGTGGTTGGCTGAAAATCCGATTGTTGGAAATCTTCCAAACGTAAATACTAACGACGGTACTTGTATTCCAAGAATAGAAGGTTGTACTGATTCAATCTACATTGAATATCAAGCAAATGCAACCCTTGATGACGGTTCTTGTTCGACCATTGCAACCTCAGGTTGTACAGATCCTCTTTACATTGAATACTATGCATATACTCAAAATATTGACGGGGTGTATGTACTAGAGGGTGCGTTAAATGACAGTGTTAATGTGAATGATGGCTCTTGCCAAACGCTTGTTGTCTCGGATTGTGTTTATGACGATTATGTGGAGTACAATTCAGAGGCGAATGTAAGTGTTCCTAGTAGCTGTTTGAATCCACATGTATATGGTTGTACGGATGATGAAGCATCTAATTTCAATGTTGAGGCAACAAAAGATGATGGGTCTTGTTATGTTATTTCCGCGGGTTGTATGGATTCACTCTATTTAGAGTACAGTCCAGTGTTTAATACTTCAGACGTTTCAGCTTGTGAAAACCTCATTGTTAGAGGTGATTCTGCTTGTAACAATTCTAATTATGCGCAGTATTTCTCTTACACATTATCTCCAATTGATTTATTTATCCTCGGAGATCCTTTAAATGATGGTGCTAATGTAGCTTACGGTTGTTCCGATTCATTGGTTTATGACTGTACCTATAATCATTACTTAGAGTATAATCCTGAAGCAAATGTATATCAATTTGACAGTTGTAAAGTATTTAGAGTTGAAGGTTATATAGACAATACCGCAT
>JAQWKY010000079.1 GCA_029247585.1 Flavobacteriales bacterium | reverse complement strand
GCTAAAGATGGTGATAAGCTGAAGAAAGGTGATGCTATTTGTGAGTGGGATCCATACAATGCAGTAATCTTATCAGAAACAACAGGTAAAGTAGAGTTTGAAAATTTAGCTCAGGGTATAACTTACCGAGTTGAGATTGATGAACAAACCGGTTTCCAAGAAAAAGTAATTTCTGAAACTAGAGATAAGAAAATGATTCCTACCATCCTTGTTAAGTCAACAGGGAAAAATGGTGAAACAAAATCATACAACCTTCCGGTAGGTGCTCACATAATTGTTAAAGAAGGAGATAAATTAAATCCAGGTACAATTATTGCCAAGCTTCCTCGTAAGACAGCGAAAGCAGGTGATATTACCGGTGGTCTTCCTCGTGTAACAGAGTTGTTTGAAGCACGTAACCCTTCGAATCCAGCCGTAGTAGCTGCCATTGATGGTATCGTTTCTTACGGTAAAATCAAGCGTGGTAACCGTGAGGTTATTATCGAGTCCAGAACCGGTGAGGTGAAGAAATATTTAGTATCTCTTTCCAAGCAAATTCTAGTTCAGGAAAATGACTTTGTAAAAGCGGGTACATCTCTTTCGGATGGTGCAATTACGCCTAAGACAATTCTAGCTATTAAAGGACCAACTGCAGTTCAGCAATACTTGGTGAACGAAATGCAAGAGGTATACCGTCTTCAGGGTGTGAAGATTAACGATAAGCACTTCGAAGTTGTTGTTCGTCAGATGATGCGTAAGGTTCAAATTAATGATGCTGGAGATACACGTTTCTTAGAGAATAACCTTGTACATAAGAATGATTTCCTTGAAGAGAACGATTGGATCTTTGGAAAGATGTATGTTGTTGATCCGGGTGATTCTGAGAATTTCAAAGCCGGACAAATTATTCCTGTACGTAAGCTGAGAGATGAGAATTCATTACTTAAGCGTAAGGATATGAAGCTTGTAGAAGCCAGAGATGCAGTTCCTGCAACCTCTACTTCCGTACTTCAAGGGATTACAAGAGCTTCTCTACAAACGAAGAGTTTCTTGTCAGCAGCATCCTTCCAGGAAACAACAAAAGTACTTAACGAAGCAGCGGTTAACGGTAAAGTTGATATGCTTGACGGACTTAAAGAAAATGTGATTGTTGGACATAAGATTCCTGCAGGTACAGGTCTTAAGAAGTACAACAATCTTGTTGTGGGTAACAAGATACAACTTGACAGCTCGTTAAATACTTCAAAACCTTCCGTAGACGAAGAAGAAGTTTTAATTATTGAAGAATAATGGCGGATAAAAAAGACAATAAACAAGTAAGTATCGAGCTTCCTGAAGAATTAGCTCAGGGTGTTTATTCAAACTTAGCGGTTGTGAATCATTCACCTACAGAGTTTGTTGTTGATTTTGTTTCGATGATGCCAGGTATGCCTAAGGCAAAGGTGAAGTCGAGAGTCATTTTAACTCCGCAACATGCGAAGCGGTTGCTTGGAGCTTTAGCTGACAATGTTAAGAAATACGAGTCTAACTTTGGAGAGATTAAAGATGTTGGTAAACAACAGCAAGTACCTCTCACCTTTGGAGGACCCAAAGCAGAAGCTTAATACAAAACAAAAGAGCCCCGATTACGGGGCTCTTTTGTTTTTAGTGTGTTTGGTTTGAAATGTTTTGAGGGACGTATGTCCGTATTGACTCGTTTTATTTGAACAATGTTTTTCTGCCAAATTTTTTACATATCGGACATGTTTCCGGATTGTGACCTCTCGCTGGACAGTGTTCTCTTCCGAAAAATATGATTTGTAAATGCAGTTTGTTCCAGAGTTCTTTTGGATACAAACGTTTTAGGTCTTTTTCAGTTTGATCGACATTTTTACCATTGGTTAATTTCCATCGGTAAGCCAACCGGTGAATATGAGTGTCTACGGGAAAAGCAGGTACTCCGAAAGCTTGAGCCATAACGACAGAGGCTGTTTTGTGACCAACCCCAGGAAGGTCCTCTAAAAATTCAAAACTTTCAGGGACTTCACCTTTATGTTTTTTTATAAGTATTTCAGATAATTCAGATATAGCTTTAGATTTTCTTGGAGAAAGTCCGCAAGGTCTGATGATGTTTCTTATTTCCTCTACAGTTAACTTAACCATATCATACGGATTGTCTGCTTTTGAAAAAAGTAAAGGGGTTATGGTGTTTACTCTTGCATCTGTACATTGTGCTGAAAGTAAAACAGCGATGAGCAAAGTATAGGCATCCTTATGATCTAAGGGTACAGGTGTTTCAGGGTAAAGTTTTTCTAAAATAGTAGAAATTTCCAGCGCATTGGCTCTTTTTTGACTCATGATTTGTGCTTTGCCCAGTTGTAAGTGCGAATATACTTGTTTTATTCTATCGTGCTACTGATGTATAAAGTCGTCTGGGGAATGTCAATGAAATGCTTGTTTTTTCAATTTTGGTTTTGAAAAACAATCGCTTGGAAA
>JAQWKY010000075.1 GCA_029247585.1 Flavobacteriales bacterium | reverse complement strand
TGGAATACCACGTCCATCATCCTTAACAGAAATAGAATTGTCAACATTTATGATAACATCAATATTCTTTCAATGTCCTGCTAGAGCCTCATCAATCGAATTATCAACAACTTCATAAACCAGATGATGTAAACCTTTCTGTCCTACATCTCCAATATACATGGCTGGACGCTTACGAACAGCCTCTAGACCTTCAAGTACCTGAATACTTCCAGCTGAATAATCTTGTCCTTTAATTTCTTCACTCATGGCATATATTTTTATGTCAATTTTGACCTATAACAAATATAACAATTTAGGCCACTTAAGGGCTGATTTTAGCCGTCTAAAAACCCTGATTTTATTAACATTTTATCGATTAATTAACAATTTTTTAAAATTATGAGAACAAAAAAAAGCCCCTTAAAAGGGGCCTTTTTTGAAATCAATATTGATTGCGAATTATTCCGCTACAACTTCAAAAGCTACATCCACTACCACATCTCTGTGAAGACGAACAGAAGCGTTGTATTTACCTAATGCTTTAACAGATCCACCTGTAATTGAAATGAATTTCTTTTCAATCGACTGACCTGCTTTTTCAAAAGCAGCTGCAAGATCTATAGTCGTAACAGAACCAAACAACTTATGACCACCTTCTGCTACCTTGGCAGACAATTTCAAGTCCAAACCTTTGATAGCATCAGCTATTTTGTTTGCATCGGCTACAATTTTTTGCTCTTTAAAAGCTCTTTGCTTGATGTTTTCTGCCAATACTTTCTTAGCAGAATCAGTAGCTAACTTACCGTACCCCTTAGGGATTAAGTAGTTTCTACCGTAACCGTTTTTAACAGTAACGATATCGTCTTTAAAACCTAAGTTTGCTACGTCTTGTGATAAAATAATTTCCATAGTACTTAGCTTTTACTTCATTAAATCAGTTACGTACGGTAAAACAGCAATATGACGTGCTCTTTTAACCGCTTGGGAAACTTTTCTTTGAAACTTCAAAGAAGTACCCGTAATACGACGAGGTAAAATTTTACCTTGTTCGTTTAAAAATTTTGTCAAGAAGTCAGCATCCTTGTAATCGATGTACTTAATACCTGATTTCTTAAAACGACAATATTTCTTCAACTTACCTGTGTCTATAGACAGAGGGGTAAGGAATCTAATTTCTGAATTTCCAGCCATTACTTAGTCTCTTTAGAATTAGCGTTTAATCTTTCCCTTCTTTGACCTGCGTAAGCGAGTGCATGTTTATCCAAAGCAACAGTTAAGAATCGCATAACACGCTCATCTCTTTTTAAAAGAACCTCTAAGCTAGATGTTAGATCAGATGCTCCTTTGAATTCTACTAAAAAGTAAAATCCACTCTTCTTTTTCTGGATAGGGTAAGCTAGCTTTTTCAAGCCCCAACTTTCCTCTGCTACAATTTCAGCACCATTTGATTTCAAATGTGCTGTAAACTTGCTTACTGCTTCCTTTGTCTGTTCATCAGACAAAACGGGATTCAAAATGAAAACAGTTTCGTAGTTTCTCAACATGGTTAATTTATTTAGTTTTTGTCCAAAATGGTCTGCAAAAGTAAGTAATTTATATCGAATTAAAAAGAATTCTAAACATCTAAATCAGTGCCGCAAAAACATGCTTTTAAATCACCTAAATGTACTATTCATGATGATAGGGCTCATTTCTTAAAATAGTCATTGCACGATAAACTTGTTCCACAAAAAACAAACGAATCATTTGATGTGAAAAAGTCATTTTAGACAAGGAAATTTTCCCTTGAGCCTTATCATAAAGAGAGACATCAAAACCATAGGGTCCTCCAACGACAATAACCAATCTTTTTATTCCCGAGTTCATCTTTTGCTGCAAATGATTTGCAAATTCTAAGGAGCGAAACATCTTACCTTTCTCATCCAACAATATCAAATGATCACCAGCTTTTAATTTTGCGAAAATTAAATCCGATTCTTGTTTTTTCTGCTGTGATTCGGAAAGTGACTTTCGATGTTTTAAATCCGGAATCTCCTCATAATCGAAACCTATGTAGTGTTTCAGACGAATCCGATATTTGTCAACACCCTCTAAGATGTATTTATCATCGGTCTTTCCAACAACTAAAAACAAGATCTTCATAGATATTCATTAAAAAGTTACTTATTTTGCATGTACATACAAAGTAACATAATCTTATGATTAAAAAGGAAAAAGTACTTCCATTTATAACAGCAGCCTTAGACGAAGATATACGTGAAGGAGATCATAGCTCTCTAGCTTGCATTCCCAAAGACAAAAAAGGAAGAGCTCAGCTACTCATTAAAGAAGATGGAATTATTGCGGGAATTCAGTTGGCAGAATGGATTTTTGAAATCGTTGATCCAAACATCAAAATGCAAAACCAAATTCAGGATGGAGACCGAGTAAAAAAGGGAGCTATTGCTTTTACCGTTGAAGGCCCTTCTATTTCCTTGCTTACTGCCGAACGACTTGTCTTAAACTGCATGCAAAGAATGAGTGCCATTGCTACAAAGACAATGGACTACATGAAAATTATTGAGGGAACTAAAACAACCATCTTAGATACCCGAAAAACGACACCCGGCATACGCGTTTTAGAAAAATGGGCGGTAAGAATTGGCGGTGGTGCCAACCATCGATTTGGCTTATACGACATGATTATGCTAAAAGACAATCACATCGATTTTGCTGGTGGAATAACTCAAGCCATTGCAAAAGTGAAAAAATACTTGAAGGACAACCGACTCGATCTTCGAATTGAGGTGGAAGCAAGAAACATGAATGAAGTTAAGGAAATTGTTTCTGTGGGAGGCATTCACAGAATCATGCTTGATAATTTCACTCCTGAAGAAACAATTGCTGCAGTTCGGTTTATAGACGGAGCCTTCGAAACCGAGTCTTCAGGGGGTATAACGAATGAAACCATACGAACCTATGCTGAATGTGGAGTAGACTTCATCTCCATTGGCGCACTAACCCACTCCGTAAATAATATGGATTTAAGTTTAAAAGCCTATTAAATGAATACTACTAAATTCTATAATCTATGAAAATTAAAAATCTATTATGCAAAATAATCATCCCCGGCTTTCAAGGACAATCGCTATACGACGTATCGATGTTTTTCTACAAAGGACTGGTTGAAGGTGCTCTTACCACAAGAGCATCAGCACTCGCATTTAACTTTTTCTTAGCCCTTTTTCCTTCGATCATTGTCATCTTCACCCTCATCCCTTTCGTCCCGATTGAGGGCTTTCAAGAACAACTTTTCGCTTCAATTAGTGACATACTTCCTCCGCACACTTTTGAAGCGACAAAATCTATTCTTGACGACATCATTAACCATCAACATGGAAGTTTACTTTCTTTAACTTTCATTTTGACTTTTTACTTCTCTACAAACGGAGTAAATACAATGATAACGTGTTTTAATGCGACTTATCACCTTACAGATAAAAGGACGTGGGTACAATTAAAACTGCTTTCAATTGTCTTGACTTTTGTGCTAGCACTATTATTTATTCTTACCATTGCACTACAAATTTTCTCCCTGGAATTCCTTCATAGTTTGGTGGAAGGAGAATACCTACAACCCTATGCAGTGGACTTAATTAATTACACAAAATGGCTGATTTTCGTTCTCTTGCTATTTATAAGTATTAGCATCCTTTACTACTACGGGCCAGCAGACAAAAGTGGCTGGAGGTTCTTATCAGCAGGCTCCATAACCGCCACAGTATTAAGTGTTATCACCTCATTAGGCTTCAGTTATTACGTTGACAACTTTGCCCAATACAATCAACTCTACGGATCTATAGGGACTTTGCTCGTAATTCTATTATGGATGTATTTCAACTCCATAATTTTACTCTTAGGTTTTGAATTAAATGCTAGTATTGTAAGTGCTAAAGAAGATCAGTTGAAATAATTAGAGATTCAACCGTATTTTAGCCGTATAATTCAGCTAAGCAATTTACTGTATAATCGATTTCTTCTTTGGTATTGAACCTCGAGAATGAAAATCGAATGGTTGGACGATTCTCAGGTGCGTCAATACCCTGTAATACATGTGAACCCGTATTTGCTCCAGAAGTACAAGCAGAACCTCCTGAGCAAGCTACCCCTAAAATATCCATATTGAAAAGCAACATCGATGCAATGTCTGTTGGGGGTAAAGAAACGCTAAGAACCGTATATAAACTTCGAGTTAGGTTATCACAATCAGCATTGAACTCTACGCCAGGTATGGAGTTATTAAGACGCTCAATCATGTGCAACTTCAGCTCTGTTACGTACTCTTTATGAGCAAGAACGTTCTCCAGAGCTATATCCATAGCTTTAGAAAGCCCTACGATACCGTACACATTTTCCGTTCCTCCTCGCATATTGCGTTCTTGTGCTCCACCATGAATGAGCGGATTAATCTTAACCTTATTGTTTACATACAAGAAACCAACACCTTTGGGCCCGTGAAACTTGTGGGCAGAACAGGCTAAAAAGTGAACCTTATCAATCACTTTCATATCAAATCGATAATGTGCCATCGTCTGAACAGTATCCGAATGAAAAATAGCTCCATGCTTTTCACAGATTTCAGAAACGCGTTCCAAGGGAAGTAAATTCCCAACTTCATTGTTCGCATGCATGAGTGAGACTAAAGTCTTCGGGCTGACTGATAAAATTTGATCTAAATGCTGAAGATCTACGTGCCCCTTTTCATCCAAATGAACATAAGAAACCTCAACCAAGCCCTCCTTTTTCAATTGATCAAT
The DNA here is from genome assembly GCA_029247585.1 of Flavobacteriales bacterium. Taxonomy (GTDB): domain Bacteria; phylum Bacteroidota; class Bacteroidia; order Flavobacteriales; family UBA7430; genus UBA7430. Next base: position 4,260 of record JAQWKY010000075.1, on the reverse strand, counting down.
CGTATGACCAACAGCATGGTGCTCAATGGTACTGGTAATGATGTGCTTTACTCCCAAATCCTTAACTGCAGATTGAATCGCCATATTATCAGCTTCTGTACCACCAGAAGTAAAGAAAATCTCCCCAGGACTGCAATTTAGGTGTCTGGCTACATTTTTCCGTGCACGTTCTATAAGTGACTTTACTTTTCTACCGTAAGAATGAGTGGATGAGGGATTCCCAAAACCGTCTTTTAAGACAGGCATCATGGCCTCAAAAACCAATGGGTCTATGGGCGTAGTCGCGGCATTATCTAGATACACTTTCATTCTATACAGCTAAAATTTAAACGTTCCTTTTGTTTCCAATAGTTCACAAACAACAATTACGGATCTGATAATCATTACTCATCAATAAAGCTCACCAATCTCTTTGATAAAACGATTTGCCAAAGCACTTGCTTTTTGAAGACTTGTACTCTCAGTATATATTCGAATGATTGGTTCTGTATTTGACTTACGAAGATGTACCCACTCATCATCAAAATTAATCTTCACACCATCCGTACAATCAACATCCTCATCGTTGTATTTGTTAGCCATTGAAGTCAAAAGTTCATCGACATTCAATTCCGGTGTAAGTTCTATTTTATTCTTTGACATAAAGTAATCTTTGTACTTTTTTCTCAAATTGGAACAAGTAAGTTTTGACTGAGCGAGATGTGTCAAGAACAAGGCCACTCCCACCAGCGAGTCCCTACCGTAATGAAGCTCAGGATAAATAATACCGCCATTACCTTCGCCTCCTATCGGAGCTCCCACCTCTTTCATCTTTTCAACCACATTCACTTCTCCTACGGCTGAAGCAAAATAACTCACGCCATGTTTTTCACTAACATCTCTGAGTGCTCGGGTAGATGACAAATTAGAAACCGTATTTCCTTTTTTAGTTTTCAAAACATGATCCGCTACAGCTACTAGGGTATATTCTTCACCAAATAAAGACCCATCCTCAGAAACTATCGCCAATCGATCAACATCTGGATCAACAACAAAACCTACATCGGCTTTGGTCTCCAAAACTTTAGAACACAAATCGTGCAAATGTTCTGGCAATGGTTCCGGATTATGAGGGAAATGTCCATTGGGTTCACAATACAGTTCAACCACATCGACTCCCATTTGACGTAACAAAGCAGGTAAATAAATACCACCTGTAGAGTTGACAGCATCGACAACCACTTTAAAATTCGCCGTCTTAACAAGCTCCAAATCAACTGTAGAAAGAGCAAGTACAGCATCAATATGCTCTTGCAAATAATCTTTTTTCGTCACACCTCCTAAGTCATCTACTTCGGCATAATCGAAAGCTTCTTTTTCAGCAATCCCCAATATGACAGCACCATCCTCAGCCGAGACAAACTCCCCTTTTTCATTGAGTAACTTCAGAGCATTCCATTGCTTTGGGTTGTGACTCGCTGTTAATATAATACCACCTGAAGCCTTTTCCATAGGAACTGCAACCTCTACTGTTGGCGTTGTACTTAAACCTAAATTAATTACATCAATACCCAAAGATTGTAAACTAGATTGCACCAAATCTTGAATAATTGCTCCAGAAATACGTGCATCTCTCCCTACAACGACTTTAACGTCTCCCTGAGTCCTACCCTTCAACCACATACCATAGGCGGTACTGAACTTTACCACATCCAAAGGAGTTAAATTAGCTCCAGGTAAGCCCCCAATAGTACCTCTTATACCAGAGATTGATTTAATTAATGTCATAAATTATTTTTTTGCTAAGATACACATTGATGACCTTGGGAAAATCATCTAAAGTAATAAAGAAACTAACACACAATAGTGAATAGCGCTCAACCAGAAATCATAGATGAACACCGTTGTGAACTTTTTTGTGAATAAGTTCAAAGTAAACTCGTCAAAAGAAGACCTAAAAAAAGTAGTTTTAGAATGTATAATTGTAGTTTTGCAAACAATTTACAGACCTGCTATGGATCATAAATCTTGGGGAAACAAAAAAAACATTTCGCAACTCATAGAACGTTATGAGAATATGCTTAATGGTAATACGCAATTATTTTTTGACTCCTACGAATTTGAAGATATTGCAGACCACTACATCGACAAAGGGCTTCTAGGTGAAGCTATGGGTAGTATGGATCTTGCTTTCAAACAATATCCTTTCTCTGCAAATTTCCTCATAAAAAAAGGTCAAATTTTAACCATTCTAGAACGTTTATCTGAAGCCGAAAAAGTCTTAGAAAGGGCTGAAACACTTGAGCCCAGCAACCCTGACCTTCACATAGCCAAAGGAAGTATCTTATCAAAAAAAAGAAAGCACCAACAAGCGCTTACACATTTCCAGAAAGCTCAAAATCTTTCAGAAAACGCAATGGATGTCTTCCCATTCATAGCTTTTGAATACCAGTGTTTAGGGAAGTTTAATGATGCCATCAAATATTTAAGTTCATTCCTAGAAGAAGAACCGGAAGATGATATTGCTATTTTTAACATCGCATATTGTTTCGAGCGAACGGATGCTTTTAACGATGCAATAGATTTTTTCAAAAACCTCATTGAAAAAGCGCCCTATTGTGAGATCATCTGGTACCAACTGGGTTTATTTCACAACAAAACAAAAGACTACAAGCAAGCCGTTTGGGCGTTAGATTACGCTATAACTATTGACGAATGCTTCACGGCAGGGTACCATGAGAAAGCCCGAAGTTTATCTCACTTGGGAAAAACAAAAGAGGCTATAAAAACCTATATGCTCACCTTTGCTTTTGAGGAGCCTACAGGCTTTACCTATCTAAAAATTGGTTTATGCTACAAAGAACTTTCTCAGTACAAACAAGCCATTAGATATTTGACCAAAGCATGCCACGAAGACCCTCAACTGTCTGAAGCATGGTTAGAAATAGGCTTATGCTACGATGATTCTGGGGCATCGGAAGAAGGTTTACATTATATGAAAAAAGCGCTTAACCTCAATCCTGACGACCTTGAATACCTGTATATTCAAACAAAAACATACAAAAAGATCGGGCTGTATGCCGAAGCAGATTTAGGTTACCAAAAACTGATTGAATTAGGATGTGACTCTCCTGCCCTATGGATGGAATACGCTCAATTGATGAGAGACTTAAATGAAACGAAAGATGCGATCAGCCTTTTAAGACAAGGGCTTCAAAAAAACAAAAATCATGTAAACTTACTTTTCAGATTGGGGGCATACCTTTTTCTTGAAGGACAAGAAGAGCAGGCATCAAAATACTTGCAAAAAGCAAATGCCATCCAACCCGATTCAAAAAGCGATCTCTTCGAACACATCCCCGATCTTGAAAAAAATACAAGTTTTAAAAAACTACTAAAAACAAACGAATGAATTTCAACTTACCCCATATACCTCACAGAACTCCAAGCCCCAGATCCGAAGGACTCACCATGGTAATGGACAAGGGATTAAGTCTTAGAGAAGCTGAAGACATGCTTTCAGTCTCCTCAAAGTACATTGACTTGATCAAACTAGGTTTTGGGACGGCTTATTTGGAAGAGAATCTTAAAGATAAAATAGAACTTTACAAAAACGCTGGTCACAAAGTATACTTTGGAGGCACACTTTTTGAGGCTTTCATTGTCAGAGATATGTTTCAAGAATTTATAGAATTAGTAGATCGTTTTGAACTAGACACGGTGGAAATATCGGATGGATCAATTACCATGGATCATGAAAAAAAATGCGAATACATAAGCACACTAGCTCAAAAAACAACCGTATTGTCTGAAATAGGTGCCAAAAGTGCTGATATTTTGATTCCTCCGTACAAATGGATTCAAATGATGGAAAAAGAATTAAGTGCTGGTTCCTGGAAAGTCATCGCTGAGGCTCGTGAAGGAGGTAATGTAGGAATTTGTAGAGATACGGGGGAAGTCCGATCAGATCTTATTGAAGAAATTTTGACAGAAATACCCAAGGATAAGATTCTTTGGGAAGCCCCACAGAAATCTCAACAAGTTTGGTTTATCAAACTTATGGGTGCTAATGTAAACCTTGGAAACATCGCTCCAAACGAAGTCATTCCACTTGAGTGCCTACGCTTGGGTTTAAGAGGCGATACATTTTTTGATTTTTTACCCAAGAAATAATGAAATTTATTAGTCCAAAAGAGCTCAAAAAAAAATTAAAGAATAAAGAAAATATTCAGCTCATAGACATTCGAGAACCCTACGAATACGAAGATGGTGCTTTGTGCA
>JAQWKY010000033.1 GCA_029247585.1 Flavobacteriales bacterium | reverse complement strand
CAACTTCTTTCATGATCTCATTGGCTTGCGCTACAAGTCCATGGTCATAAAGTGCGTAGGCCAGCATGATGTTTTGTTGTACCCATTTACTTCCGTGTTCTTTGTAACCGTATACAAAACCGGTAATACGACCTATGTTTAAGTCAATATTTTTGAACTCAGAAGTCAAACGTATACCCGGTATCCCGTCGTCTTTAAGAACTTTTTTGATGGAGTCGTATACTTCAGCAGACATTTTTTTGTCAGCAATCTTACATAAGATAGGCATTACTTGAGAGGTCAAATCCATCATCACGCCGTCTTCTTTTTCACCACCAATTCTATTTTCTAAATTGTCGTAGTGACCATTGAAGAATCTGTCACCCTCTTTTGTTTCCACAATTTCTTGCTCAAGAATGTGTGCTGAGATGTGTTTTGATTTGCTTTCCAAGTCAATGATAAGGTCGTCAATTAAAACCATCTTTTTGTTTCCAGAAACGGAATGTGCAACACTCTTAAAATACTTGTCTAGAAGTTCTCTTTTCGCTTTTGGCGATTGGTAATCAATTCGGTATTGCCCCGGAAGATAATCCAATAGTAAGGTGATTTCTTCCAAAATCGCAATCGATTGCACCCCTGAAGCTTTAATTTTCTTCAGGATGTCGGTAAGAATGATGAAATTGTAAGCGTAAAAACTGAAGAAACATACACTGGCTCCTTTTTCACGGGCCATATCGTAAGTATCATTCCAGTCGGCTCCTTCCAGAAGAAGGATGTTTTGATCACTTACATTGTAAAAGGCAGACAGCTGCTGAATCAATAAGTGTTCAAAAATGGATGCCGTATAAATTTCATTGTCTGAAGTTTTTTGGGAATGTCCTTGCTCGTCTTTCCAGTTGCCATCAATCATCTTACTACGATTGATGAACATGTCTTTCCAGTACGTGATTTCTTTGTTTAAGATGTCTAGATCACCCGTCTGGTTCAGGTAAAAGTTCAATACAAATACAGGCCAGGTTCCGTGGTCACACCAGGTACGAGGGATGTTGTTTCGATCGGCTTTAAATTCACCCGGCTGTTCACCGATGATGGTAGCGTTCGATCCATCAATACGTATTCCTTTGAAACAGTTAACAATTTCTTCGTGAGCACTTTTAGGGTCAACTAAGAAAATGGAAAGTAAATCTTGCCAAAGGTCTCTCCAACCTCTTCCACCTCTACCGTAACCGTAGTCAGGTAGGAAAGAGTTTCCGAAAATTTGACGGCACTTTACTTGGTATTCAATCCATTTCACCCAATTGTCGTAGTGTTTGTCACCGGTGTGGATGTCAACACTGTTTAATTTTTCTTTCCAGAAGTTAAGTGTCGTCTCGAGTATCTTATCTACTTTATCAACCGTAGCGTATTTCTTTTTCCAAGCTTTTAGGTCTTCGGTATGATCGGTTATACCGTGAACGATGATGTAGTCTACTTTTTCTCCAGGAGCTAATGTTTTCTCTTTGAAGTTAAGACCGGCTACAGCTTCTTTACCGTGAAGTTCTAAATCCGTCAATTTTGGAGCTTCGAGGTCTTTGTAAATAGCCTCAGGGTTATCTAAAGAACCACTTTGACCGATGAAGTCGTGAAGCCTGGCCCATATACCTTCTGGTTTTGCTCCTTTTTCACCAAAACCTAAAACCACATAGTTCGTATGGTTAACAGAGTGACTGCTCTCATCATGCATGATTTTTGGCTTGATGCGAACGCCATATTCTTCCACGAAATTTTCTTGGAACATGGTGGTTACCTGTCTGTGGTCTCTTACATTGTCTGCAGAGCGTCCAAATAGAGGTAGGGCATAGGTTGGTCGGAAGGTTTGATTTTCCGAACCTGTATTCGTTACTGTTATTTTAAGTAATTCTACAAAATCATCTCCTTCAGGAACAAAGGTCGTAATGGTGGTTTCAAGCCCTGTTTCATTTTGCTTTCTTTTGGTGGTAAATGCACCAATGTTTGCCGAAAGGGAGTAGTCGTCTTTGGGTTGGTCCCATTTGTTTGACTTTTGGAAAACACTTTGTCCTGTTGCTGACCACGGTTCTTTATTATCCGCCTTGATCCAGAAGTTTCTGCTCGAAATGTTTCGATGAATTTCTTCGGTTACTGTTGGCGTGGTCAAGTAGTGGTGAAAGTCTTTACACACATCTCCCTTGAGTTCCGGAGTTACAAACGATTTCATCCCTTTGGTGTTCATTAAAGGGAAGTACAATACAGGTAAATGGTTTGCGTTTTCTACGTAGAATGAACCATCATTTTCTTCACTAAATTTCCAGCTAACACCGGTCATGGATGATTTTTTTGTCGACATTACTTCACTAATTGTTTTTCGAGTTCTTCTAATGATTTTCCTTTGGTCTCTGGCAGTATTTTAACCATGACAAAAAAGCCGATTAATGCAATGATTCCGAAGATAAAAAATGTGAGTGAATTTCCTAAATTGGACAATTCCCAAGGGAAAACAAGTTGCACAACAGAGCTGATAAAAGAATTTATAAAGGCAATAGAGCCTATTGCTAGTCCTCTGTATTTTAGAGGAAATAATTCAGATAACAACACCCACATTACAGGGCCTAGTGAGAAAGCAAAACAAGCAACAAAACCTAAGATACCTATTAAGATTAAAGTAGAGTTGATTGTGGTTGCAGCTTCTAAAATAGCCCCATCGTTTTTGTTAAACACATTTGCACCAATAATGCTTTTTATCTCATTTTTAAAATCAACATCACTGGTGTATACTTTATTGGCTATGGACTCTAGATTACTTGAATTTGCAAACTCAAACTGATTAATATGCTCCTGTTTTAATTGATAAGTAGCTTGATTAAATCCGAAAGCACATACTAATAAACTAATAGAGATACCTGCAATACCAACTAGTAACAAAGGCCTTCTACCCATTCTGTCTATTAAATAAATAGCTACAAAAGTAAATACTACTGAAATGGTACTTAATAAGACACCTGAAGAAAAGGCAGCATCAGTACCAATACCTGTTTGTTTGAAAATAGAGGTTGCGTAAAAATAAACGGCATTAATACCCGTAATTTGTTGTAAAACCCCAACAACTAAACCAACGATCAAAATAAATCGCAATGACGGTTTAAGTAACTCTTTAATTTTTATGTCAGATTTCTTTTGATCGGTAGCAGTATTTTCTTCAATAGATTTAATTTCTGAGCTTCCTACTTCATTTCCATGAATGTTTATACACACTTCTTTAGCTTCAGCTATATGACCATTTAAATACAACCATCTCGGGCTTTTTGGTACAAAAAACAAAAGCAAGAAATACAACACTGCAGGTAAAAATTCGACACCCAGCATCCACCTCCAAACATTTTCATCGGTAAGTGAAGCACTTTCCACTGTGTTATATTTGTTAAAGAAGTAATTGCTTAGAAAAGCGGCAAAAAAACCAAAAACAATATTAAGTTGCTGCAGAGAAACTAATTTCCCTCTATTTTCAGCCGTAGAAATTTCAGCAATATACATAGGGGCTAAGACCAGAGCTGCACCAAATGCAAAACCTCCAATCATCCTAGCAATGTAAAGCATTTCGTATGAAGATGCTAGCGCTGAAAAAATCGCAGATATGGCATAAAGTAGCGCTACAATAATTAATAACTTCTTTCGTCCTATTGCATCACTTAACCTTCCAGAAAATAGCATGGCAATCATTGCTGCAAAAGATGGAGAACTTACCACCCATCCAGATTGAATTTCTGTCAAATCAAATTCTGGACCAGCAAAAGTCATAACTCCAGAGATGATCCCTGCATCAAATCCAAAAAGAAAACCGCCTAAGGCGACGATGAGACTAATGGATATTATCTGTGATTTATTTTTCATTCTAGTAAGTTTTAGTTTGACTTGGGGGTCGGCAAATATATTATAAAAAATCTTGTATTCCACACACTGAAGCTATATATTTGCGTCGAAATTACGCTTATTATAAGGTGTTGCATCCGATTGGTGTTTCTACCACAAATTATACCCCCTCTGAAATTTAAGCCCTTATATATTGTGGTTTAGAGGTTTTTTTAGCAAAAATTACATTGATGATGAACGAAAACGATAAACACACAACAGGGGCATTGAATGATGCTGATATTGTTGTTTTTGGTGGATTAGGTGATTTGGCCATCCGCAAATTATATCCTGCATTGTTTCACAGACTTCAAGCTGGGCAAGTAAATACAAATTCGAAGGTTTATGCAATCTCAAGAGCCGAAAAAAGTCCAACTGAATTTACGGATCTTCTCAAAGAAAAGCTAAGTGTTAGTCTGAGTGGCGAAAAGCCTGAGGATGTACAGAAACTTATTGACATGTGTGTTTATGTTCGAGCAGATTTGTCTCAAGACGATGCATTGGCTGACTTAAAGCCGCACTTGAGAGAGGATAAAGACATCGTTCGAGTGTTTTATTTTTCTACATCTTCTTCATTGTTTGGAAGTATCACTAAAAATTTAAGTGCGCAGAATTTAATCAATGCGCAATCTCGAGTTGTATTGGAGAAACCCTTAGGAAATGACTCAGCTTCTTCGAAAGCTATAAATGATGAGATTTCAGGGTACTTCGATGAGTCTCAGATTTTCAGAATTGACCACTACCTTGGTAAGGAGACGGTTCAGAATTTAATGGTTCTTCGTTTCACCAATGATTTGTATGAAAATGCGTGGAATTCGCAAAATATAGAAAACGTTCAGATCACTGTATCTGAATCTTTAGGCGTAGAGACTCGAGCGAATTACTACGATAAATATGGAGCACTACTTGATATGGTGCAAAATCACTTGTTACAACTTTTGTGTTTGGTAGCCATGGAGCCACCAAGTGTATTAGGGGCAGACAACGTTCGTGATGAAAAACTCAAAGTCCTTAAATCATTGCGCGTTTTTGATGAAAAGATGATTCAAGAGCAAACCGCCAAAGGTCAGTATGTCAAAGGAACCATCGACGGAGAGCGCGTATCCGGTTATTTGGATGAATTAGACGACGCTAATTCAAACACAGAAACTTTTGTAGCGATTCGAGCAAATATTGACAATTGGAGATGGGCAGGCGTTCCTTTCTACCTAAGAACGGGTAAGCGAATGTCTAAACGCCATTCAGAAATTGTGATCAACTTCAAGAACGTACCTCACAGTGTGTTCCCTGACGACAAACCCATTGACAATAACAAATTAATTATAAGTCTTCAGCCTGAAGAGCGTATCGAACTTGTTCAGAACGTTAAGGTTCCCGGACCAGGTGGGTACCGATACAAACCAACCTCGTTGGTACTCGATTACAGTTCGTCTTTTACAGATCGTTTCCCTGAAGCTTATGAACGCTTGATTATGGATGTGATACGAGGTAATCAGACCTTATTTATGCGTAAAGACGAGGTAGAAGCATCGTGGGATTGGGTAGATTCAATCACCAAATTGTGGAAAGAATCAGGAATGAAGAACAAATCCTATGAGGCCGGAACAGATGGCCCTGGTGACGACGTTTTACTAAAAGGACATGAGTGGAATGAGTAATATGAACTTAAATTTGGCAGAGCGGGTTTTTGATAACGCGAGCATTCTTGAAGAGGCTTTAGCCCAAGAAATTGCAACTGAGATTCAAAAACAGTTGGACGGTAATAATGAAGCAAAACTTCTTTTGTCTGGTGGTAGTACGCCAGTAAACTTGTATGCTAAATTATCACATTTTGATCTTGATTGGTCCAAGGTAACTGTTGGCTTGGTGGATGAACGCTATGTTTCTTCCGACGATAAAGACAGTAACGAACGTCTTATCAAATCGTCACTGATTCAGAACAAAGCTTCAGAAGCGAACTTTGTTGGAATGGTATTCGATACTGAGAATTCAGATGAAAACTTAAAACAAGCGATTGATCAGAATAAACCCTTTTCTGACGAATCTACTTGCGTTTTATTAGGAATGGGAACGGATGCCCACACAGCATCACTATTTCCTGGAGATGCCAATTCATTGATTGGTTTGCAAGAAAAAGGGCAAGCACCTTTAGTTTGCACCATTTCACCTAATGAGCCTAAGCAAAGAATCAGCTTTACTTTAGAAAGCCTTTTGAACACCAAAAGACTCTTCTTATATTTTACAGGAACGGAAAAAATGAACTTGTTTGCTGAAGCAAAAAGCCTTCACGATCCAAGTCAATTACCGATTTCTTCATTCATCCACCAGGAGCAAAAAAAGCTTGAGCTATTTTGGGCTAATAAAAAATAATCATGAACAAGACGATTTTAGAAGTAACCCAGAGAATCATTGACCGCAGTAAGGATACTCGGTCTCAGTATTTGAAACAAATGAAATCTCAGGCAGCTGATACGGTTTCTCGCTCGGCATTGTCATGTGGGAATATTGCCCATGCCATGGCCAGTTGTTCAGACCATGAGAAGACCGATTTGATTGGGAGTAAAAAAGCCAACATTGGAATCATTACAGCCTTTAACGACATGTTATCGGCGCATAAGACTTACGAAGACTACCCGAAGTCCATTCGTACCAGTGCACTTAAATACAATGCTGTAGCTCAAGTTGCAGGAGCTGTTCCTGCCATGTGTGATGGTGTAACTCAAGGAGAAGCAGGGATGGATTTATCTCTATTCAGTAGAGATGTCATTGCCCTCTCAACGATTGTTGGCTTGTCTCACAATATGTTTGAATCTGCCTTGTGCTTAGGTATCTGTGATAAAATCGTTCCTGGAGAGTTGATTGGAGCTTTGAAATTTGGGTACTTACCTATCGTATTCGTTCCTGGAGGTCCAATGAAAACAGGAATTTCTAACGAAGAAAAAGCGAAAGTTCGAAGAGAGTATGCAGAAGGTATGGTGGACCGAAATGCTTTGTTGGAATCAGAATCTAAAGCCTATCATTCCCTAGGGACATGTACTTTCTACGGTACGGCGAATAGCAATCAAATGCTCATGGAAATTATGGGCTTGCAATTGCCAGGTTCGTCATTCGTAAACCCAGATACTCCACTTCGTACTGCACTAACGGATTATGCCGTTAAAGTGGCTGCTGAAACCACAAGCTTGGGCGATAATTACCGTCCTATGTACGAGATTGTATCTGAAAAGACCATTGTAAATGCCATTATTGGTCTTTTGGCAACAGGAGGATCTACAAATTTAACCATTCACTTAGTTGCGATCGCTAAATCTGCAGGTATTCAAATCAACTGGCAAGATTTTTCAGATTTATCTGCAGTTATTCCATTACTTACCAAGATGTACCCTAACGGTTCTGCAGATGTGAACTATTTCCAAGCGGCAGGAGGGATGTCTTATTTGATTAAATCCTTGCTTGAGAATGGTCTTCTTCACGAAGATGTAAACACCATTTTAGGTCATGGTTTGAAAACATATACCCAAGAGCCATTCCTAAATGACGGAGAGTTGATATGGCGAGAAGGACCCGAAAAATCATTAGATACAGCTGTATTAACGTCTGTTGAAAATGCCTTTTCAAAAACAGGTGGCGTTAGAGTTTTAAAAGGAAATTTAGGAACCTCGGTAATTAAAATCTCAGCGGTAAAAGAAGAAAACTGGATTGTAGAGGCGCCTGCTGTTATTTTTGAAGATCAAGAAGAATTGTTGGAAGCTTTTAAAAGAAAGGAGTTAAATAAAGATTTTATTGCTGTAGTACGTTACCAAGGGCCAAAGGCCAAAGGAATGCCTGAATTACACAGATTAACTCCTGTGTTGAGTATTTTACAAAACAATGGCTATAAAGTAGCTTTAGTTACTGACGGCCGTATGTCAGGTGCGTCAGGAAAGGTTCCTGCAGCCATACATTTGTCTCCTGAAGCCATGGATGGAGGACTTTTGCCTAAGCTACAAGATGGAGATTTACTCAGACTTGATGCCGTGACAGGAGAGTTAACCTGCTTTAACGAAGCAGAAGTTCAAGCAAGAACGGCTCCAGAAAAACCAAGCATACACCAAGAAGGTTGTGGTAGAGAGTTGTTTGGGAATTTTAGAAAATTAGTTCAACCTAGTGAGGAAGGTGCTTCCGTATTATTTTAAGCGATATGAGTCAAAATAACATCAGAACCGTATTAGAAGGCAACCCGGTTGTACCCGTTGTCAAAATTCAATCCTTAGAAGAGGTTGTGCCTTTGGTAACCGCTCTTCAAGAGAATAACATCAACTGTATCGAAATTACCTTGCGTACCGATTGTGCGATTGATGCATTAAAATTGGCTAAAGAGTGTTCTAACGATTCTTTTTCTGTTGGTGTAGGTACCGTAGTAAATACAGAACAACTTGCTCAAGTTGTGGAGGCCGACGTTGATTTTATTGTTTTGCCAGGTCTAAATAAAGAGCTTGTTGAGGCACTTAAAGATGTCACTATACCTTTTTTACCGGGAGTTGTTACGCCTAGTGAGATGATGGAGTGTTTAAGTTTAGGTTGGGATACACTTAAGTTTTTCCCTGCCAATATTGCCGGTGGCCTCGGTGCTCTTAAAACGTATTCACAGGTTTTCTCTCAAATTAAGTTTTGCCCTACCGGAGGAATTTCTAAGGAAAACTACCCTGAATACTTGGCTTTAGATAACGTGATTTCCGTAGGAGGTTCTTGGATTCAAAAAGACTTGAAGCTATAGTCTAGAATTCGTCCTCATCGCAAAATTGATAAAAGACGGCAGGCTTCCCTTTTCTTCCAGTTTTGTTGACGTGAGAAGTCTTGACGATAATCCCTTCTCTTAGGATTTGCTTTCTGAAATTTCTTTTGTCAATTTTTTTGTTCAAAATCTCCTCATACAATTTTTGCAGTTGCGGCATAGTGAAGTTTTTGGGCAAAAGAATGGATGACATTTTATAGTTGAGTTCTTTTTTAAGAAACTTTAAGGCTTCCTCTATGATTTGGTTGTGGTCAAAGGTTAGTTCCGGAATTTCATCAATACTTGTCCACATGACTTCGTCAGCAAAATAGGATGCTTTAGGTCTAAAGTATTGAATGTCAACCAAAGAAATGTACCCCACAGTAATTACCCGTTCTTCAGGGTTTTTTCTAAAACTTTTCAGCCATACTTGATCTTTGGGGTGTTTTACCCGACTAGGGTCACTAAACACCGCGAATTGTTTTAGGTATATCTTGTCAATCGATGTTAAGCTTTTTAAAATACGAGTCGCTGCAGGGTCTAATTCCTCATTTGTTTTGATGAGGTCTCCAGGCAAAGCAGTTTGTTTTTTATTCCTAAAAATTGAGAACCTTTTGGGGTTTTCTTTTTTGGTTATCAATAAGACTTTGAGACTCAAGTCAGCGTCAAAACCGAAAATGACGCAGTCGACAGATACATTTATTTTAGACATATTATTGTATTAAAATTCCATTTTAGAATTGTGAAATTATTGAATTTAAATCAAAAAATGTGCTAGAAGTAATTCATTAACAGAGTTGTTTTTCACCTCAAAGTAAAAAGTTTTTTGATTCTATGAGCTTTTTTGTTATTCCAAAGTAGAATTTTTCATCAATAAAGACTCTATCTGTTTCAAATCTTCTCGATAAGCTTTTGGACAGCTGCCTTTGAACTTTATTTGGTACTTGTTATTGATGGTGAGTGTGGTTTGAGGTAGGTCTTGTATGCCTAAGTTGTGCGTAGCGCTGGTGTTGAATCTCTCGACGACTAAGGCTTTGATGGTTTCAAAATCTTCTTTAGTGATTCGCCATTCGTACAGCCCCTTATTTTTCAGCTAGAAAAAATTTATCTTTTTTTTTTGTTCGTTCTCTTTCTCTGAAGAATGGTTGTTTTTATTTTGTGCTAAGTATCGAATGCATCTTTTTTTTGTAGGTTTGTAAATACTAAGCGTTTACACTATGTTTTAGTGTCGTTTTTCTTTGTAGTTTATAGGCAATGCTTAGGCTATCCCCTTCCTAGTATTAAAATTATTCCTCCTGCGATTGGTAGCTTAAATGAAATTTTGAGTTAAAACTTGATTTTCGAAAGCTTTGTTTGTGATTAGTTGTCTGTTCCTAACTGTTAAGTTGTTTCGAAAACTTACAATTTAAAATAAGACGATTACCTTTTAATGGATAATGAATAAAATAATACTATGAGAAAAAAAATAAAAGCATTTACCCTGGTTGAGTTGATGGGTATGTTGGATTTGGTGGTGGCTCGGGCTTTGAAGTTAATGAGATAGTTCCAACTCATGGAGGTAAGTTTTTGATTGATGATTATGCCGGTTATTCTAGTGCCAATTTTACAGGAGTGGATACTCCTTTAGGTAGTTTGTCATTAAAAAAAGGAGGTACAGTAGGTGACTCAAAAGGCATAGGTAAATTGGATAGTAGAAATTTCGGAAAAGGTAAAAGAGGATATGCTGAGAGGTCTTTAACGGTTGGTTTGCCATCCCCAAATGTAAGAGTGGAATTTTTGCAACCTATGGAGTAACTGGAGTAATTGATTTTTGACAAAGATGAATAGAAAGAAAAATAGGCTTCTGGGAATGATAGTCATAGCATTTTCAATATTTGCATTTGTGTTTTATGATTATGTTGTTTCAAAATATTCTTTTTCGAATTTGTTAAAGCGTGAAGAATACAAAGGTGTTGTGTTAAGAAAGTATATTGGAGAAATTCAAGGACGGGAAGAAGATATTATAGAAATTTCTAAAGAAGATAAATGGATTACGAGTCAGATGGATCGTTTGCTTTCGTATGAAATATCAAAAGGGTTGTATGAATTTATCCAGGTAGGAGATAGTATAGTTAAACTGTCTAACAAATCCATGATGTATATTTTTAGAGATGGAGAAGAAGTTTATAAGTTTAACTATGTTAAGTTTAATGAGCTTGAGAGTAAAAAGCGTCTTAGTAATTTTAAATAATTAGAGAATGAGTTTTATTTTAAAGATTAAGCCAATTTATTTGTTTACGTTATTACTTGTGTTTTTTGTTCTACAATATTTTGAGCCGGTACTGTATGGGGTGTATGTTTTAATACTCACATCTTGGTATTATAGAATTGCTACAATAAAAAAAGTAGTTCCAACTAAGAATTATGTGTATTACAGTTTTATTATCAGTACTATTTTTGCGATTGTTTATGTTGTGCTAATGTTTTTAATTGAAAAAAGTATTGTTGTTGAAGTTGTTAAAATTATAATAATATGTTCATTAGCTGTTTTGGTTTATTCAGCATCAGTAAGGTATAAGGGCTTGCTTAATGGTGATGTAGGTGAGATTTCATTTAAGGATTCATTTTTTGAATTTATTTTATTGATATTCTGGTTTATTGGTATATGGTCTATTCAAAAACAAGTGAATTTTTTAAATCAAAATGAATCAGAACGGCACCGCAGAAATTCTCATGCGAGCTGACTACTACCCCTTCGGAATGGAAATGCCGGGGCGGAAATATGCGAGTGAATCGTACCGTTATGGTTATCAGGGGCAGTATGCCGAGAAGGATGGAGAAACGAGCTTACACCATTTTGAACTCAGACAATGGGACGCACGCATAGCACGTTGGAACAGCACCGATCCTTACGGACAACATTTTAGCCCGTACATGGGTATGGGGAATAACCCGGTTTCTTTGGTAGACCCGAACGGAGGATGGGTGCCAGGAGCTGGTTTTTGGAATAATTTATTTTATTCAGATAACAGAATTAATGCAATGAATGCTGCAGGATCTGATGGTAGTTACTTTAGAGACCCTAGCGGTGGATGGACTGCTAACTTTTCAGATTCAGAAGGATTTAATATTATGAATTTTGACAAAGCAAGTGATTTTGGAAGTAGTCTGAATCGTTTTGCTGAAGTTACATTAAGTAGTGTAATTACAACTTCTACGGTTGTAATAATGCCAGTTATTAATCAAACTAATGTGATTATGAATGAAGGTGTACACTCTGGTTCAGCATATGATATTAATAATGTTGTTGATTGGGCTGTGCCTTATAAAATTAAAGATTGGAAGTTGCATCCTCTTGAAAATAATAATGCTGGGAAAAAGGAAGTATTTAATGCAACGTTTAATACCATTTTAATGGTTACACCTCTTAAAATAAATACTGGAATTAAAGTTGTTGACCCAGTGCTTGAGGAAGCGGTTAAGATTACTATTTCTGATGTTGCGGGTAAAGCTATTGATAAGATTAAGTAGAAGCTTATGTTTGTTGTATTAGAAATTGTTATTCTTCTATTGTTTTTTTTGAAGGGTATTTACGTTGGGGCATTTTTTAGATGGACATTTTTCTTGTTTAAAAAAAAATATTCGTATTACCTTGAAGATAGATGGGCGTATCTTAATATTCGTATTGCTGTATTAGTGTTGGGAGGGTTTTACATACTGTTTAATAGTTATTACTAACTAAAAAATACTTTTCATCACTATTAAATTTTAAGTTAATAGACCCCCTGAGAAATCAGGGGGGGTGTTTTTTGGTACGTTTTTTGTCCTGTACAGGAGCATGTTGATGAATACCGATGAAAAATTTAAATAAAGCTTTGTTTTTAAATTTGAATAACAACGTTGCTTTAGCAACCAAGGGTATTTTATTAGACAAACAAAAAAAATATGAAGAGGCAAAGAAATATTATTTAAAGTCTATTGAATCTGATCCCAATGTTGCTCAGACTTATTCCAATTATGCTAGCAATAGACTTCAAGTTGGAGATTACAATGGTGCTGTACAATATGGTGAAAAAGCAGTTAAATTAGCGAATAACATAAAAGACAAAGGTGTTTTGTGTTTGTCCTATCATAAAATTGGGATGATAAAAAAAAGAGATAGTCTTTACACAGAATTGGAAAAATTGAGATATCGTAATTTAGATGATTTAAAAGAAATATTTAACAAGTGAATTTTTTTACATTTTTCCCCCATTCATTAGTTAAGATTACGTCTATTGATTTTTCTCTCCATTCGTTAGTAATTTGATTTATTTTTGGAATATTATTTTTCTGTAGTAATACTTCAATTTTCTCATTTGAGGCGTTTGTTTTTTCAATAATTATGTAATTATTTAATCCTTTAGTGAGACCTATGGAGTTAGAATTGGGGTAATTGCCTCCTTCGTATTCGCAGTAAATAATGGTGATTTTTTTTAAAGAATTTATGTTGTATGTTTTTTCTTTTTTTGAGAAATCATCAATTACTATTAGATCTTTACTTAGTAAAATACGACCACTAATATTATGCTCTTGAAGAAATGTGATAAAAGCGCCTGAAATAAAGGCGATGGCTCCGAAGGATAAGAATACTGTTTTGTTATCTGTTAGTACAATTGAAGTAAAGAAAGCAACGATTGAAAATAAAAAAAGATATTGAAATATTTTGAAATAAGGTTTGCGCTTGGGGGATATTGTATTTAGTGAAATTTTCATTTAGTTTAGTGAGAGTCAATTAAAAGTGTAGATTTTTCATTGTTAAAAAAAGAATTGGTTATCGAAGATATGAATAAATAGGTTTATTGGAAAGAATAAAAAGGCTAAATTAGATGCCATAAAATGGGATGTTTACAAATAAAATATGACGACAGAATACCTGCTCCTAAAAATTGGAAAGTTTTTGTCGGGGGAGTAGAGAAAAAAAATCGCAGTCAAAAAAAGGGTTTAGACTACTACCCCTTCGGAATGGAAATGCCGGGGCGGAAATATGCGAGTGAATCGTACCGTTATGGTTATCAGGGGCAGTATGCCGAGAAAGAGGGAGAAACGAGCTTACACCATTTTGAACTCCGACAATGGGACGCACGCATAGCCCGTTGGAACAGCACCGATCCGGCAGGGCAGTATTTTAGTCCTTACATGGGAATGGGGAATAATCCAATTTCTTTGGTGGATCCTGATGGTGCTTACTCTAAGTTTGGGGCTTGGTGGAGAAATGGATTTAGTTCTAAAGGTATGGATCGGGTAAATGGAGAATGGGGGTTTTATGAAGTAAGTATGAGTGGAAGCAGTTCCTTTAATTCTAATGGTAATTTTACGACCATGGATATGAATATTCAGTTTAATTCTTCTGATGGTTTGAGTCAAGCTTTTAATAATTCTATAAATTGGGATAAAGTTGCATCAGGTGCATACACAACTATTGGGGGGACATTGTCGACAGTTGGAGGAGTAGTTGGTATAGCAACAGGTGTAGCTGCCCCTGCAGGTGTTGGAGGTGTTTGTTTAGGGGTGCCAGCTATGGGGCTTGGCGTTGCAAGAATGATAGATGGTTTTCAAGGGGGTAATAGAATAATACCAGGAGGTTTAGCTGAAGGTGTTGACATAGGTGTTGGTGGTGATGGAAGTGTAGGTCAAGTGGTTGATGTTTTCTCCGGCGGATTACCTAAAAATGTCATTTCAGGTACACTTATGGGGTATGGAATTTACAATTCAAATATTGGACAAATTATTTTTAGAAGCCCTAGTTATAATAGTCAAAATATGCCAAATCCTTTAATAACACGTAGTGATAATACAAATGTTGTTTTACCTACAATTAAATACTGAAAATGAAGTCATTTATATTTGTTAACAAGCAACAGGCAAAAACGTATTCAATATTTACTATTATTAGCGTTATACTTGCTGTTTTTATTTTTTCAAATTTGGATACATTTATTAATAAACATGTAGCATATTTATTGGTGACGATTCTTTCTTTTATTTCTATAATGGTTTCTGTTAAAAAGGCAGGAAAGGAATTTGCAGAAATTATAATAGAAAATGAATCTGTGAAGTTTTATTATTTTAATAAAATGAAAGCCCCTTTTATTATTTCAAAGAGAGAAATATCCGCTAGTTTAGATAATGATAAATTGGAGTTTAAAAATTTGAAATCAGGTGAATTCATAGGGCGTGTTTATAAAAATAGAATAGATGAAGTTGCAAAATGGGATGATTTGCTTGCTTGCTTTCGAAACATTTAAGTCATAGGTATCTTGTAATTTTATTTAATTGTAAAGTAACTTTCGGGTTTAGTCATGGTGTTAATATTTTAGGAGGAACTCAAAAATAAGTTGTAAATGTTCTATGGTTCTCAAATATTTAGGTTTGTTGGAGTCTTGGTGGCTTGGATTTTATTTAATCTATTTTTTCAAGTAGAATTGTATGAAAAATAAAAAATCTTTGTTACAGCTATTTTTAGTGATTGCAATATTGTTATCAGTTTGGTATTTTCAACCAAGTAAATTGGAGGTGTGTCAAATTTCGTTAGCAAAAGTAAAATTTACAACTTACAATGGTTTGGTTGTTGAGAAGTACATTGATGTAAATCAAGCAATACCTACAATAGTAGTTAAGTCTGGAGATGAAACTTTTAAGATTATTGATTTTAGAGATAAAAGCGGTTATTATGAGTATGTATTGGTAGGAGATAGTGTAAGTAAAAAATCAAATTCGTTAGAAGTTAACATCAAAAGATCAGAAAACATAAGGAAATTTATTATTGATTACAATTGTGATTTTTTTCAAAAAAAGAAATAGTTTTTACCACCTAAAACATTTTTCATCACTATTAAATTTAAGTTCAAAACCCCCTGAGAGATCAGGGGGTTTTTGTTTTTTGGCTTGGAGATTTGGGGGGATATTTTATAGTTGATTAGTTAAAATGAGCATTTGTAAATAAAAAAAGTATAAAATGAGAAAAAGTGTTTTGATGGTGATAGCCGACATTTTTAGGTGGATAATTGCTTTAATTACTCTTCCAGTTATAGTTTGGTTATTATTCCTGTTTTTTATGTACCCTTTTGAATGGTTGTTATCCATATCGACTAATTGGTGGTTTTACTTTTATATTCTATTTTGGTTTATTGTTAGTCCAACTATTATTGGGTTGATAATTTTTTTTGGATTATTAATTTTTAGTTTGGCTACATATTTAATTAGACAACGAGTAGTATATGCTATACTATTATCCCTTGCTATACTTGGGTTGGTTGGGTTTTGTATATATGGGGCTTGGTCAGATAATGTTGGATTTTCTTGGGAGGTTTATAGGTATGCAATTTTGAACAAGATCATATTTACTTTTTTAATTCTAAGCCTTTTGCTAATTCCCTTAGCTTTGATGAGTTCAGATTAGTCTTAAAGTTGTAGTTGTTGATTTGTAGATAGTTAGATTCTGTTTTTAGTATTAGTATTTCTCCGAAATTATGAAAGATTATTATGTGTATATTCATCTGAACCCTTCAAATAATGAAATCTTCTATGTTGGAAAAGGAAAAGGACGTAGGAAAACATCAAAATCTTCAAGAAATGAGAAATGGGTAAAATATGTATCTAATCTTACCGAAGCATTTAAGGTAATAGTTTTAAAAAATAATTTAAGTGAGAGAGAAGCATTCGATTTAGAAACTAGGGTTTTAAGTAAAGTTGATTGGCATTATGAAGATGAGACCACAAATATATTAGATTCAGAACCTAATGTTAATAATGGTACATTCGTACAGATTTGTTTTGGTAAATCAATAAATACTGAAAATAATCAAGAAATAAATACACGTTTTAAAAATTCAACTGATGAAGAAATTATAAAAACTCTATTAGAATTTCCCAATCAAAAAATAATGCAGGAAATACAGAGAGATTTTGATCTTATTTTTGATTTTTTTCATGACAACTATGACGATTTAGAAGAAATAGATCAGGATGTGTTTATTGGGATAGAAAGTATACTTGATTCGATTAATGATTTAATTGAAAGGTATGAAGTTGCAGATAAAGAAAATATAGGCGAATTTGTTGTAGACCTAAAAGGAGAAAGATTTGATGTTGAATTATTACTTAATGAAAGCCCAAAAGGATTACAAGAAATAGCTATAAGAAAAATGTTAAATTGGATTGATAGTAATTTGAAAGTGGGATAAGAAATGGGTGGTATCCTGGAAGATAAAATATTAAAAGTTACTTTTCGAAATTTTTTAAATATTCACTTATCAACTATTGTTCTTATGTTGGTGGGGTTTGGTATATTGTGTTATTTAAGATTTGATCAATATTTTGTACAAGTTTTTGTTTTTTTCTGGATGTTAGATTTATTGCCTGCTGTTTATTTGCATTTAAGTTATTTATCAAAAAACAAAGGTGAAGAATATGAGGTAAGAGATACTGAATTAGTATGGCGAAAAGGAGGAGAAAAAAAGGTTTACAAAAATCATGAAATAGAAAAAATAATTATCCATTTATCGCCGGCATTGTATCGAAATAGTAATTTTCATCTACTAGCAATAGAAAGTTACCATTATGCTGTTGTAAAACTTAAAACAGGTGAAGAATTAATTTTGACTTGTTTACTTGCACCAAGAATAGATAAGTCTTTAAAGAAAATGAAAGGGGTTTTGTTTGAGAAACGAAAACGATTATTTTGTATGTTCATATCATCCTAAAACATTTTTCATCACTATTAAATTTTAAGTTAATAGACCCCCTGAGATATTGAGGAGTTGCTTTTCTCATGGCAAAAGCATGTGAAGAAAGTAAGCGAATTAGTTTACTGTTGCCACAAAAAAATGGCGATGGGATGTTGAGGTAAAGCATTATAAAAAAAAGGAGCGTCCCGAAAATCCTAAAGACTAGGGAGTGGTTGCCGAAAAACTTAAGAGTAGGTAAAATGTAATAATGTATCAAATGAAAATTTATAGAATTTTATTAGTGGGATTGTTTTTTTCTTCAGTCTTTATGGCAAATGCCCAAACAGAAAAGGGAAAGGTTCTTTTGGGAATCAATGCTTCACTGATAAATCATCGTGTAACTTTTAAAATGGAAGAGGAAACCAAGGCGGCAGGGAAAATTGTGAAGTTTGAAATTTCACCTAGAGTTGGTTCTTTTGTCACCGACCATTTGGTTTTGGGAATAGGAGTACCCATATCTTATTCTTCAAGAGAAACCGATAATGGTATTTTAACCAAAAGCACTTCTGCGTTAATATACTTCATGAGGAAATATTTTGATACAAACCCCAATCATCTAAAGACATTTTTGCAGGGAGGGATTGGCTTTGGAAGTATGAGAGAAAAATATGATTCGGGAATAGGTGCTTTGCCAGAGCCTGACATACAAAAAATATTCTTGTGTGATCTCAGTTTTGGATTGGCCTTTTTTTTGGGTAAAAAAGTTTCGTTGGACATCGGTGTAGGCTACTCTTCAATTACTTTGAAACCTAAGAAATACGGTGGTGACTATAAATACAAGAACATTTCGGATGGCTTTTCTAGTACCATGGGTATTGTAATGGTATTGTAAAGGAAAAGACAGTTTGCAGTTGAATTTTCTTAGTGTGCTAAATCAATCTATAAACCTAATACTTAGATTCCCAATTCGCATTTTTCATAAGTAGGGATTCTATTTCCCTAAGATCTTCTCGATAAGCTTTTGGACAGCTGCCTTTGAACTTTATTTGGTACTTTTTATTGATGGTGAGCGTGGTTTGAGGTAGGTCTTGTATCCCTAAGTTGTGCGTAGCGCTGGTGTTGAATTTCTCGACGACTAAGGCTTCGATGGTTTCAAAATCTTCTTTAGTGATTCGCCATTCGTACAGCCCCTCATTTTTGGTAAATCGTATGCCCCGGTATTTTACCAGTCCACTATTGTAGAGACTTAAGTTGTAAATAGGGCAGGTGCCGTAGCAGCCTCCTCGGTGCATTTCAAAAAGAATGGATTCTGATCTTTCAGCAACCGGCTTATTTTGAATGCTTTTGCATGAGATCACGACTAAGCTCAGTAGAAGAATCTGTTTAAGTTTTTGTATCACGGATTGATATGCTTATCTTTCATTCTACAAATATAACTCATGCAAGTACATTTTATTGCCATAGGAGGAGCAGCCATGCATAATTTAGCATTAGCGCTTCATGAAAACGGAGATGTAGTTACAGGTTCGGATGATGCCATTTACAACCCATCCAAGTCAAGGCTCGATGAAGTAGGAATTTTACCCCCTGAGATGGGTTGGTTTTCTGAAAAAATTCACGAGGCTTTAGATGCGGTCATTTTGGGTATGCACGCCCGTGAGGACAACCCTGAACTTCAAAAAGCACAAGACTTGGGATTGAATATATTTTCTTATCCAGAATATCTGTATGAGCAGTCAAAAAATAAGCTGAGGGTGGTTGTTGGAGGAAGCCATGGGAAAACCACCATCACCTCCATGATACTTCATGTTTTGCAATGTGCAAATATGGATTGCGATTACATGGTCGGAGCACAGTTGGATGGGTTCAAGACCATGGTAAAGCTTAGTGACGCCCCAGTAATCGTTTTGGAAGGTGATGAATATTTGTCATCGCCCATCGATAGACGTCCTAAATTCCATTTATACAGACCCCATGTGGCGCTGCTTAGTGGTATTGCTTGGGATCACATCAATGTATTCCCAACCTTTAGTAATTATTTGAAACAGTTTGAATTGTTCATTGGACAAATTCAGGATGGAGGTTACCTAACGTATTGTTCTGAAGATGAGACTTTGAATATCATCTCATCATCAAACCCTGAAATAGAAACAGAGCCCTACCAATTGCCTGAATATAAAATTGAAGAAGGTAAAACCTATATCACTCATGAAGGTGGTGAAACCGAACTCGAGATATTCGGTGCCCACAACTTGTTAAACATGATGGGTGCTTTGAACGTTTGTAAGCAACTGGGATTGTCAGAAGCAACTTTTTTTAATGCTATGTCAAGCTTCAAGGGAGCTTCAAGACGCTTAGAGAAAATCTTTGAACGTGAGGGCATGCTGGTCTATAAAGACTTTGCCCATTCTCCCTCGAAGGTGCGGGCAACCGTAAAGGCCGTAAAAGAACAGTTTAAAGATTACAAAGTAATCACAGGGCTGGAATTACACACTTTCAGCAGTTTAAATAAATCATTTTTGGCTGAATATAAAAACACCATGAGTGGGGTAGATGTCGCCTATGTTTATTTTGATCCAGAGTCTGTTGCTCACAAGAAACTAGAAGATTTGTCCGAAGAGTTGGTTTATGAGTCTTTCGATCGAAAAGATCTAAAAGTATTTGTAGACAGTTCAGAATATTGTGAATCGATTCGGAAAGAAGTAAATTCTAAAACGGTTGTTTTATTGATGAGCTCAGGTAATTTTGGCGGAGTGGTCTTAGAAGATTTTGCAAAGAGCTTATAGATAATCTACCACTTGTTCGAGTTTCATGCCCCGAGAACCTTTGATGAGAATAAAGGTATCTTCAACCTGATGTTCTTGTAAATATTCTGTTAAGGCATTCGTGTTTTTATATGTTTTATATGCCGTTTGATTCAGGCGATTAAAAATCTCACCAACAAAAAACACCTCTTTTATTCCCGAGTTTAAACATAGGTTTATCACGTTGATGTGTTCTTTATCTGCCTCTTGACCTAATTCAAACATGTCGCCCAGAATCATCATCTTTTTTTGATGATTGATGTTACTCAGATTATGAATGGCCTTTTCTACACTCATTGGGTTGGCATTATACGCGTCTAGTAAAACCGTATTTGATCTTGTTTTGATGATTTGAGATCTGTTGTTGGTTGGAGAATAACCTTCAATAGCTTTTTTAATCTTATTGATGCTGATGCCAAATTGCAATCCTACAGCAATACTCAGGGCGATGTTATCAAAATTATAATCGCCAATCAACTGACTTTGAATTTCTACATCGTCTATACCAACTTTTACAAAGGGTTGCGCCCCTTTGTAGCCTATATGCCAGGTGCTATCTGTCTGTTGTCCAAAGCTTATTTTTTCACAATTATTTGGGGTTTTTTCAATCAGAATTTGTTGATTGTCTTTAATGAATACAGGCCGGCTATTTTTTGACAGGTATCGGTACAGTTCTGTTTTTGTTTGTAGAACGCCATTTAAGGAACCAAAACCTTCTAAATGAGCTTTACCCACGTTGGTGATTACTCCATAATTAGGTTCTGCGATATTGCATAAGAAATCAATTTCTCCGATGTGATTGGCTCCCATTTCAATAATGGCAAATTCAGTGTCTGTAGGAATAGACAATAGCGTGAGTGGTACTCCAATGTGATTGTTGAGGTTTCCAGCGGTGGCTATGGTCTTGAATTCCTGTTTCAATACTTGGAAACACAATTCTTTGCTGGTAGTTTTACCATTGGTTCCCGTAATTCCTAATACAGGACAATTAATATATTTTCTATGGTGTTTCCCTAGTTTTTGAAGAGTTTCTAAGGCATCCTCTACCAGGATATATCGCTCATCAATAACATATTTTTCTTCATCCACAACCGCATAAGAGGCTCCCTTTTCTAAAGCAGTAATTGCAAATTCATTTGCATTAAAATTGGGACCTTTTAAAGCGAAAAACAGACAGCCTTTACTTATTTTTCGGGTGTCTATAGAGACTTTAGGGTGTCTGAGGTATATGTCGTATAGCTTTTCAATCATTCCGATGTGAAAATAGGAAAAATGATTTTGTTCATCACAAAGAAATCACCTCAACAAAGATGAATGGGCAAAAAAAAAGCCTCACATTGGTGAGGCTTTTTTATCATTAATACTTCGAAGCTTTCTTTCGATTAGGTTCTAAGTTTTGAGAACCCATACGGTCCGTTACACAACGGAATCCGATGAAATCTGCAGCCAGATCACTGTTGAGGTATCTTCTAGCGCCTGGGTTCAACCAATAAACACGGTCTTTCCAAGATCCTCCTTTGTATACGTGAACGTTGTCATTTATCAATGTTGTTTTACCGTAGTCATACATAGCGGCTTCTCCACCCGTATCTCCTTTTGAGTAATAGATACTTGATTCGATGTCACCATCACCTACGTTGGCATTTTTAGCTTTTCTGTAGTTTCTTCTGTTGTTGTCTGCAACAGCTTCACGCGTTTGAATTCTACCTAATGAATCTGCTTCTAAGTAGTAGCCTTCTTCATCTTTAGCTTTGTCGGTGAAGACATTCCCTCTGAAAGGCATGAAATCATCTTCGTTAGAACGAATCGGTCTGTAGACATCTAATACCCATTCAGCCACATTTCCGGCCATATCATATAAACCGTAATCGTTTGGTGGGAATGATCTGGTTTCCATCGTACGAGCTCCGGCATCATTTAATTTACCTGCAACACCCATATTATCTCCAGCACCTCTTTTGAAGTTCGCTAACAATTCACCTTGGAAAGGCTTTCGATTGTCTCTAACTGCATTTCTATCCCAAGGGAAATAACGTCCGTCAGAAACGTTTCCTTCAATAGAGTTTCCAATATGCCCCCAAGCAGCATATTCCCATTCCGCTTCTGTAGGAAGTCTGTAACTAGGTGTAAGTACACCATCTTCCAGTCGGCCTCTTCTTCCGTCTTTATTTTTAGGATTTGCTAAATCGCGGTAGCCTTTTTTCTGAGCTCCTGTGTACTGAGCTGTTTTGTAGGCTTCTGTGTTGAAGTTGTCGTCGTCAAACTGATCTGTATTGTGTTTTAATGCACCCGCTTTAATTAATGCCAATTCATTTACACGATCCGTTCTCCACGCACAGTAATCTTGTGCTTGATCCCAAGAAACACCTACAACCGGGTAGTTGCTGAATCCAGCATGACGTAGGTAGTTGTTAACCATAGGGTCGTTGTAGCCTAATTCGCTTCTCCATGCATTCGTGTCTGGAATCGCGTTCCAATACACTTCAGGATAACTTTCACCGTAAACTCTTTGTAGCCAGAAAAGGTATTCTCTGTAGTCTACGTTGGTGATTTCAGTTTCATCCATGTAGAACGAAGCTACCGATACTTGTCTTGGGCTTGCATCATTATCCATCAGTATGTCTTCTCCGGTTTGCCCCATAACAAAGGATCCACCTTCAACGAATACCATTCCAACTGGAGTTTGTTGCTTGTAATTTAATTCAGCCTCAAATCCACCATTTTGTGAGGTATTGATTTTCCATCCTGTTGTAGACGAAACACCTTGCTGGTTATTGCTACTACAAGAGCTTATGATGGCTGCAAGAGCTACTAGATATATTTTAGATAAAGTTTTGGACATTTTCATGGTATGCTTATCTTGTTTGTTGTGCTTATTTGATTAGCGGGACTAAAATACCTAAAATTTAGGGCATTTTATTGCTTTTAGTTTTTTTCTTTTGTCTTGGCAATCTAACTGTATTGTTAGAGAGACTTCATGTGCACCTCCTGAAGAGCCCATAAGCTCAGAGATGGTGTAGTCATAACTGTATCCAACTCGTATTCCTCCGGCGGTGTACCCTAACACAAGTAAAAGTGCGTCTGAATTGGAAAAGTTGTTTCGGAAATACAAACCTCCTGATAGACTTTGATTTGTAAGAGACATCCCAATGTTTAGCTGGCGTGCTCCATTTTGAGACATATAAAGGATGTTTGGAGTCACGTAGGGCTCATCTGTTGTAAGTCCTAAATTTCTTGATTTCCCAACTGAAAAGTTGGTTCCTGCATGTAAGGTAAATCTTCTCGGCAAATTGCTTGTTGCAATAAAAGCATCTTCAGGTTCTGTTAGGTGGTGAATGGCAATACCCGCGAAGTATTTTTTGGAGTAAGCCATAACGCCTAGAGCTATATCTGCATAACCTACATTATCGGCAAATTCGCTAACATTTTCTTTGGTTGGAAGAACAAACCCGTAGCTTGGGTCAATCTGGTCGCCAAATTGCAATTTGGATTTATCTAAGGCTCTTTGTTGGTAACTGGCTTGTATACCGGTTACAATATTAAATTTTCTGGATATTTGAAGTTGGTAGGAGTACAATAAACTTACCTGTGTATTTTTAAGAGCTCCTTCACCTTCAATGTCATTTACAATCTGAAGTCCTACACCACCTTTTAATTCATTCAAATGTCTGTCGTAAGAGATGCTGTTGGTAACGAATGAGGATTTTATGTTCGGCCATTGATTACGATGGTGCAAAGAAATACGAGGACAATTTGCAGACCCCGTCATCGCAGGATTCAAGTACAAAGGGTTCCCGTAAAATTGAGAAAATGCTGGGTCTTGAGCGTGTGCATTTTGCGAAAATGCAAATGCAAATATTGCTACAAGGGTAAAAAATCTATTTTTAGACATATTACTTTTCGATTATAAAGCACAATAATACAATAATTTTTCAAATTTTGAGCACCGTATTCATCTATGGACATAGATTACAGAGTACCTATTTGAAATAATTGTACCAAAAGCTTCTTGTTTTCATGTAATATGTGTTTATTTTGAGCGTTGTGTATTAAAAATTCGAAGTAAATGATGCGTTTTTGAATATTCTTAAGTTTAAAATATTTCTGCTATTTTTTTTAGCTCAAGCAACTTCTTTTGCACAATCTTCAGGGGGTGTATCCCTGCAATGGGAATCTCCGAAAAGTATGATTGTACTCGAAGAGGTTGAAAATGTCTTGAATTTTAAGGGAGCGTATTACACCTTTCAGGAGCATAATTTCCCTTTATATTTAAAGAAAATTAGATTGCCTGAAAATACAGATCAAGTTCATGTTGATTTGGAGGTTATGGAGCGAGTTTCTTTGACTGATGCAGAGAAAGAGTTAGTCAAACAATCCTATCCACAGAATTCCTTGACCTGGAGAATCTCATACGAGCGTAAAATTCCGTATTTAATATTGTCATACATCCCTTTAGATCTTGCCGGAAAAGTTACACGGTTTAACTATGCCTTAGATCTTACCTACAAAGACCTTGATGTGATGTATAGAAAAGCTGCTGTAAACTCTGTTCTTTCGGAAGGAGATTGGTACAAAATTAAAGTGGCTGAAGATGGATTGTATAAAATAGATTATGATTTTTTAATCAGTATGGGTTTGAATGTTTCGAATCTAGATCCGCAAAAAATTCAAATTTATGGGAATGGAGGTGCTATGTTGCCCGAAAATAATGGCGCTTTCCGACATACCGATCTTATCGAGAATGCCATTCATGTGAAAGGACAAGAAGACGGTAGTTTTGATGTCAATGATTGGCTTGTTTTTTATGGGGAGTCTCCCCATCGATGGAGTTTGGATGAGGGGAATAATTTTAAACACAAGCTCAATATTTACGACAACTACAATTATTATTATTTACGGATAGGTAGTCAAAATGGAAAGCGAGTTACTCTTTATGAAACTCCTGAAGTTGAAAATTTTGAAGTTGATTTTTACACCGATCGAAAGTATCACGAAGTCGAAAGAAAGAATCTGAAGAACACCGGAAGGCAGTGGTTTGGAGAATATTTTGCCTTTGACGAACGCTATTCGATAGATTTTAATTTTCAAAACCGCATAAAAAACGAGCCTTTGCGAATCAACGCACGAGCTGTTGGACGATCATCAAGTCCTACAAGCCTGAGTGTAAAGCATAGGGGGCTTGAAGTGTTAAAGGTGCCGATTGGAACTCAGGTAAGTGCATCTACTTATGTTGATGATGGAGAGGCAAACGCTGATTTTTTTAGCAGTATAAGCCCTTTAGATCTAGAAGTGACGTATACTAAAAATGGGAATTCCTCAGCATTTGCCTACTTAGACTATATAGAAATACAAGCCAAATGTGAACTGAGATATGGTGGTGGGCAATTGCTTTTTAGTGAGCCGTCTACAGTAGACGATGGAAACGTAACCAAGTTCACTGTGCTTGCAGCAGGACGTACTATTGTGGTGTGGGACGTCACAGATCCAGTTAATGTAAACCAGTTGTCTGTCTCTGATGATGACAGCTTCTTGAGTTCAACAGAGGAATTAAAATCCTTTATCATTCACGATTTAAATCCAAGTTCCTACAAAACTCCGGGTTTTGATCATAAGGTAGCCAATCAGAACTTACACGGTCAGGAGTCTGCAGACTTATTGATCATAACGGCTCCTGAATTTCTTCAGTCTGCACAACGATTGGCTCAACTGCATATTAAAGAGGATGGGATAAAGGTGCAGATTGCTACAACCGATGAAATTTACAATGAGTTCAGCTCGGGAAAACAAGATTTGCTTGCGCTGCGTTCCTACATTCGGATGATGTATGATAAATCGGAAGCTGATCGGATGCCTGAAAATGTCCTGTTGTTTGGAGATGCGAGTTTTGATTATAAGGGGATAGGTGTCTCCAAAAATGAATATTCCGATCAGAATTTTGTCCCCACCTTTCAATCTGAGTACTCTTTTAAGTTGGGGCCATCGTATTGCACGGATGATTTTTTGACTTATCTGGATGAAAATGAGGGGGAGCAGTCAACCATGCGTACTGATGGGATGGATATCGGTATTGGTCGTTTGGTGGTTCAGACGCAAAGTGAAGCAGCAGCGGTAGTTGATAAGATTGAAGCGTATTATTCCGAAAATTCTTTTGGCGACTGGCGTGCTAACATTTGTTTTGTTGCTGACGATATAGATGAAACTTGGGAGCATCGTTTGCAGGAGAATATGGATAAAATTGCCGAACATATCGACACCAGTTACCATAATTACAACATCAATAAAATCTATTTGGATGCCTATCAACAAGTGTCTTCATCCAGTGGTGAACGTTATCCCGATGCCCGTCAGGCTATCGTAGATAATGTAAGTAAGGGTTCTTTGATTGTTCATTACTACGGACACGGTGGTGAAGTAGGCTGGGCAGGAGAGCGTGTTTTACAAATGTACGATATCAATGCTTGGGAGAACAAATACAATTTACCTGTTTTCGTGACGGCTACATGTGAGTTTGCCAGATACGATGATGCAAAACGAGTCTCAGCTGGAGAA
The DNA here is from genome assembly GCA_029247585.1 of Flavobacteriales bacterium. Classification (GTDB taxonomy): domain Bacteria; phylum Bacteroidota; class Bacteroidia; order Flavobacteriales; family UBA7430; genus UBA7430. The sequence continues at coordinate 12,436 of JAQWKY010000033.1, read as the reverse complement.
AAGGTTTTGTTGAATCCGGAAGGGGCAGGTATTGCATTGTTTACGACAACCAGAACCATCACGGAATCGGATGCAAAAAATTTATCAGAGGCTTTTTATAAATATGCCATTCCAGAGCGCTCGGGAGAAGTTTTAACCTTTGGTCAAGTGATGAAAGGGCTGAAAAACGACCTCAATACAAACGGTATTTCAGCGACCAATAAAATGAAATTCACCCTTTTGGGTGATCCTGCCTTGAGATTGCCGATTCCTCAATATAAGGTCGTTGTAAATGAAGTTTTAAATGGACTTACGAATACTCAAATAGATACCCTTCATGCACTAACTCTTGTTAAGGTAAAGGGTGAAATTCAAAGTTCGGAAGGATTCCTTGTAGATTCTTTTAACGGAATTTTAACACCTAAAATATACGATAAGCCTCAAACTCTACAGACCTTAAGAAATGATCATGAAGACTTAGATCGTTTTTATTTTGAGCTTCAACAAAACATCTTGTATTCAGGGAAGGTTTCTGTAGAAAACGGACAGTTTGAATTTGAATTTGTCGTTCCTCAAGACATTTCATTTTCGCAGGGAAAGGGTAAATTTTCTCTGTATGCAAGTAGTGATAAGTCCGATGCTATTGGGGCTTTTGTAGATATCCCTATAGGTGGTTTTGAAGAAAGTGTCGTACTCGATGACGAGGGCCCGTCCGTTGAATTGTATCTGAATAGTTCTGATTTTCGTTATGGAGGGATTACAGATCCGTCTCCTAGTTTATATGCATTGATGACAGATGTGTCGGGTATTAACACCACGGGTAATGGAATTGGTCACGATTTGGTGGCTACACTGGATGAAGATGGTGAGTCTTCGATTGTGCTGAATAATTATTACGAATCCGATTTGGATTCCTATCAAAGTGGAAGTGTGAAATATCCATTCACTGATTTGGATGAAGGTTTACATCGATTGAAACTTAAAGTATGGGATGTTCACAACAATTCTACAGAAGCGTATACAGAGTTTATCGTTGTGGAGCATACTGATTTGATCCTTGAAAACTTGATGAATTACCCAAACCCATTCAGCGACTATACTCGAATTCATTTTGAACACAATCGTCCCAACGAGACGTTGAAAGTTCGCATGGAGATTCACGATATAAACGGAAAGATGGTAAAACATGAGGACCTTCGTATTTCAAATTCTTCGTATGCGAATTCTGAGCTTACCTGGGATGGCGTTTCAAGTGCGGGAGGCCCTGTCAATAGTGGTATTTACTTATGCAGAGTTATTGTTACCTCTGAGAATTCTGTCGATGAAGCGGTAATTAGCAATCAAATGATACTAATCAAGTAAGTTTCGCGTTATAAAATTTATAAATTTGTCTCAAGATTAAACCCCATTACATGAAAAAAACAGTTTTTGCAGCTTTAGCGCTTGCTTTTGTAAATACGAGCCTTTCTGCTCAGGACTTAACTAATGATTATTTAAACAATCTGAATACCATTTCAACCTCTGTTCCTTTTTTATCTATCGCTCCAGACTCTAGAGCTGGTGCTATGGGGGATGTAGGTGTAGCTACTTCGCCGGATCAGAACTCCATTCATTGGAATGCCTCGAAATTCGCTTTTATTGAAAAAGAACAAGGCCTTTCCATGTCATACACCCCATGGTTGCAAGATTTGGTTCCGGAAATCAGCTTGAGTTATTTGTCTGGCTATAAAAAGTTAAACTCTAAAAGTGCTGTGGCAGCCAGTTTGCGCTATTTTTCTTTGGGAGAGATCCAATTTACGGGTAGCGATGGAGTGAACCTTAAAAAATTCAGTCCGAATGAATTTGCTTTTGACGGAGCCTATGCCATGAAGCTTTCCGGGAATTTCTCTGCGGGTGTAGCCATGCGTTATATCTATTCCAATTTAACAGGAGGTATAAATATTGACGGTGGAGCAACAAAGCCTGGGAATTCTTTTGCGGTGGATTTATCTTCTTATTACCAAAGTGATGAATTTGAAATTGATGAAAAAGAAGCTTATTGGGCAGCCGGAATAAACCTGTCTAATATGGGTAACAAAATCTCATACACCGATGGTGGTGAGGAGCATTTTTTACCTATGAATGCACGAGTTGGTGGAAGCTTGTTTATGGAATTGGATGATTTCAATAGCATTTCTTTTGCTGTAGATGTGAATAAATTGTTGGTGCCAACAACTCCGGTTTATGACTCACTAGGAACAGGTCCTGAAAATATTGTGGCCGGACAAGATCCAAACGTGGGCGTTATTCAGGGTATTTTTCAATCTTTTTCTGATGCGCCTGGTGGATCTAAAGAGGAGTTGAACGAATTGATGTTTTCTGTGGGTGCTGAATATTGGTATATGAAGCAGTTTGCACTTAGAGGTGGGTATTTTTACGAGCATGAGACCAAGGGTGGTCGAAAGTATTTTACCGTAGGATTGGGCCTTAAAATGAATGTCTTCTCTTTAGATGCAGCCTTCTTATTGCCTGCTACAAGTGGCGTCAAAAGTCCACTGGCAAATACCCTTCGCTTTACTTTATTGTTTGATATGGAATCTTTGTACGCAACCAACAAAAATTAAAACATGAAGGTTAGAGTTGGTTTTGGATTTGATGTTCATCAGTTAAAAGAAGGCGAGGATTTTTGGTTGGGAGGTATTTTGGTGCCTCATGAAAAAGGTGCTGTAGGTCATTCAGATGCCGATGTACTGATTCATACCATCTGCGACGCACTCTTGGGGGCGGCAAATCTTAGAGATATTGGATTCCATTTCCCCGATACAGATCAACAATATAAAGGCGTTGACAGTAAAATTCTTTTGAAAGAGGTTATGGCTATTCTACGAAAAGAAGGCTATGAGTTGGGCAATGTTGATGCAACCATTGCCTTGCAAAAGCCTAAAATCAATCCTTACATTCCAGAAATGCAAAAAGTTTTGGCCGAAGTGATGTCAGTTTCACCCAGCCAAGTTTCCTTAAAAGCGACGACCACAGAAAAGCTCAGCTTTGTAGGGCGAGAGGAGGGCGTTTCGGCCTATGCAGTTGCATTGATTCAAAAGAATTGATTCATTTTTTATGGGGATGATCTATGGTAAGGTTCTTTCTTCCACGATCTCCAAATTCAACATTCTCTAATTTTCTACATTATTATTCATGGTTTTTTTAAGCTTTGAAAAACACTTTTTGATGCTATTTTAGTCTATTAATTGTTTACTTCACACTTTTGTCTGTTTTGCGTTGTTTAATATTGGTTGAATAACAAACAAATTAGTACATTTGCTTTTTGAAAAATTAAGACAAATGGCAAAATTGAAGTATACAAAAGAGACGTATTTAAATTGGTATGAAAATATGTTGCTTTGGAGAAGGTTTGAAGACAAAACCGGAGCGCTTTATATACAGCAAAAAATTCGTGGATTTTTACATTTATACAATGGGCAAGAAGCTGTTTTAGCAGGTTCCATTCATGCGATTGATCCCAAAAAAGATAAAATGATTACCGCTTACCGTGATCACGTTCAACCCATAGCTATGGGAGTGAGCCCAAACAACATCATGGCAGAGCTTTTTGGAAAGTCTACAGGTGTTTCCGGAGGTAAGGGTGGTTCCATGCACATGTTCTCGAAAGAATTTAACTTTTTCGGAGGTCATGGTATTGTTGGAGCTCAGGTTCCTCTTGGTGCAGGTATTGCTTTTGCAGATCAATACAACGGTAGTGATGCTGTTACTCTTTGTTATATGGGAGATGGAGCGGTAAGACAAGGAGCGATTCACGAAACCTTTAATATGGCGATGATGTGGAAAATACCTGTTATTTTTATTTGTGAAAATAACGGTTATGCCATGGGAACCTCTGTTGAGCGTAGTGCGAACCATTCTGAAATTTGGAAATTAGGCTTGGCTTATGAGATGCCTTCGGCACCTGTTGATGGTATGGATCCTGTTGCAGTAGCAGAAGCGGTAAATGAAGCTGTGGTTCGTGCTCGAAAAGGAGAGGGGCCAACGTTCTTAGAAATGAAGACCTACCGATACAAAGGACACTCTATGTCCGACGCACAGAAGTATCGTACCAAAGATGAGATTGCTGAATACCAAAAAATAGACCCAATGAACAAAGTTCTTGAGCACATCAAGAAAAAGAAATGGGCAAGCGATGACGAGCTTCAAGCGATACAAGATAAAATTAAAGGAATTGTGAAAGAAGCTGTTGACTTTGCTGAAGAGTCACCATTCCCATCGAATGATGCTTTATATCGAAATGTTTACGTAGAGGATTACCCTTTTATAAAAGAATAAACTATGGCTGAAATTGTACGCATGCCCCGTTTGAGTGATACCATGACTGAAGGTACAGTTGCGAAGTGGCACAAAAAAGTTGGAGATACCATTGCTGAAGGCGATTTGCTTGCAGAAATAGAAACAGATAAGGCTACCATGGAGTTTGAGTCTTTTCAAGAAGGTGTGTTGTTGCACATTGGAGTTGAAGAGGCGTCTACAGCTCCTGTAGATTGTATTTTAGCTGTTCTAGGAGAAGAGGGAGAGGACGTTACTGCGGTCATTGAAGCGGAATCGAGCCCAGCGGAAGAAGTTAAAGAAGAAGTTGTTGAAGCTCCTGTGAAAGAGGCTGTTGTTGAAGCGCCTAAAGCTGCTCCAGCTCCTGCGCCAGTTGCAGCTCCAGCACCAGCACCTGTTGTTGCAACAGGTTTGTCAAATGGAAAGGTGAAAGCCTCACCTTTGGCAAAGCGTTTGGCTGAGGAAAAAGGTCTTAACCTTGCCTTAATTCCAGGTTCTGGAGAAGGCGGTCGAGTAATTAAGCGCGACGTAGATAATTACCAAGGTGGTGTGGTTCGTACCGGATTGACTGAAGAGCGATTTACCGAACAGCCTGTTTCGCAAATGCGAAAAACCATTGCACGTAGATTGTCAGAATCTAAATTTACCGCACCGCATTTTTACCTCTCGATTTCGGTAAATATGGATAATGCCATTACCTCTCGAAAAGCGATTAATGCTATGGGTGGTCAGAAAATATCATTCAACGACATTATCGTAAAAGCAACAGCGATGTCTCTCAGAGAACATACTGTAATCAACTCTTCTTGGAGAGGTGATGCCATTCGTGCAAATGAACATGTGAATGTTGGTGTTGCCGTAGCAGTAGAAGACGGATTGTTGGTTCCTGTTGTTCGATATACAGATACCAAAACACTAGCGGAAATATCTACCGAGGTAAAAGGATTCGCTCAAGCGGCTAAGGATAAGAAATTGCAACCCGCAGATTGGGAAGGAAGTACCTTTACCATTTCGAATTTAGGAATGTTTGGTATCGATGAATTTACTGCGATTATCAACACACCTGACGCCTGTATTCTTGCTGTGGGTGGTATTCAGCAAGTTCCTGTCGTTAAAGAAGGGCAAATTGTTCCGGGTAACGTCATGAAGTTGACCTTGTCATGTGACCATCGTGTCGTTGACGGTGCTTCTGGAGCTTCTTTCCTACAAAGTTTAAAATCGTACATAGAAAATCCAATCACGATGTTCGTGTAAAATTTATACTCATTTAAAAAAAAAGTCCCCAATTGGGGACTTTTTTTTGCTTTGTACTTTAGAGAAGAATCTGCTTGTCGATACTTTGTTCAAGGGAAATGATGGTTTCTGTTCTTTGTATGCCGGTTACCGATTGAATTTCTTCATTCAATACCTGTCTCATGTGTTTGGTGTTTTTACAGCGTATCTTAGCAAAGATACTATACACACCTGTCGTGTAATGAGCTTCAACAATTTCAGGAACTTGGTTTAATTGTTCAATAACATCCTTGTAATTAGAGCCTTTTTCCAAGTAAATTCCTAAAAAGGAAGTCATGTCGTAACCCAACAACTCGTAATTCACATTGAGTCGACTCTTTTTTACGATCCCCGCATCTTCCATTTTTTTCATGCGAACATGAATGGTTCCTGGAGAAACAATCAATTTTTTGGCGATTTCAGTGTACGGAGTCTTCGCATCCTTCATTAAAATACCTAAAATACTTCGATCAATATTGTCAATTTGATAATTTGAGTCCATTCTAGCCTTGTTTAATTTAATTATCAATAATCAAATGTACTTAATATTGTTGTATTATCAAAAATATAACTATTTTATTGATTTATTTGTAATTGAGTGCTTTGTTGTTCTATATTTACATCAGTTAATCACTACAACACTGTGGGGTGATGAAACTGGCAGACATGCCCTCCTGTCTCGAGGGTGAAGGTACTGGAATAAATCATTAGACTAACCACTTCGTGGAGGTTCGAATCCTTCTCCTACAGCAAACAAAATCCTCTTGAGAGATCTCAAGAGGATTTTTTAGTTTATTTCATCTTTAGGACTTTAGTTAACTCTTTTGTTTTTCATCGGAATGGTATTTATTCTAGCGATATCCATCAATGTTTTGTCAATATCAGCAAACAATGCCTTCGTCCACCCGATGAAACCACAAAAATATCAGTGTTTGATTTTATTAAATTGACAATTTGAATTGATTAATTGGACTCTGCATTTAATAAAAGTTAATTAAAGCCTTATTTAATTACATTTTAAATAAAAATAAAGCTTATTTGTTGTTTTATTTGTAATTAAGCGGTCTGTTGTGCTATATTTACACCAGTTAATCACTACAACACTGTGGGGTGATGAAACTGGCAGACATGCCCTCCTGTCTCGAGGGTGAAGGTCCTGGAATAAATCTTTTAGACTAACCACTTCGTGGAGGTTCGAATCCTTCTCCTACAGCAAACAAAATCCTCTTGAGAAATCTCAAGGGGATTTTTTAGTTAGTACCTTTTTTAGTCGATGATGATTGAGGTATTTAGTACAGTAACAATTCTCTGATTGTTTTTTCAACTTTTTCAGCATTAGGTATCATGGCAGCTTCTAGTGTGCTATTGAGTGGTATGGCGGGTAAGTTCTCTGCTCCCAATACTCTAACTGGGGCATCCAAATTTTCAAAACACGCTTGTTGTATTTCTCCTGCGAGGGCTTGAGCAAACCCAAAACCTACAGATTCTTCGGTAAGCACCAAACACTTGTTGAGTTTGCGAACGGATTTGAAGATGGCTTTTCGATCTAGTGGAACTAAGCTTCTTAGGTCTAGGATTTCGATTTGCCCCGGATGAGATTTTGCCGCAGTACTCGCCCAATGTACGCCCATTCCGTAGGTGACGACAACTAGGGTGTTGTTCGAGTACAGCTTTGAAGCTTCTACTTCCAACACCGTACGAGATTTCCCAAAGGGAATCATGTAGTTTTCATCGGGTTCAATAGATTTTGCTTCTTCAGTACCCTTTATCTTAGACCAGTAAAGGCCTTTATGTTCCAACATAATCACAGGGTTTGGGTCGTAAAAGGCGGCTTTCATAAGTCCCTTCAAGTCTGCGCTTGAAGAGGGGTAAGCTATTTTAATACCTCGAATATTTGTCAGAATTGACTCTATGGATGATGAATGATACGGCCCTCCACAGCCGTATGCACCGATGGGAACACGTATGATGGTACTTACCGGCCATTTGCCATTGGATAAATAGCAAGAGCGACTCACCTCAGAGAATAGCTGGTTAAGTCCTGGCCATATGTAATCTGCAAATTGTACTTCAACGATGGGTTTACACCCCACGGCAGACATTCCTACGGTAGAGCCAATAATGAAGGCTTCTTGGATGGGGGTGTTGTAAACACGGTGTCTTCCAAATTTGTCTGCTAGCGTAGCCGCTTCTCGAAACACGCCGCCAAGACGTGCTCCCACATCCTGACCATACATCAGAGCTTCGGGATGTTTTTCAAAAATTTCCTGCGTAGCGAAAAGAGCTGCGTCCACCATCATGATTTTTTTATTGCCATTTGGAGACCTTTCGCCTGTTTCTTTTGTGACTGGGGTGGGTGCGAAATCATGAGTAAATAAATCTTTTGGAGCGGGGTCTTCTGCCTGAAGTGCTTTGTTATAATCCGATTTCACAGTTTTGATCCTACTTGCATCAATGGTATCGATTTCTTTTTGACTTACCCCTATGTCGATGAGTTGTTTTTGCAATATGGGAAGTGGATCTCTTTTTTCATGTTCTTCCAAATCGTCACGATACCATTCCTTTCTTACTCCAGATGTGTGGTGCCCTAAAAGAGGTACTTTGGCATGTATCATAAAGGGTCGACGTTCTTTACGAATCGTTTTCAAAACCTCCTTTATGGTTCTGTAGGATTCAGTGAACAGGCTGCCATTTATGGATTTTAGTTCAATACCCTTAAATCCTTGTACGAATTGTGAAGCATCATTAGGAAGGATTTCGGAAGCATGTGCCGAAATGTTCCATTCGTTATCTTGTACCAGATACAAAATAGGGAATTGTTTTAGGGCAGCCATATGTAGCGCTTCAGAGACTTCTCCTTCAGACATCGCTGCATCGCCAATAGAGCAAACCACTACAGGTTTTTCATCTCCGTAATCTTTTGCTAATCCTTGAGTCTCCAGATATTGAATTCCCATAGCTATGCCTGTGGTTGGTATGGCTTGCATACCTGTTGCGGATGATTGGTGAGGTATTTTTGGCATGTCCTCTCTATTTAAGCTAGGGTGGGCATAGTAGGTTCTGCCTCCCGAGAAGGGGTCGTCTTTCTTAGCAAGAAGTTGTAGCATTAATTCATAGGGTTGCAAGCCAAGACTCAGAAGCATAGAGTCGTCTCTGTAATAGGGAGAAACCCAATCTTGGGGCTTTAATTGCAGGCCTAAAGCAATTTGTATGGCCTCATGTCCGTTGGAACAGGCGTGTACATATTTACTTGTTTTTGAAGCATTCGCTTCGAATAAATCTGACATGGCCCTAGCCGTCTGCATCAGTTGATAGGCCTTTACTAAGGTTTTTTTACTGGCGATGATTTTTGCATTAAATGGTTAAATTATTTCACGCATTTAATACCAAGGGGTGCAGGATTACTTTTTGAAATTTTTAAGAGCTTTCTGGGTAAATTTTGAAAGGACTAAAGCTCCGCTAATTTCGGCTCTTTTTGAAAGCAAATCATCCCAATTTTCAGTACCCTCCCAAAATATTTTTTTAAGTGCTGTTAAAGAATCAGGGTTTGATTTGCTCAGTTTTGTTGCAAGCGATTCAACGGCCTCATCCATTTGGCTGACGTTGTCATATATTTCGGCATAAAGGCCCTTTTCTTTTGCCCATTCAGCGGATTTCCATTCCGACGAATTGAGGGTTAAGTAACTCGTATTGGTCAATCCGATTTTTCTTTCAATTACCGGGCCAATCACAAACGGGCCAATACCGATTGATAATTCACTTAATTTAACATCCGCAGTTTTTGTAGCAAAGCAGTAGTCGGTGGCAGCTACAATACCTACACCTCCCCCAACAGCTTTTCCTTGAACTCGCCCAATGATGATTTTAGGGCATACTCTAGCTGCATTGATGACCTGCGCAAAACCGTTAAAGAATATTTTGCCCTCTTCAGGAGAAGAAATACGAATCAACTCATCAAAGGATGCACCCGCACAAAAAGCCTTTTCACCTGCACTTTTTAAAACAATCACAGAGACTTCCTTTTGCTTGCCCATTTTGGAAATCGTCTCGGCGAGCTTTTTCAGGATTGCTCTCGGTAAAGAATTACTAAGTGGATGGTGAAATTCAATCGTAGCAATATTGTTTATAATGGAAGTATTTACACCACCTTGTTCTATAGGGTCGATCATCTGTTGTTTGTGCTGTTTAATAGACTTTAATTTTTTGTATCATCTTTAGATGCTTATGTTGTTAGTATATCTTAAGATGCTTTCTATGAATTTGAATAATTTTATTGGGTTTCCGAACTGTTAGATAATGCCAAATTACAAAAAAATAGTTTTTCAATTTATCCTTCTTTGAGGAGTTGATGTAAAAAGAGTTTTAGCGGTTTTGAGTAATGACTTATTGTAAGAGGATTAATTTTACAAGAATTACTGGGTGTTCATAGAACTCAATGAATCTTTTTATACAAACGATAAGTCTTCAAGGAGGAATTGCATATTTTTGTGTCAAACATTTATTTATGACTAATTTTCACACACTCAAAGTAAAAGAGGTAAAGAGAGAGACTTCAGATGCTGTTTCCATTTTGTTTGATGTTCCTCAAGACTTAAAAGCTACTTTTCAGTTTGTCCAAGGGCAATACCTAACCTTGAGAACGAATGTCGATGGCGAAGATGTTCGCAGATCTTATTCAATATGTTCGTCTCCCTTTGATGAAGAGTTAAGAGTTGCCGTGAAGCAAATTCCAAACGGTAAGTTTTCTACCTATGCAAATACGACTATAGCTGTCGGGGATGCTATAGATGTGATGGCCCCACTGGGGAATTTTAATACAAAAGTTTCGGCTGATCAAGAGAAGAATTACGCAGCTTTTGCTTCCGGTTCTGGTATTACGCCTATTATGTCAATCATTCGTGCCGTTTTAAAAACGGAGTCAGAAAGTGTTTTTACTTTATTTTATGGGAATAGGAGTAAGGAGACAATCATCTTCAACAGTGATTTGGAAGATTTACAAAGAGCGTATCCAGATCGTTTGCAAGTGCATCACGTGTTGAGCAGAGATGCTTCGGCTGAACAGAAATTTAGTGGGAGACTTTCTGCCGAAAAATGTCGGGCTTATCATCAAGATTTGATTGACATGACCGAGCTTGATGAGGTCTTTTTGTGTGGTCCTGAAGCCATGATTTTTGATGTTAAGGAGGCTCTTATTGATATAGGTCTTCCAGAGAATTCGATTCATTTTGAGTTGTTCACTACGAGTGCTTCCGAGAAAAAAGTCGTACTTGAAGAAGAGGGAACTGTTGTTGACAGTCAGGTAGAAGTTATTGTATACGGAGAGTCTTTTCACTTTGAGTTGTCTAGCGATGGAGATGCGGTTTTAGATGCAGCAATGGCTGCAGATGCAGATGTCCCCTTTGCATGCAAAGGAGGCGTTTGTTGTGCGTGTAGAGCCAAAGTGATTGAGGGTTCTGTTAAGATGGATGTGAATTTCGGGCTGGATGAGAGTGAGGTGAATGAGGGCTATGTGCTTGCCTGCCAGTCTCACCCTACCTCAGAGAAATTAGTAATTGATTTTGATGATATCTAATGGGAAAGAAGGTAATCGTAACAGGAGCAAGTAGAGGTATCGGTTTTGAGTTGGTGAAGCAGTATGCTCTTGCGGGGCATGAAGTTGTTGCTATTTCTCGAAATTTAAGTCGGTTGGAGTTCTTGAAAAAAGAGTGCTCGCGCTTAAATTCTAAGTCGAAGGTACATGTCATTTCTTTTGATTTGGTGGATGGCGACTTTGAAACCGATCTGATGCCTTTTGTTTCAGAATGCTTTGATAAAGTAGATATTCTTGTCAATAACGCAGGAGCACTCGTCGTAAAACCTTTTACGGAGATATCGTCTGAAGAGTTGGAGCGAGTTTATCGCGTCAACGTGAGTTCTGTATTTAAACTTACACAATTGATGATGCCGAAATTCTCGGAAGAAGCACATGTACTTAATATAAGTAGTGTTGGAGGTGTTCAGGGTTCTGTGAAGTTTCCGGGTTTAACTGCTTACAGTTCTTCCAAAGCTGCTCTAGTTGGTTTAACGGAGTGTTTGGCAGAAGAATATAAGGAAACCTCATTGTCATTCAATTGTCTTGCACTAGGTGCCGTGCAAACTGAAATGCTTGAAGAAGCCTTTCCAGGTTATGAAGCTCCTACGTCGGCAAAAGAAATGGCGACTTACATATTAGATTTTTCATTAACTGGGCCTCAGTTCTACAACGGTAAAATTCTAACGGTTTCAAAATCGACACCCTAATCACATTCCTTGTTGATGATGCGTTTTTTCGTTTAGGATTAAAATTTCTCATCTCCTTTGTGCCTGACATATAAAGCCTTAGGAATTCTTTAAAAATAATCTCCCCTGAGGTTTGTGTGAATGAAAAAAGAGGCTACATTTGCCACCGCTAAAAACAACAGCGACGTTCTTTAACAAGTCTAATTTTTCTTAAAAATATTCGCATTTTTATTTTGTGTAAAAGCGAAAAGCTTTGTATTTTTGCAGTCCCTTTTTTTAAGAGGGGAAACTAATTTCCTGAGCGTTTTAAGAAATATTGTTTTTTTTTATAAAAGTCTTGTGAGGGAATAAAAAGGTTGTACATTTGCAGCCGCTAAAACGAAGAAATGTAGTTTTACGACCAACAAAAAAGTTCTTTGAAAGAAATTATATTGGAAGAGAGAAAGGTAAGAAAAACAACTTACCCCGTTAATAAGTAAGAGTCAGAAATCAGATTAAACTTTTTACAATGGAGAGTTTGATCCTGGCTCAGGATGAACGCTAGCGGCAGGCTTAACACATGCAAGTAGAACGGTAACAGTCCTTCGGGAGCTGACGAGTTGCGAACGGGTGC
>JAQWKY010000021.1 GCA_029247585.1 Flavobacteriales bacterium | reverse complement strand
TTAAGTACATCTTTACAATATCCATTCACGATCAATCCGATCGCTTCATCGGTTCCAATACCTCTTTGGTTACAGTAGAAGAGTTGATCTTCACCAATTTTAGAAGTAGTGGCTTCATGTTCTATGCGAGCTGATTTATTTTTTACTTCGATGTATGGGAAGGTGTGTGAGCCACAGGTATCCCCCATCAATAGTGAATCACACTGAGAGAAGTTACGTGCATTTTCGGCACCTTTCATAATTTTTACCAATCCACGGTAGTTCCCATTACTATGTCCTGCGGAAATCCCTTTAGAGATAATCGTACTCTTCGTGTTTTTACCGATGTGGATCATTTTAGTCCCGGTATCGGCTTGTTGGTAGTTATTCGTTACGGCTACCGAGAAAAACTCTCCAACTGAGTTATCGCCTTTTAAAATACAGGAAGGATATTTCCAGGTTACTGCCGATCCTGTTTCAACCTGAGTCCAGGAGATTTTTGCGCTGTTATGACAAATACCTCTTTTGGTAACTAAGTTGAAAACGCCCCCTTTACCTTCTTTATTCCCCGGATACCAGTTTTGAACCGTCGAGTATTTGATTTCTGCATCGTCAAGGGCGATCAATTCAACCACAGCGGCGTGCAATTGATTTTCATCTCTCGATGGAGCCGTACATCCTTCCAAATACGAAACATAAGAACCTTCATCCGCAATTAACAGGGTGCGTTCAAACTGTCCTGTTCCGGCTTGATTAATACGGAAGTACGTGGATAACTCCATCGGGCATCGCGTACCTTTTGGAATGTAACAGAAAGACCCGTCAGTAAATACTGCCGAATTTAAAGCAGCGTAAAAGTTATCCGTTTTAGGAACGACTGTCCCTAAATATTTTTTCACCAATTCCGGGTGCTCCTGTATCGCTTCACTGATCGAACAGAAAATAATTCCCAGTTCGCCTAATTTCTCTTTGAAAGAAGTTGCTACGGATACCGAATCAACCACAATATCTACAGCCACTCCGGTAAGTCGCTTTTGTTCTTCTAAAGAGATGCCTAGCTTTTCAAAGGTCTTTAACAACTCGGGATCTACCTCATCTAAACTCTCCAAAGTTTTCTTAGGCTTTGGCGCAGAGTAATAAGAAATAGATTGTAGATCAGGTTTATTGTAGGTGACGTTGGCCCATTCCGGCTCTGTCATCTTTTGAAATTTTCTAAAAGCATCCAATCGCCAGGCCAATAACCAATCCGGTTCGTTTTTTTTCATGGAAATCAAACGAATTACATCCTCATTCAAACCCTTTTTGATGGTGTCTGATTCGATGTCGGTAACAAAACCGTATTTGTATTCGGCGTTTGTTACTTCTTGTAATATTTTGTCTTCTTCACTCAACTTCGTTGATAGTTAAAAGTTAAAGATTAAAAGCTAAACGTTCAAAGTTGAAAGTTTAACTGGTTTTTGTTTTAAAATTCTGCAAGTACTTTATGAATCCGGCAAGCATTTTACTGATTTCAATGCACTTGTTGTAAAGTTCAGATTCCTTCTCCTTAGACATTAAATCTAAAGATGATATTAAGTGAACCTGACTTCTCAATTCTCCACATGAGCCTTTAGCTATGTACAAAAATCGAGTCATTTGTTTGTTGCTTTGGTTTTCAAAACCTTCTGCAATATTATTAGAAATTGAACAAGCCGCTCTTCGAATTTGGTCTTTCATGCCAAAATCATGAGCCAATTTCCCCTTATCTGACAATTCATAGATGTCTTTAGCCAAAGCAATGCTTTTTTTCCACACCTCTAAATCCTCAAATTTTTCTATTGTACTCATTCAACTTTTAATTTTTAACTTTTAACTTTCAATCGTTTACAGTTAAACCGCAAATGATTCCCCACAACCACAAGTTCTTGTTGCGTTGGGGTTGTTAAATGTAAATCCTTTTCCATTCAGACCCCCTGAGAAATCTAAAACAGTTCCCGCTAAATAGAGCAGGCTTTTCTTATCGATCAAGATGCGAACATCGTTGTCTTCGATCAGCTTATCTCCTTCCGACATCTCATTGGTAAAATCCAACTTGTATGACAAGCCGGAACAACCCCCGCTGGAAACCCCTACTTTTACGTAAGCATCTTTGCCAAGCCCCTCTTCTTCAAGTAAAGAGAAGATCTTTTTCTTTGCTGTTTCTGTTACACTAACCATATTTTAGCCCATCGTTATTTTAACTAATTCTAAATAAGGAGGTTTTAATTTGCAAAGATACGAAATAAATCTCTTTTTGAATTCAATTTTTTACGAATCAATCCCGCATAAAAACGTAATTTTGCCCCATGAGCATACTCGAAAATAAAGAACAGGAATTTACCTCGATCTCTAGTTTGGGAGAATTCGGGTTGATTGATCAGATCACCAAGGATGTAAAGCATTACAATGACTCAACACTGAAAGGTATTGGAGATGATGCTGCGGTTGTTAAAATTGGCGAATTATGTCAGGTAGTTTCTACAGACCTATTGGTAGAAGGAGTGCATTTCGACCTGGCCTACGCGCCACTCAAACACCTTGGATACAAAGCCGTTGTTGTAAACTTATCAGACATCTGCGCGATGAATGTGATTCCAAGGCAGATTACGGTTTCTCTTGCCCTTTCGAATCGATTCCCAGTTGAAGCGGTAGAAGAATTGTATGCCGGAGTTAAACTTGCTTGCAAACAATACGAAGTAGATTTGATCGGTGGAGACACGACAAGTTCTATGTCCGGTTTGATGATTAGCGTTACCGCTATGGGAACAGCTAAAGAAGAAGATATCGTGTACCGTTCCGGAGCAAAGGATAAAGATCTGATCGTAGCTACCGGTGATCTGGGTGGCGCCTATTTAGGTTTACAGATTTTAGAACGTGAGAAGGCTGTTTTCATGGAAGATAAGAACATGCAACCTGACCTCCATGGTTCTGAATACGTTCTCGAAAGACAATTAAAGCCGGAAGCTCGAAAAGATATCGTTGAGATGTTCAAGAAGATGGACTTAAAACCAACTTCGATGATCGACATTTCAGACGGCTTGTCTTCGGAATTAATGCATCTGGCGAAAGCATCTGATCTGGGACTTCAGGTTTACGAAGAGAAGATACCCGTTGACCCAACAGTAATGACCATTGCTGAAGAATTCAATTTAAATGGAGTAACCTGCGCACTTAATGGGGGTGAAGATTACGAATTGCTCTTTACCGTAGCTCAAAAAGATTATGACAAGATCAAGGCCAACCCAAATATGACCGTGATCGGTTACATGGTAGATAAGAATTCAGGAACAAATCTAATAACTCATGATACTAAAGTAATTCCTTTAACAGCACAAGGCTGGAATTCGCATTAGAAGTTGGTTGTTCGTTGGTGGTTGTTCGTTGTTCGTTGGTGGTCCCTGAACCTGTCGAAGGATAAAACAATTTGTGATTCTCCGGCACAACAACTTTTAATTTTTAACTTTTAATTTTCAACTTTAACGGCAAAGAGATTTTTGAATGAGCTCAATGGCCATTTTCGGATTTTCCCAATGACTCATATGCCCGGCATTATCAATTTCCAAAAAATTAGCCCCGTTGTTTAAGGCTTCCTGTCTTAAAGAAGATACTTTCAGAAGAGGGTCTAAAGTTCCGGCGATGTATGTTTTCTTCCCCGAAAAATCTTTTAAACACCGATTTGTATCTTTTCTCTGCTGCATTCCTTTGAGTGCGGCACTAATTCCATTTGGGCTTAAGCCTTTAGCTTCTGCGATCATTTTTTGAATTTGCGCTTTACACCCTTCTTGAAATTGCTGCGGAAATAAAAAAGGAATCGCTGTTTTGAGGTAAACATTTTGCTTGTCTTTAAGCGTTTTAATTGCCCTCTCACGACCGCTCTTTTTCTCTTCGGAATCTGCATTTGCCGTAGAATGAAACAGACAAATGTGTTCTATTTTATCAGAGCACATTTCCAAAAGTGCCAGCGAAACATAAGCACCCATGGAGTGTCCGACAAGACTAAATTTGTGAATCTTAAGCTCCAAAAGTACTTGGTGAACGCCTGCTGCAAAAAGTTCCATAGCATGAACTTTTTCAATGCTTTCAGATTTCCCAAAACCGGGTAGATCAATACGAATAACCTGATGTGTTTTGGATAGTTCGTCAGCGATCTCATCCCACATACTCAGGTTTTCAAGAAAACCGTGGAGGAGTACCACAGCTTCTCCCGAACCTTCATTTTTGTAATGTATGTTTTTCTTCTTGTGTAAGAAATAAGGCATTCGTTACTTATTTGACGTCATAATCCGATAAAGGTAATCATTATCAGCAGTCAACCCTTCGACAAGCCTGCCTGCGGTAGGCAGGCTCAGGATGACAATTTGTGTCTCTCCGATACAACAACTTTTAATTTTTAACTTTCAATTTTTAACTTCTCTCATCAAAGCTTCGATCTCATCAGCTTCCAAAGGGATATGAGCCATCAGATCTTTAGGGCCATTTTCAGTAACCAAAATGTCATTTTCTAAACGAATGCCCAGGTTTTCTTCAGGAATGTAAATTCCCGGTTCGCAGGTAAACACCATGCCGGCTTCAATAGGTTTTGTCCACGAACCAACATCGTGCACATCCAAACCTAAATAGTGGGAAGTCCCGTGCATGAAGTATTTTTTGTAAGCAGGCGAATCCGGAGTTTGTTTGTCAATATCTTCCTGAGTGATCAAACCTAAGCCAAGCAATTCCTTTTCCATCAACTCTCCAACTTCTGCCTGATATTTGTGAAGAAAAGTTCCGGGAACGAGCATTTTTGTTGCCGCTTTCATGACTCTTAATACTGCATTGTACACTTCTTTTTGACGTGCAGTAAATTTCCCGCTTACAGGAACACAACGCGTCAGGTCGGAAGCGTAATTGGCATATTCAGCAGCAAAATCCATTAGAATAACATCTCCGGCTTTACATTCACGATTGTTGTCGATGTAATGTAACACACAAGCACTTGCTCCCGAAGCAATGATCGGAGTGTAAGCAAAACCACGGGATCTGTTTCTGATAAATTCGTGAATGATATCCGCTTCAATTTCGTATTCCATCACGCCCGGCTTGATCGTTTTTAGGATCTTACGAAACGCTGATCCTGTCAGATCACAAGCCTTCTGAATAAGGGCTATTTCGACTTCATCTTTAATGGAACGTATTTTATGCATGATCGGCGCACTGCGCTCATAATCATGAGTTGGATAGGTTTCGCGAATCCATTTTCCAAAGCGGACATCACGAGTTTCCACTTCAACATTAGCTCTTAAGTGCTCATTGCTATTTAGGTAAACCTGTTTCACTTCGTTCATTAAAGTCTGTAAAACTGCTTCGAACTGACTGGTCCAATAAACGGTTTTAATGCCCGAAGTTTCAAAAGCTTGTTCTTTATTTAATTTAGCACCTTCCCAAACGGCAATATGTTCGTTGGTTTCTTTTAAGAATAAAATTTCACGATGCTTTTCATCTAAAGCATCCGGACAGATAAGTAAAATTGACTCTTCCTGATCGATCCCCGAAAGGTGAAACAGGTCGTTGTTTTGACGAAATTCCATGGTTCCGTCTGCATTGGTAGGCATGATGTCATTGGAGTTAAATATCGCCAATGTATTTGACTTCAATTCTTTACAGAACCGTTTTCTGTTTCTAATAAAAAGTGTTTTGTCGATCTGTTCGTATTTCATTTTATTCTTTTTTCAAATACATATCTTTTAATAGATACAAATGTAGTTAAAAGTTGAAAGTTAAAGATTGAATACCGAAGTATCGGGATCGAAGGATAGGACAATTTAATAACCACAGCCCCCAAAGGGAAAAGGGAATACAAAAGTATTTCTCCGGCACAACAACTTTTAATCTTTAATTTTTAACTTTTAAACCCCCTTATTAAGAATCAATATTAATTAAGTTTATGGTTGTGTGCTAACGGTTCCTGTAGTAACTTTGCAGATTCAATGATTAAAAAACCCCGGAAAAAAAGAAAATCATCATGAGCAACAGCGCTGGATTGTTTTCATCGTCACTGGGAAGGAAATATCTAATGGCCATTACAGGCTTGTTCCTTTGCAGTTTTCTTTTGATACATCTTATCGGAAATGTGACCCTTTTCACAGATCCTGTTCAATTTAACGAGTACACTCGTTTTATGTCGTCAAACCCACTTATCCGTGTTATGGAAATTGTATTGGTCGTGGGATTCTTAGCACACATCATCGATGCGATCATGTTGACAAAAGCAAACAAGACTGCTCAACCCGTTAAATATGCGATGGACAAAAAGAAAAGTACCTGGTATTCCAGAAATATGGGTCTTACAGGTACGATTATTTTAGCCTTCTTGATCCTTCACCTGCAATCGTTTTGGTACGGCTACAAATTTGGAGATGTTGCCATGACTTTAGACAGTAGCGGTACTGACATAAAAGATATGTACACCATGGTCGTGGCTGCTTTCAGTCAATCGTGGTATTCAGCGATTTATGTGGTAGCGATGATCCTTTTAGGAACACACTTAAACCACGGATTCCAGTCGGCATTCCAATCCATGGGACTGCGTCACAAAAAATACACCCCTGCAATTAAAAAAGCAGGAACCGCTTTTGCTGTGATCATAACTTTAGGATTTATCTCTTTCCCAATCTATTTCTACATTACTCAACTTTAAGACATGACGAAATTATTCGACAATATCCCCGAAGGTCCTTTAGCTGATAAATGGACGAAATACAAAGCGGATGCGAAACTTGTAAACCCGGCGAACAGAAGAAATATCGATGTCATTGTGATCGGTACCGGTTTGGCCGGTGGAGCTGCTGCAGCTTCACTTGGTGAAATGGGATTCAACGTAAAGTCATTCTGTTTCCAAGATTCTCCACGTCGTGCACACTCTATTGCTGCACAGGGAGGTATCAACGCTGCCAAGAATTACCAAAACGACGGTGACAGTACCTACCGTTTGTTCTACGATACTATTAAAGGTGGTGACTACCGTTCGCGTGAAGCAAACGTGTACCGTTTGGCAGAAGTTTCTGCAAACATCATCGACCAATGTGTGGCTCAGGGAGTTCCTTTTGCCCGCGAATACGGTGGTCTTTTAGACAACCGTTCTTTTGGTGGTGTACAGGTACAACGTACCTTCTACGCAAAAGGTCAAACCGGACAACAATTATTGATCGGTGCGTACCAGGCTTTAAGCCGTCAAATTAATAAGGGTACCGTAACGATGTACAACCGTCATGAAATGATGGAAATTGTAAAGATCGACGGTAAAGCACGTGGTATTATTGCCCGTAACCTGATCACAGGCGAAATTGAAAAGCATTCAGCTCACGCCGTAGTTGTTGCATCGGGTGGATACTCAAACGTATTCTTCCTTTCAACAAACGCCATGGGCTCTAACTGTACAGCTGCCTGGAAATCCTACAAGAACGGAGCACATTTTGCCAACTCTTGTTATGTACAGATCCACCCAACATGTATTCCGGTAACGGGAGACCACCAATCGAAATTGACTTTGATGTCAGAGTCACTTCGTAATGACGGTCGTATTTGGGTGCCAAAGAAAAAAGAAGACTCACAAGCGATTGCTAAGGGTGAAAAAACAGCCCTTGACATTGCTGAAGACGATAGAGATTACTACCTAGAAAGAAGATACCCTGCATTCGGTAACCTGGTTCCCCGTGATGTTGCATCGCGTGCTGCCAAAGAACGTTGTGATGCCGGTTTTGGTGTAAACAAAACAGGACAAGCGGTATTCTTAGATTTCTCTGATGCCATTAATCGTTTAGGAAAAGATGCTGTTGAAGCTCGCTACGGAAACTTATTCCAAATGTACGAGAAGATTACGGCTGAGAATCCTTACGAAATGCCAATGAAAATTTACCCTGCCATCCACTACACAATGGGTGGGATTTGGGTTGACTACAACTTACAAACAGCCGTTCCGGGATTGTTTGCTGCCGGAGAAGCGAACTTCTCCGATCACGGCGCAAACCGTTTAGGGGCTTCTGCATTAATGCAAGGTCTGGCCGATGGTTACTTCGTATTGCCTTACACCATTTCGAACTACTTGGCAGATGATATCCGTACCGGAGCTATTTCTACCGAGCATGCAGAATTTGAAAAAGCAGAAAAGGCTGTTAAAGATCGCTTAGACTTCTTTATGAATAATAAAGGTTCGAAGTCCGTTGACTACTTCCACAAAAAACTTGGTAAAGTGATGTGGGAAAAATGTGGTATGGCACGTAACAAAGAAGGTCTTGAAGAAGCAATCGAAGAGATCAAAGCCATCCGCGAAGAGTTCTGGAAAGAAGTTAAAGTTCCCGGAGTTCAAAACAGCTTTAATCAGGAATTGGAAAAAGCAGGTCGTGTTGCCGACTTCATTGAATTAGGGGACTTGATGTGTCGCGATGCATTGAGTCGTGAAGAATCGTGTGGGGGTCACTTCCGTGAGGAACACCAAACCACCGAAGGTGAAGCATTGCGTAACGATGAAGATTACACCTACGTGGCTGCATGGGAATACAAAGGTGACAATGAAACACCTGAACTTCATAAAGAAGATCTGAAGTTCGAAAATATTGAGTTGAAACAAAGAAGTTACAAATAATGGCCGGGATGAATCTTACACTTAAAGTTTGGCGTCAGAATGGCGCAGAAGACAAAGGACGTATTGTAGAATACAAGATGTCTGATATTTCTCCGGACATGTCTTTCTTAGAAATGATCGACGTATTGAACGAGGAACTTATTGAGAAAGGAGACGATCCGATCGCTTTCGACCACGACTGTCGTGAAGGAATTTGTGGTTCTTGTTCTATGTACATCAACGGAGAGCCTCATGGCCCTGAAGATCTGATCACAACCTGTCAGTTACACATGCGTTCATTTAAAGATGGAGACACCATTTACATTGAGCCATGGAGAGCTGCCGCGTTCCCTGTCATTAAAGATCTCGTTGTTGACCGTACGGCTTTCGATGCCATTATTCAGGTAGGTGGTTACGTTTCTGTAAACACTTCCGGAAATACACAAGATGCCAACGCACTTCCTGTGCCTAAAGCAGATGCAGATGCGGCATTCGATGCAGCAACTTGTATTGGTTGTGGTGCTTGTGTGGCAACCTGTAAAAATTCTTCGGCGATGTTGTTTACATCGGCTAAGATCTCTCATCTGGCTCTTTTACCACAAGGTAAAGTAGAAGCACAAGAGCGTGCTTTAAACATGGTGGAAAAGATGGATGAACTTGGATTTGGTAACTGTACCAACACGGGTGACTGTGAGGTACAATGTCCGAAAGGAATTTCTTTAGATAATATCGCACTTATGAACCGTGAGTTCTTAGGAGCCTCATTAAAGTCTGAAAAGTAAATCTACTTTTAAACATAAAAAATGCCTCAAGTGAAAGCTTGGGGCATTTTTATTTTTGACACATTAGATGATTTTTCTTCCTTTTTATTTTCCGATCTAACCATTATTAATTGGTCATTAACTGATTCCTCTTTCGTTCTTGATGGCTTCGTAGGCCTCCTGAACTTTTAGAAACTTTTCTTGTCCCATTTTTTGTTGAGACTCACTCAAGTCACTCAACTTATCAGGGTGATACTTCATCGCCATTTTACGATAGGCCTTTTTCACCTCGGCATCGCTGGCCTTTGGATCAAGTTCCAAAATTTTGTAATTCTGCTTTGGCTCTTTGTAGAACATCGCTTTAATAGAATCCAGATCACGGGCATTAATGTACATGTAAGCCCCGATCTTTTCAATGATCTCAACCTCTTTAGCATCTATGTGACCGTCGGCTTTAGATATTCCATACAGGAAATGGATCAATTGCAGTCGTTGTGCGTGTGAAACATGTT
>JAQWKY010000020.1 GCA_029247585.1 Flavobacteriales bacterium | reverse complement strand
CATACAAAGGAAAAGGTGTTAAGTTTGTGGGTGAAGAGATTAGAAGAAAAGCAGGTAAAACTGCAGGCTAAAAATAGAAGCTATGGCATTGTCAAAAGAATATAGAAGAAAGCGTATCAAAATGCGTGTTCGTAAGAACATTGATGGTACAGCTACGACTCCAAGACTTTCAGTTTTTAGAAGTAATAAATCGATTTACGCACAGTTGATTGATGATTTGGCAGGAACTACATTGTTAGCTGCTGCTTCTACTGATAAAGCTGTAAAGACTGAGGGGACGAAAATCGAACAAGCCAACGTTGTTGGTAAGGCCCTTGCTGAAAAAGCTGTTGCTGCAGGAATCACGCAATGTGTTTTCGATAGAAATGGTTATTTATACCACGGAAGAATTAAATCTTTGGCCGATGGAGCTAGAGAAGGCGGACTTAAATTCTAAGAAATTATGGCAAGTAAATATTACAACCTAGAAAAGGTAAAGCCATCTGGCTTGGAACTTAAAGAGCGTTTAGTAGGTATACAACGTGTTACTAAAGTGACTAAAGGTGGTAGAACATTCAGTTTTTCAGCTATCATGGTCGTTGGAAATGAAGACGGTGTTGTAGGACATGGAATGGGGAAAGCTCAGGAAGTTGTATCTGCAATTACGAAAGGTACTGAAGACGCAAAGAAAAATTTATACCGTATTCCTGTGGTGAATGCAACGATTCCTCACGAGCAAAACGGTAAATTTGGTGGATCGCGAATCTTTATGCGTCCTGCATCTCACGGTACAGGAGTTATCGCCGGTGGTGCGATGCGTGCAGTAATTGAATCTGTAGGTATTCATGATATCCTGGCAAAATCTAAAGGTTCGTCTAACCCTCATAATGTAGTGAAAGCAACGATGGATGCTTTATTACAATTAAGAGATGCTCGTACAGTAGCCGCTCAAAGAGGTATTTCGATGAGTAAGGTCTTTAACGCTAAATAAGTACAGAGATGGCCAAGATAAAAATTAAACAAGTCCGAAGTAAGATCGATAGACCAGAGCGTCAAAAGAGAACTTTAGCGGCATTAGGTCTCAAGAAGATCAATCAAGTTGTTGAGCAAGAAGCTACTCCTCAGATTTTAGGAATGGTGAATGCAATTAAGCACTTGGTAGAAGTAGAAGAAGTTAAGTAAGAACTATTAAAGGAATCGTAAGATGAATTTAAGTAATTTGAAACCGGCTACAGGCTCGGTGAAAAATAAAAAACGTATTGCACGTGGTCAAGGATCTGGTCACGGTGGTACTTCCACTCGTGGACACAAAGGACAGAAATCTAGATCGGGTTACTCGAGAAAGATTGGATTTGAAGGTGGTCAAATGCCTTTACAACGTCGTGTTCCTAAATTTGGATTCAAGAATATCAATCGCGTTGAATACAAAGGGATAAACCTTGATACCCTTCAAGCCCTAGTTGATACGAAGAAAATTAAAGATGAGGTAACGCTAGAAGTTTTGGTGTCCAATGGTTTGGCACGTAAAAATGACCTAGTTAAAATTTTGGGTAGAGGGGCTTTAACAGCTAAGTTGTCCATTTCTGCTCATAAATTTACAGCTACAGCACAAGCGGCTATCGAAGCGGCAGGCGGTGCAGCTACAACCCTTTAATAGGCTCTCATTATCATGAAGAAATTGATCGAGACAATTAAGAATATTTGGAAGATAGAGGAATTAAGAAGTAGAATCCTTACAACACTAGGGTTCTTACTTATTTACCGATTAGGTTCTTTTGTTGCTCTACCAGGTATTGATCCTCAACAGCTTGATGCTTTACAAAATCAAACTGCTGACGGTTTATTAGGTTTATTAAATATGTTTACCGGTGGTGCATTTTCTCAAGCGTCTATTATGGCTTTGGGTATTATGCCTTACATCTCAGCATCTATTGTTATTCAGTTAATGACGATGGCTGTGCCTTACTTGCAGAAATTGCAAAAAGACGGAGAAAGTGGTCGTACGAAAATCAGTCAAATTACGCGTTACTTGACGGTTGTAATTACTTGTTTTCAGGCTCCGGGTTACATTGCTAACCTGAAAGCTACTTTGCCACCAGAGGCCTTCTTATTGTCAAGTGGTTCTTTCTGGTTTTCTAGTATAATTATTCTAGTTACAGGTACGTTGTTTGCCATGTGGTTGGGTGAAAAGATTACAGATCGTGGTATCGGTAATGGTATTTCACTATTAATTATGGTGGGTATTATAGCTGTTCTTCCTCAGGCGTTCTTGTTTGAGGTGGGTAGAGCCAACCCTCTAGTAATACTCGTTGAATTGTTGATTTTATTGGTTGTAATCTTTGCTTCTGTACTTTTGGTACAAGGCGTTCGAAGAATACCTATTCAATACGCAAAACGTGGGGCTACAGCTCAGGCTTCTGCCGCTCGTCAATATTTGCCTTTAAAGGTAAATGCATCTGGAGTTATGCCAATTATCTTTGCTCAAGCAATCATGTTTATACCGATTACTTTTGCTGGATTATCTGAGTCTGAAAGTGTGCAAAATTTTGTAACTACTTTCTCTGATTTCTCAGGATTTTGGTATAATTTTGCGTTCGCACTTTTAATCATTCTGTTTACTTATTTTTACACAGCGATTACGGTTAATACAAACCAAATGGCTGATGATTTAAAACGTAATGGTGGTTTCGTACCGGGTGTAAAGCCTGGTAAGGATACAGCTACTTTCTTAGATGGAGTGATGTCGAGAATTGTATTGCCGGGATCTGTGTTTTTAGCGGTTATTGCTATTTTACCAGCCTTTGCAATGAATGCAGGTATTAACCAATCATTCTCACAGTTCTTTGGAGGGACCTCTCTTTTAATTATGGTGGGTGTTGTATTAGATACGCTACAACAGATTGAGGGTTATTTATTGAATCGTCACTATGATGGTTTGATGAAGTCAGGTCGTTTGACAGGTAGATCAGGAATGTAAAATTCACGCATGATCTATTACAAGACGGAAGAAGAAATTGAGTTAATAAAAGAAAGTTCTTTACTTGTTGCAAAAACACACGCTGAAGTAGCGAAACTAATACAACCGGGTGTTACTACCCTAGAATTAGATAAAGTTGCTGAGGAGTTTATCAGAGACCATGGTGGTGTTCCAGGTTTCAAAGGGTATAGTGGTTTCCCAAACACGTTATGTGTTTCACCTAACGAAGAAGTGGTGCATGGAATTCCAAACAGTACGCCTTTAGAGTCCGGAACCATACTATCTTTAGATTGTGGAGTTAAGAAAAACGGATTCTTTGGGGATTCGGCCTTTACTTACGAAGTAGGGGAAGTTGCCCAAGATGTGAAAGATTTATTAAAAGTAACTCGTGAGTCACTTTATAAAGGAATCGAAGCAGCCGTAGCCGGAAATCGCATTGGCGATATCGGTTATGCCGTTCAAAACCACGCAGAAAGAAATGGATACACGGTCGTAAGAGAATTGGTTGGTCATGGTGTAGGTGCAAACCTTCACGAAAGTCCGGAAGTTCCTAATTATGGTAAAAGAGGTAGAGGCGTGAAATTACAAGAAGGCCTGGTTATCGCGATTGAACCCATGATTAACATGGGAGTGAAAGAGATTATTCAGTTGAATGACGGTTGGACGATTAAAACGGCCGACTTGAAACCTTCAGCACATTTTGAACATACCGTTGTTGTTCGAAAAGGTAAAGCAGAAATATTGTCGTCATTCGAGTTTATTGACGAAGTGTTAAAAAATAAAAATTAGTGTATGGCTAAACAGGCATCAATAGAGCAAGACGGAGTGATTACAGAATCGCTTTCAAATGCAATGTTCCGAGTAGAACTAGAAAACGGTCACGTTTTAACAGCTCATATCTCAGGTAAGATGCGCATGCACTATATTAAATTGTTGCCTGGAGATAAGGTTAAACTAGCCATGTCTCCTTACGATTTAACTAAAGGACGAATTACTTACAGATACTAAATAAGTCAAAAAGATGAAAGTAAGAGCATCAATCAAGAAAAGAAGTGCTGACTGCCAAATAGTGCGCAGAAAGGGGCGTCTTTATGTAATTAACAAGAAGAACCCTAAATTTAAACAAAGACAGGGTTAGACCTGATCAAAAAAAAATTCTATGGCAAGAATTGCAGGGGTAGACATACCTACAAATAAAAGAGGAGAAATCGGGTTAACTTATATCTTTGGTATAGGAAGAACACGTGCACAGGAAATCCTTACAAAAGCCGGTGTTGATCTAAACACTAAGGTTCAGGATTGGAATGATGACGAATTGAGTCAAATTCGTACCATCATATCAGACTACACTATCGAGGGTGAGTTAAGATCTGAAGTTCAATTGAACATCAAGCGATTGATGGATGTTGGATGTAACAGAGGGCAACGTCATCGTTCTGGGTTACCGTTGAGAGGTCAACGGACTAAAAACAACTCACGTACTAGAAAGGGTAGAAGAAAAACTGTTGCGAACAAAAAGAAAGCAACTAAATAGTAGGTAGCTATGGCTAAGACAAACAAAAAAAGAAACGTAAAAGTTGAGTCTGTTGGACAGGCGCACATACATGCGTCTTTTAACAACATCATTATCTCACTTACCAACAATGCAGGTCAAGTAATTTCATGGTCTTCTGCGGGTAAGCAAGGATTTAAAGGTTCTAAAAAGAATACTCCTTACGCTGCTCAAACAGCTGCTGAAGATTGTGCAAAAATCGCTTATGAAGCTGGTTTGAGAAAAGTTAAAGTTTACGTGAAGGGACCAGGTAATGGTCGTGAATCTGCAATCCGTACGTTACATAACAACGGAATTCAGGTGTCTGAAATTGTAGATGTTACTCCACAACCACACAACGGTTGTAGACCACCAAAACGTAGAAGAGTTTAATCCCTTTTAAAATCTAAGAAATGGCAAGATATACAGGTCCTAAAACCAAAATTGCACGTAGATTCGGTGAGGCGATCTTCGGTGCTGATAAGTCTTTGGAGAAGAAAAGTTACCCTCCAGGACAACACGGAAATTCACGCAGACGTTCAAAGCAGTCTGAATACGCAGTACAGCTTTTAGAAAAGCAAAAAGCAAAATATACCTACGGAATACTTGAAAAGCAATTCCGTAATTTATACAAAAAAGCATCTTCTAAAACAGGTGTAACAGGTGAGATTCTGTTGCAATTGTGTGAAAGAAGATTAGATAATACGGTTTATAGAATGGGTATTTCCCCTACTCGTAGTGGAGCTCGTCAATTGGTTTCTCACAGACACATTACTGTGAATGGTGGTATTGTAAACATACCTTCGTATTCATTGCGTCCTGGTGATGTGATTGAAGTACGTGAGAAGTCTAAAGCTCTTGAGGCAATTACAGATTCTGTAAAAGCTAATGCAGGTAGCTATGAGTGGTTGGAATTTAGTTCTGATTCACTTAAAGGTACATTCGTTGCAATCCCAGAACGTACTCAAATACCTGAGGCGATCAAGGAACAGCTGATTGTAGAATTGTATTCTAAGTAAAATAATATAGACACTTTAAAGATTTAGCATATGGCAATATTAAATTTCCAAAAGCCGGATAGAGTATTTATGGTAAACTCGACTGATAGTTTTGGTCAATTTGAGTTTCGCCCATTGGAACCAGGTTACGGTTTAACTATCGGAAATGCTCTTCGTAGAGTGCTACTTTCTTCACTAGAAGGATTCGCTATTTCCTCTGTTCGCATTGAAGGTGTTGAACATGAATTTTCAACTATTGAGGGTGTCGTAGAAGATGTTACAGAAATCATTTTGAACTTAAAACAAGTACGTTTTAAGAAGCAAGTTGAGGATGTTGAAAATGAAACGGTTCACGTATCTGTATCTAAGCAAGATCAATTAACAGCTGGTGATATCGGTAAGTTTATTTCAGGATTTCAAGTTTTAAATCCGGAATTAGTCATCTGTAATATGAATGCTAAGGTTGCCATTGATATGGTGCTTACCATCATCAAAGGACGTGGTTTTGTTACTGCTGAGGAACACAATGTTGAAGAAGTACCTTTGGGAACGATTGCGACAGACTCTATCTTTACACCCATCAAAAATGTAAAGTTTGAGATTGAAAACTTCCGTGTAGAGCAAAAGACAGATTACGAAAAGCTAGTTTTTGAATTGAGCACGGATGGATCTATTAATCCAAAAGATGCGTTGACTGAGGCTTCGAAGATTTTAATTCACCATTTCATGTTGTTCTCTGATGATCGTATTTCATTGGAAGATGAAGAAACAGCGTCCGAAAATCAGTACGATGAAGAATCACTGAAAATGAGACAACTTCTTCACTCAAAATTAACTGAAATGGATCTTTCAGTAAGAGCATTAAACTGCTTGAAAGCTGCTGAAGTTGAAACATTAGGAGATCTTGTAACCTTCAACAAAAGCGATTTAATGAAGTTTAGAAACTTTGGTAAAAAATCGTTGACTGAATTAGATGAATTAGTTGCTTTGAAAGGTCTGTCTTTTGGAATGGACACTTCTAAGTACAAATTAGATAACGAATAGTAGTCATGAGACACGGAAAGAAAATCAATCACTTAGGAAGAAAAGCCGCACATCGTAAAGCGATGTTGTCAAACATGGCTTGTTCATTGATTGAATACAAAAGAATTAATACAACTGTGGCTAAGGCAAAAGCATTGAAAAGATATGTTGAGCCTTTAATCACAAAAGCAAAAGATGATTCTACACATTCACGTAGAGTTGTATTTAGCTACTTAAGACAAAAGGAAACGATTAAAGAGTTGTTTGGTGCTGTTTCATCCAAAGTCGGTGATCGCCCTGGAGGATACACTCGTATCATCAAAACAGGAAATCGTGCTGGAGATAATGCCGAAATGTGTATGATCGAGTTGGTTGATTTCAATGAGGTTTACACAAACGGAAAAGAGGTTAAGAAAACCAAAACACGTAGACGTAAGAAGTCTACAGCTAAGGTAGAAGAGGCTCCTGCTGTTGAAGAAGCTCAAGTAGTTGAAGAAACACCAGTTGTAGAATCTAAATCTGAAGAAGCTCCAGCTGCTGAGGAAAAAAAGTCTGACGATTCGAATGACGAAAATAAAGATGCATAAGGGAACAACTATATCATTCTTTAAATAAAACTAAAAGGGTGGAGCTTTGGCTCTATCCCTTTTTTTATAGGTTTAAACTTTAATGAAATACCAAGCAAAACAAAAGGCAATTTTACTTCTGGAAGATGGTGCTATCTTTTACGGAAGTGCAGCAGGACTCAGAGGTACTGCAACTGGAGAGGTATGTTTTAATACCGGAATGACAGGATACCAAGAGATTTTTACGGATCCTTCTTACACAGGTCAATTGATGTTGACAACCAATGCACATATTGGGAATTATGGTGTTCATGATGATGAAATTGAGTCTTCTGGAGTCAAAATATCTGGCTTGATTTGTAAAGACTTTAACGATCACAATTCACGTCCAAGTTCTAGTATGTCTCTTCAGGAGTACTACGAAAAGGAAGGTTTGGTAGCCATATGTGATGTTGATACGCGTGCTCTTGTTCGATACATTCGTGACAAAGGAGCTATGAACGCGATTATCTCATCAGAGAATACAGATGTTGAATCTTTAAAGGCAGAACTAGCTAAAGTTCCAAGTATGGAAGGTCTAGAGTTGTCCTCTACGGTATCCACTAAAGAGCCCTATACTTTTGGAAACGAAAATGCTTCATACCGAGTTGCAGTCCTTGATTTAGGTGTTAAGACCAACATTTTACGATGTCTATCAGATAGAGATTGTTTACTTAAAGTTTTTCCAATGCATACTTCTGTGGAAGAAATGTTGGCATGGAATCCTGATGGTTTTTTCCTTTCTAACGGACCTGGTGATCCAAGTGCAATGCCAAACGTTATTGCTGAAGTAGCTAAGATCTTAGAAGCGGGACTTCCTATATTTGGAATTTGCCTTGGACATCAAATGATAGGTCTTTCTTCAGGCTTAAAAACCTATAAGATGCATAACGGTCATCGTGTAATCAATCATCCTGTTCTTAACTTAGAAACGGGTCTTGGTGAAATCACTTCACAAAATCATGGATTTGCTATAGACATGAAAAGTCTAGAAGGACATGACAACATCATCCTTACACACAAAAATTTAAATGACAATACGGTCGAAGGTATTCGTTTGAAAGATCGAAAGTGTTTCTCGGTGCAATTTCATCCAGAATCATCTCCAGGTCCACACGATTCACGTTACCTGTTTGACCAGTTTGTTGATCACATTAAAACACACAAAAATTAGCTTTAAAAATGACTTTAATTACTGATATACACGCACGCCAAATCCTTGACTCAAGAGGTAATCCAACGGTAGAAGTTGATGTTGTTACTGAATCTGGGGCTTTCGGACGTGCTGCAGTTCCATCGGGAGCTTCAACCGGGAAATACGAGGCAGTTGAACTTAGAGATGGTGACAAGTCCACCTATATGGGTAAAGGAGTTCTTAAAGCCGTTGATCATGTAAACGGCGTATTATATGATTCTTTGGTAGGAATGCCTGTTGAAGATCAAGCCGGGATTGATCAATTGATGATTGACATTGACGGAACACCTAATAAAGCAATTTTAGGGGCGAATGCGATGTTGGCTATTTCTTTAGCGAGTGCTAAAGCAGCAGCGGCATCAACAGGGCAAATGCTATACAACTACATAGGTGGTGTTAATGCGAGAACCTTGCCAATTCCTATGATGAACATCTTAAACGGAGGTTCGCATGCAGACAATGCAATCGATTTTCAAGAGTTTATGGTGATGCCTGTAGGTGCTGAAACTTTCTCTCAGTCTTTGAAGATGGGGACAGAAATTTTCCACCATTTAAAGGCCGTTTTAAAATCTAAAGGTTTGGCTACAAACGTTGGTGATGAAGGTGGTTTTGCACCAAACTTACGTTCGAATGTAGAAGCAATGGAGATGGTTTTAACCGCTATTGAAAAAGCAGGTTACCGTCCGGGTGAAGATGTTTACGTTTCTATGGATGCCGCAGCTTCTGAATTCTACAATGCTGAAGAAGGTGTTTATCACTTCCATCAATCAACAGGTGATAAATTAACTTCTGCAGAGATGGTTGATTATTGGGCTGACTGGTGTAAGAAATATCCGATCCTTTCTATTGAGGACGGATTAGATGAAGATGATTGGGCAGGTTGGAAAAGTTTGACGGAGCGTTTGGGCGATAAAATCCAATTGGTAGGTGATGATTTATTTGTTACAAACGTAGATCGTTTGTCGAGAGGTATTAACGAGGGTATTGCAAATTCGTTATTGGTAAAAGTAAATCAAATTGGTACCTTAACGGAAACTATTAATGCGGTGCAAATGGCGCAAATTAACTCCTATACCTCTGTGATGAGTCATCGTTCTGGAGAAACAGAAGACAATACAATTGCTGATTTAGCTGTAGCTTTGAATACCGGACAAATAAAAACGGGTTCTGCTTCTCGATCTGATCGTATGGCAAAATACAACCAATTGCTTCGTATTGAAGAAGCTCTTGGAGATACAGCAATTTTCCTAGGAAAGAATTTTAGTTTTTTGAAGTAAGAAACAAATAAAGAAACTGACATGATTAGTCAGTTTCATCGATTACACAATAGATTAACGATCAATAAACGAATAGATGTCAAATTTTGCAGAATTAAATTATGAAGGTAAGTTGTATCAATTACCTGTTATCGAGGGTAGTGAGGGGGAAAAGGCTATTGATATCAGTAAACTAAGAAGTACTTCTGGTCTTATTACTATTGATAAAGGTTTCAAAAATACAGGTTCAACTGAGAGTGCAATTACATTTTTAGATGGCGAAAAGGGTGTTTTGCGTCATAGGGGATACAGCATAGAAGAACTTGCTGATAAGTCCTCATTCATTGAGGTTGCTTATTTGGTGATTTATGGTGAGCTACCTACAGAAGAGCAACTGAAAGATTTTCAATTAGAAATCACACATCACACTTTAGTTCATGAAGATGTGAAAGCTATTTTAGAAGGCTTTCCATCTAAAGCGCATCCAATGGGTGTTATTTCCTCTTTGGTGTCATCACTAACGGCTTTCTATCCGAAGTCCTTAGATCCCAATCGTTCTTCAGAAGAAGTCAATGGAACCATAATTAGAATCATTGCGAAGTTACCTACACTAGCTGCTTGGGCATTTAAAAATAGAATGCGTCAGCCGCTTGTATATCCAAATAACAATTTAGATTACTGTTCAAACTTTCTAAGAATGATGTTTGGATTACCAACAGAGGATTACCATGTAGACCCTGTTGTATCGAAAGCACTGGATAAGTTGTTGATCCTTCACGTCGATCATGAGCAAAACTGTTCTGCATCTACCGTTCGTATTGTCGGTTCGTCTCATGCCAGTCTGTATGCTTCTATATCCGCAGGGATTGCTGCGCTTTGGGGACCACTTCACGGTGGTGCTAATCAGGCGGTTATCGAAATGTTAGAAGCTATTAAAGCGGATGGAGGAGATGTTTCTAAATACATTACCAAAGCAAAAGATAAGTCTGATCCTTTCCGTTTGATGGGCTTCGGACACCGCGTTTATAAAAACTTTGATCCTCGTGCTCGTATCATTAAGAAAGCTGCTGACGATGTGTTAGGCGCCTTAGGAGTTAATGACCCAATTCTTGATATAGCCAAAGAGTTAGAGGGAGTAGCCTTAAAAGATCAATATTTCATTGACCGAGGATTGTATCCGAATGTTGATTTCTATTCGGGTATTATTTACCGTGCTTTAGGTATCCCTACGGATATGTTTACGGTAATGTTCGCCTTAGGTCGTTTGCCGGGATGGGTTGCCCAATGGAAGGAAATGCGTGAATACGGAGATCCTATTGGTCGTCCTCGTCAGGTGTATACTGGACATAATGATAGACCTTACGTTCCCATTAATGAACGCTAAGAAATAGTTTTTAAAAGGCTGAGCATATTTGCTCAGCCTTTTTGTTTTGAACGACTTATTAGTTGCTGATTTATCAGTTAATTGAATTGTAGATGGTTTTGTGAATTATTGGTTTTATATTTACTAGTTGGATATTCTCGTTTTAAGCACCTTGATTTTCTTGTGAATGCCCTATAGCTGATAGATAATACCAGAGGAATGGATTAGATAAAATTGAAATGAAGAAAATAGGCATCATTGATTTGGGTACAAATACCTTTAATCTTTTAGTTGCAGAATTAAACTGCGAAGGTTATACGATTCTCCATAAAAACAAAATTCCCGTAAAATTAGGTGAGGGAGGAATCACAAAAGATTACATTACACCTGATGCTTACCAACGTGGGTTAAACGCATTACAAGATTATAAGAACACGCTTAACGAGTATGGTGTGGATGAATTCTATGCGGTAGCAACTTCTGCAATTAGAAGTGCTGATAATGGCGTTCAATTTGTGAATGATGCAAAAAGTCAAATGGGTATACATATCCACGTCATTAATGGTGATCAAGAAGCAGATTTAATTTACAAAGGGGTTAAGCAGTCTATAAGTTTAGAGGAAAAACCTAAATTGATTATTGATATAGGCGGAGGAAGCACTGAGTTTATCATAGCTAATAACAAGCAATCTTTCTGGAGAAAGAGTTACCAGCTCGGAGCGGCTAGATTACTAGAGGCCTTTCAGCCAAAAGACCCTATTACCTCTGAAGATGTGAATGCTCTTGAGTTGCATTTTGAAAATTCATTGCAAGAGATGTTTGAGATGACTGAGGCTTATGAGGTTAATTGTCTTATTGGTTCCTCCGGGTCTTTTGATACCTTAGCAGAAATGATTTGTTGTAAGAATGGAGCGCCTATAAATTGGAAAAAGAATAAATATTACAAATTTGACATGCATGACTACAATCAAATCCAAAGAATAATCAATCAATCAACATTCGCCGAACGATTGAAAATGGAAGGTTTGATTCCAATGCGTGCTGACATGATTGTTATTTGTATTGTCATGATAAATTATATATTAAATAGGCTTACCATTCATGATTTACGTGCATCAAGTTATGCACTTAAAGAAGGATTGATTAATGAAATAATTATAAATTCAACACAATGGCAAAAATCCTTATTATAGAAGATGAAGAATCCATTCGAAATGTGCTTTCGAATATCATTAAAGAAGAAGATAAGAGTTATGAAGTTGATCTGGCCGAAAATGGATTAGATGGATTTGATAAGCTTACTGCAAACTTATATGACCTTGTTCTTTGTGACATTAAGATGCCCAAAATGGATGGGATCGAATTGCTTGAAAAAGCAATAGAAATTCAACCTGATTTGACAATAGTTATGATTTCTGGTCATGGAGATATTGATACCGCTGTAGATTCAATTAAAAAAGGAGCATTCGACTACATCTCAAAGCCTCCAGACTTGAACCGACTACTTAGTACCATTAGAAATGGCCTTGATCGAAAAAAACTTGTGACTCAAAATAAAGTTCTCAAGAAAAAAGTTCGTAAGAAATATGAAATGATTGGTAGCTCACCGGAACTTTCAAAAATCCATGAGATGATTGATCGCGTAGCTCCTACAGATGCACGTGTTTTAATTACAGGGGCAAACGGAACCGGTAAGGAGTTGATAGCTCATGCCATTCATGAGAAAAGTGAACGAAGTAAAGCACCAATGATTGAAGTGAATTGTGCAGCAATTCCCTCAGAATTGATCGAATCGGAACTTTTTGGACATGAAAAAGGCGCATTTACATCCGCAGTAAAACAAAGAAAAGGGAAATTTGAAACGGCTCATGGAGGAACACTTTTTCTAGATGAGGTTGGCGATATGAGTTTGAAGGCACAAGCTAAAGTGTTGAGAGCCCTTCAAGAGCATAAAATATCAAGAGTAGGTAGTGATAAGCAAATCAAAGTAAATGTTCGGGTGATTGCTGCTACTAACAAAGATTTGCAAATGGAAATTAGAGGTGGTAACTTTCGTGAAGATCTTTACCATCGTCTCGGAGTTATATTGATAAAAACACCATCTTTAGACCAGAGAAAAGAGGATATACCAGAGTTAGTTTCCTACTTTAGTAAGAAAATTTGTGGTGAACATGGTGTTGCTGAGAAAAAGTTTAGCGCTGATGCGATGGAAACCTTAAAAAAATATACTTGGTCTGGAAATATAAGAGAGTTAAGAAATGTCATTGAAAGGCTCATAATTTTTTGTTCTGACTCTATAAGTAAAGAAGATGTTAAATCATATGCAGGAAAATAACAAACATGGAAATACCTAAATTTTTAGTTGGAGACAACACCGAATGTCAAGATGCAGTTTTCATTATTCATACCGAGTCACCTCGTTTTATCTTGAATTTAGATAACGATGATGTGAAATGGTTAGACGATGATTTACCTGAATTGTTAGGGACTGATAATGACGCTGAGCTAACAACAGCGATAAGTAATCTTTTAGCAGAAGCTGATGAGTTTTACCAAAGAGAAATTGATCGTTATGAAGAACTAGAAGATTAATTCTAATGTTGTCAAAAAAGAACATACTCATTACAGGTGCAGCTGGATTTATCGGTTCTCATGTTTTACGATTAATGGTTTTGAAATACCCTGAATCTAATTTTGTGAATTTGGATTTACTCACTTATGCGGGTAATCTAGAGTCGATAAAGGATTTAGAGTCAGCGTCAAATTATACCTTCGTTAAGGGAGATATTGCGGATGTAGACCTAGTAAGAGATGTTTTCAAGAAACATCAAATTGATGGAGTGATACATTTAGCTGCAGAATCTCACGTAGATCGTTCTATTGAAGATCCTATGGCATTCATTCAGACGAATATACTGGGGACGGTGAATTTATTAAATGCAGCCAAAGAGACATGGGATGGGGCTTATGAAGGGAAAGTGTTCTATCATGTTTCTACAGATGAAGTCTATGGGTCTCTTGGAGAGAGTGGTTTATTTACAGAAACAACTGCATACGATCCTCAATCTCCATACTCATCATCAAAAGCAAGTTCAGATCATTTTGTCAGAGCTTATGGAAACACCTATGGTTTACCTTTTGTGATTTCCAATTGTTCTAATAATTACGGCCCAAATCAGTTTCCCGAAAAGTTGATTCCTTTATTTATAAATAACATTATAGAGGAAAAAGAATTGCCTGTTTATGGTGATGGACAATACACCAGAGATTGGTTGTATGTTATTGATCATGCAATTGCTATAGATACTATTTTTCATCACGGAAGAGAAGGAGAGACCTACAATATTGGAGGTTTAAACGAATGGACAAATATTGATTTAATACATCTATTGTGTGAGTTGATGGATGAAAAATTAGGTCGCTCTAAAGGACGCTCAGCGAAATTAATAACCTATGTTAAGGATCGTCCAGGACATGATAAGCGTTATGCCATCGATGCAACTAAATTATGCAATGAATTAAAGTGGCAGCCTTCCGTAGATTTTAAGCAAGGTCTCAGGAAAACAATTGATTGGTATTTGGAAAATTCTGATTGGTTAGAGGGGGTTACTACGGGTGCTTATAAAGATTATTATGAAAAGCAATATGGTTGATGTTTGTTTGAAATAAACTCAAATAATTAAAACTTTATGCAAATTTGAAATAGAGGTTGATCATCAATCAACAACAAAAAAAAAACGCTCCGAAGAGCGTTTTTTTTTTTTAGATTTCAGCCGATTCAGTCGGCATTTTTCGATCTACTTTTTTAACCAGCCCTTGAAGGACTTTTCCCGGGCCTACTTCTGTAAAGCCTGAGACACCGTCAGCGATCATTTGCTGCATAGTCTGTGTCCAACGCACAGGAGCTGTTAATTGGGCTACTAGATTTTCTTTTATCTCGTCAGAATCTGTAATTGCCGAGGCAGTTACATTTTGGTAAACAGGGCAAACCGGTGTGTTGAATGTTGTTGCCTCAATAGCCTGAGCCAATTCGTTACGAGCAGGTTCCATTAA
>JAQWKY010000119.1 GCA_029247585.1 Flavobacteriales bacterium | reverse complement strand
TTGCTATCTAGCGTATTATTGCAAATCATAGACAATGCAGTGGTGTTTCCAGTAGCTGCAACCCTTTTTTGAAATTTAGAGCCTGATTTTCTCATGTTAGTTAATTGCTTCCCCTTTACCAGGTTTACTTCAAGGTCATTATCTCTAGAATGTTCTCCTACAACTTGCCCCTTGTAAATCACATCAGATGGAGCAACAAAGAACCTACCTCTGTCTTGCAATCTATTTATAGCAAAACCTGTTGAAGGGCCCTGTTCCATTGAAATTAGAGAACCTTTCATTCGAGATGGAATATCGCCTTTATAAGCTAAAAACTCTCTAAAACGGTGTGTCATAATTGCCTGTCCAGAAGTAGCCGTTAGCATATTGTTTCTCAAGCCTATTAAGCCTCTTGACGGAATATCAAACTCAAGATGTTGTAGGTCGCCTTTTGGTTCCATAACAAGTAAATCACCTTTACGCTGAGTAACCAATTCAATGGCTTTACCTGAAAAGTCTTCAGGTACATCAATCACCAAGGTCTCATAAGGCTCACACTTAACACCGTCAATTTCTTTTTCAATAACCTGAGGTTTTCCAACTTGAAGTTCATACCCTTCTCTACGCATCGTTTCTATGAGAACTGACAAGTGAAGAATACCACGACCGAAAACATTAAATTTATCTTCAGAGTCTGTTGTTTCTACTCGTAAGGCAAGATTTTTCTCTGTTTCTTTGAAAAGTCGATCTCTTAGGTGTCGTGAGGTTACAAACTTCCCTTCTTTACCAAAAAATGGAGAGTTATTAATGGTAAATAACATACTCATTGTTGGCTCATCAACAGATATCCTTGGCAAGGCTTCTGGGTTTTCCAAATCAGCGAGCGTATCTCCAATTTCGAAATCATCCAAACCAATAACCGCACAAAGGTCTCCACTTCTAACCTTATCAACTTCGGTTCTTCCTAAGCCTTCAAAAACAAAGAGCTCCTTGATACGCACCTTTTTGTTGACACCATCTTTGCACAACATGTAATCTTTACCTTTCTCAAGATCACCTCGGAATACACGACCAATCGCTATTCTACCCTTAAAACTTGAGAAGTCTAAAGAGGTAATTTGCATTTGCGGTGAACCTTCATGGTAAGGTGCTTCTGGAATCGTTTCCAAAACTGCATCCAAAAGAGGTATAATATTATCTGTAGGCTTTTGCCAATCCGTACTCATCCATCCTTGTTTGGACGAACCGTAGATCGTTACAAAGTCCAATTGATCTTCTGTTGCATCTAAATTGAACATCAAATCAAAAACTTGTTCTTGTACAATTTCTGGTGTACAGTTTTCTTTATCAACTTTATTGACGACAACGATAGGCTTAAGTCCAAGTGAAATAGCCTTACTCAAAACAAAACGAGTTTGAGGCATGGCTCCTTCAAAAGCATCTACTAATAGTAGAACCCCATCAGCCATTTTCAAAACACGTTCTACTTCCCCACCAAAATCCGCGTGACCTGGAGTATCTAAAATGTTAATTTTAACCCCTTTATAATTGGCCGCCACATTCTTAGATAGAATCGTAATTCCACGCTCTCTTTCTAGTCATTATTATCAAGAATGAGTTCCCCAGTGTCTTTTCTAGGGTCCATAATTTGACATTCATGAATGATTTTGTCAACTAAAGTAGTTTTACCGTGGTCAACATGGGCTATAATCGCAATGTTACGTATTGATTTCATCGTCAAAATTTAAGCTGCAAAATTACACAGAATAAATGACTAGCCGACTATAATTAAGACTTATTTGTAAGAATTATAATCTTTAACATGCGGTCAATTGAAAAAACAGAAAGTTCAACTTAAAAGGATTACTCAGTAACTCAATACGACTCTTGAGCTAATATCAAATCTATAATGTACTTATTCTGAAGAGAAAAGCTTAATAGTGAATTAACGCCCTCTAATTCCATTTTCCTGCAAATACTAAATCGATGGTTCTGAACCGTTTTACCACTCAAAAAGAGTTTTTCAGCAATCTCATTTGTACTCTTATTTTCCGAAATAAATCTTAACACCTTTTTCTCAGCATCAGTAAGCAGATTAATATACTTAACAATATTGCTACGCAAACCGTCTTTTCTGTTGTTGTAGAAACCCATAATATGAGGTGAAACAAACAATTCACCATTAATCACAGCTTTGATACTATTAACAATATCAGTTGACGCATTGTCTTTTAAAACATAACCGGATACACCATAATCCAGAGCTAAATTAAAGATGGCTTCGTTCTTATACATGGTAAGAATAATCACCTTTGTCTCTAATTTTAATTCTTTTATTTTACGTGTAACCTTTATCCCATCTAGGCCAGGCATAGCTATATCTAAAATAGAAATATGAGGTTTATTAATCGAGATCATTTCTAAGGCCTGTTCACCATTTGAAGCTACATAATCGACACGCATCCCATCACTGGATTCAATTATCGACACTAGACCTAACAAAAATATGGGGTGATCATCAGCTATTAATATTTTTATTTCACTCATAAATTCATAATATTATTATTCACTAAAATATAAAAACTGCCTTGTTAAAACAAAAATCATTCTATTATTAATAGTTTAAAAATAAGAAAAGTGACGAGAAAATCATAAAAAGACTCGGTATATATAAAACATATAGAAACGACAGATAAATATAAACGCTTCACAAGGACCATTTCAACGCTCAAAACTCACAACACATTACCGTGAAATCTATACTCATAGGGCGGGCAGACGTAACACAATAAAGCAGTGAAAATAAAAAATCTCTGTAAATCTCAGAATTTCAAGACAATAGAAATCACCTCTCTAAAAAAGCTTAAAAACTACAGTTGAAAAAGAAAATCTTTAATATATTCGCAGCCGAAATTGATTAAGCCGATGTAGCTCAGCTGGCTAGAGCAGCTGATTTGTAATCAGCAGGTCGTGGGTTCGAGTCCCTCCATCGGCTCATAGTTCTTAACAAATTTTTAATGTTTTTGAGGTGGGATACTCAAGCGGTCAACGAGGGCAGACTGTAAATCTGCTGGCTTAGCCTTCGAAGGTTCGAATCCTTCTCCCACCACTATATAAAACAAGCGAGAGTAGCTCAATTGGTAGAGCGTCAGCCTTCCAAGCTGAGGGTTGCGAGTTCGAGTCTCGTCTCTCGCTCAAGTCCCACAAACAATGTGGGACTTTTTTTTTACCCTTACTTTAATAAAATCAACTGAAATGTATTAGGATGTGGTGAAAGAGATCTAAATGTCCTTTTTAGCAAACATTGATAATACTTTCCATTTTGCATTTTCCTTAAATCTTGATGAAGGTAGTTTAACCGCTTTTACCCGAACAACATCACCCAAAGCGTAACCTTTAGATTCTGCAAAACTAAAATTAATTGGAACTGAGCCTACATAATAGTCATTGCCCTCTTCTCTTATACCATCTTCAACAACCTTGTAAACAGTTCTCTTAGGACGTTTATCTGATTTCTCTACATGAAGTGCCTTGTATTTAACCCCCTCATGGTTGGCGACTCTTTGAAGTTTCAACCGAACAAAGTCACCGACTTTGAGATTCTTTTCTCCAAAATATTTAAAAGCACCATGAACATCATCAGCAACAACAAACTCAGCTAAATCCTTGGCTATATTCAAACCATAAATAATTCCATTTTGCGCTTTCCAATCTTCAAAGACATAAGCAACGACTTCTTTAGATCTTCCGTAGCAATAAGATGAAACACTTATTTCACGTTTTGCATTTTTATACCACGACTCATTGGTAAAAGACTGCCATTCTTCAGAACTGTTCTTCCCAAGCTCTCTCTGAGTATTCGTAATTAATTGATGTAACGATTTGGCAACGACAAATTCTTTTTCTTTCAATAATAAATAGAACAATTTTGTCTGTGAACGCAACAATTGCCCGGTATGTGCATGACAAATAACCGTTTTACATAATGCTTGTATTTTTCGCTCTTTGTCATTAAGAATCTCAGAAAGCAATTCCCAAGCCAAGTGTTCTTTGCTCCTCTTCTTCAAATAAGAAAGAATCGCTTGTTCCGCTTTTTCATGATCCTCTAAAACCAAGTATGACTTGGCTTTGTAATAGTTAATGTATGGGATGTTGGTGTAGTGCTCACCGACAAAATCCAGCTCCTCCAATAAAATATTAATGTCACTGGAATTGACATTCTTCTGATTGGTAAGATTCTTCGCCATGGTAAGAAGAAGAAGCTCTCCTAAAGAAGGTTTTTTCTCACCATCCTCATTAATGGCCTCAAAATGATTGGAAGGGAGGTGGCGAACTCGAAGTTTGAGAAGAACTCTGATGTATGAGTCATTTAAATCTTTAGTCTCAAGAACAGAACTCACTATGAATGTAAAAAGGCTAGTACCGCTTGGCAACTCTACATCGATAATAACATCGTAAAGCTGATCAAAAACTTCAGCTGGTGCTTCGGCACGAGTTAATTCCTTAATAAATTTCCCAACCTGCCACATGATGTTCTCATGAATAACAGAATCACGCTTAGGTATATTTAATGCATAAAACTCGTTCAGGTAGTTGAAAAAAGAAGCTGATTGTACCAGATAACAATTCTTTTGAAGAAGATCCGTTAGCACACGTGCTAAATCTTGCTTGACCAGATTTTGGTCTGGCTTGGCCTTTAAACGTTCTTTAGCCATTTCATAGGCTTGGAAAATTTCTCCTTCTCTTCTCAGTTCGTCAATCACAGACATAAAAAAATCATTTGTGCATGCAAATCTACAAAAAGCATTGGTACGATTACTCGATCAAGAAACTATCTTTTGTAATAAACATGGATAATTATGATAAAGTACTGGCTTGAAGTATTGAAGAAAAACAGTACGGATTTACAAGCTCTAATACTTGAAGTTATTTGAATATGTTAAATTCATATATTTGCTATTCCTAAAATTAGATGAGTACCATGGACACAGAAGAAACAAAGAGGACAGAGCCTATCGTCGATAAAGAAAACATCGAAATAGAAAAAACCGATGAATCTTTAAAAAGCGATGAAATTGCAGACGCTATAGATTTCACGAAACTTGATACAGAATCGTTAATATCGAAGCTACAATCTCTTCTAGATTCGGCTCCCATACAATCTATGAAGGCTTACATCGATGAAGCCAAAAAAATATTTTACGACCGAAGTAACGAAGCTTACAAAAAAGCCTTAGAAGCATTCAAAGCTGAGCATAACCTTTCTGAAGCAGATGAACCCGAAAACTTTGATTTCATCTACCCACAAACGGAAGACTTTAAAAAGGTGTTGAAAAACTACAAGACGCTCAGAGATGCCTATTACGGAGACTTAGACAAGCAGATGAAAAGCAACCTCAAGGTCAAGCTTGAGTTGATTGAAGAGTTGAAGGGGCTTATCAATGCCGATGAAAAAATCAAAGAAACTTTTGAGCATTTCAAAAACATACAGGAAAAATGGAAATCAGCTGGGCAAGTTCCGAAATCTGAGTTGGACAATCTCTGGAAAACCTATCACCATCACGTAGAAAACTTCTTTGACTACTTGAGAATTAACAATGATCTCAGAGACATTGAATTCAAAAGAAACTTAGAGAAAAAAACCAGCCTATGTGAAAAAGCTGAAACCATTGTTGATGAAGATAATTTAGATTTGTCTTTTGAGATTCTTCAAGAACTTCACGAGCAATGGAAGGAAATTGGCCCTGTAGGTAAAATAGACAGAGAACCTATATGGAAACGTTTCCAAGAAGCTACTAAGCTCATTCACAAAAAACGAAATGATTACTACGAAAAAAGAAAAGAATCTTTCGAGGAAAACTTCCAAGCGAAATTAGCCCTTTGCGAAACAGTAGAAAATGTTGACTATACGCTTTTAACGCATCACAACAAGTGGCAAAAGCAATCTGAAAGCATCAAACAATTAAGAGAAGATTGGAAAAAAATCGGCCCAATAAGTAGAGAGCAAAACGACAAATCTTGGACAAGATTCATAAGCGCAATAAAACTTTTTAACTCCAAGAAAAACGATTTTTACAAACAGCTGAAACAAAATCAAAAAGATAATTTAGCTGTAAAACTAGAGATTGTTGAAAAAGCAGAATCCTTAGCAAAAAGTACGGATTGGAAAGAAACTTCAAACACCTTGAAGAGATTACAAAGTGATTGGAAAAAATCGGGTATGGCATCCAAAAAAGAGTCAGATGCTCTTTGGAAACGTCTTAAAACAGCTTGCAACACTTTCTTTGACAATCTTAAAAAACAACAATCTATAGAGGATGAAAAGTTAGCTTCACACCTTGAAGCAAAGCAAAGTTTTTTAAAACAAGTTGAAGCTTTCAAAAACACAGGAGACACTAAGAAAGACATTGAAACCATTAAAGGTTTTATAAGTTCTTGGAAAGAACTCGGAAAAGTCCCTCGAAAAAATATAAAATCCATCGAAGGCTCATTCCGAAAATTGATTGATTCATTCTTTGAACAATTGGATATTGATAAAGCGGAAAAGCGTGACATTCAATTCAAATCTAAAATTGAATCTATTGTGGCTGAAGATGATCAATCCAAATTAAGTGAAGAATTATACAAACTACAACAAGAGTCTAAAAAATGTAAAGAGGAGTTAACTCTACTGGAAACTAATATTGGCTTTTTCAAACATGCTAAAGATGATAACCCTTTGCT
The DNA here is from genome assembly GCA_029247585.1 of Flavobacteriales bacterium. Taxonomy (GTDB): domain Bacteria; phylum Bacteroidota; class Bacteroidia; order Flavobacteriales; family UBA7430; genus UBA7430. The sequence continues at coordinate 18,207 of JAQWKY010000119.1, read as the reverse complement.
TTTAGATGTCAAAAAAAATATAGAAAAGCAAAAAGAAAAACTTCTTACTATCAAATCCAGAATGGCCTTTGTGAAAAGTTTTTAACCCATCAAAGCATTCCACAATGGAATGCTTTTTTTTTAAGATCTAATGAACTTCGAACTCGTTTCAAAATTTCAACCCACAGGGGACCAACCACAAGCCATCAAGGAAATTGTTGAGGGGTTAAATCAAGGCGTTGAAAACCAAACACTTCAGGGGGTTACTGGTTCAGGAAAAACCTTTACGATGGCTAATGTCATCAAAGAAGTTAATCGTCCCGCATTAATTCTATGCCATAACAAAACCCTAGCTGCACAGCTGTACGGAGAATTCAAACAATTCTTCCCGAACAATGCCGTTGAATACTTTGTATCCTATTACGACTATTACCAACCGGAAGCTTACATACCTCACTCAGGACTGTATATTGAGAAAGATTTATCTATCAATGATGAAATTGAAAAACTCAGATTAAGTGCTTCTTCTTCTTTGTTATCGGGCCGAAGAGATATCATTGTAATCTCATCAGTATCTTGTATATATGGTATTGGTAACCCCGATGAATTTAGTAAAAATGTCATCGAATTGGAAAAGGGACAAGTACTGAATCGTCAGGAACTACTGCTAGCTCTAGTAGCTTCACTCTATTCAAGAACAGAAACTGAATTAGAACGTGGTCAATTTAGAGTAAAAGGTGACTGTGTCGATATTTTCCCAGCCTACTCAGATTTTGGTTTACGTGTTTTATTTTGGGATGACGAAATTGAATCTCTAGAGTCCTTTGACCCTATTAGCGGACAAAAAATTGATGTTTTTGACAAACTAAACATTTACCCAGCCAATATATTTGTTACTTCTAAAGATCGTTTGGATGTTGCTAAACATGACATTCGTACCGACCTTATCAAACAAGTGGATTATTTTAAGGAAATCGGAAAACATCTTGAAGCAAAACGATTGGAGGAACGAGTAAACTTTGACCTAGAAATGATTCAAGAATTGGGATACTGCTCAGGTATAGAAAATTATTCTCGCTATTTAGACGGTCGAAGTCCGGGTTCCAGACCCTTCTGTCTATTAGACTATTTCCCGGATGATTTCATGCTATTTGTCGACGAAAGTCATGTTACTCTTCCACAAGTAAGAGCCATGTACGGAGGAGATAGATCACGAAAGGAAAATCTGGTTGAATATGGCTTTAGACTACCTTCGGCAATGGACAACCGCCCCTTAAAATTTGATGAATTTGAAGGGGTTGTCAGCCAAACTGTATTTGTAAGTGCTACACCTGCAGATTACGAACTTGAACAATCTGAGGGTGTTATCGTTGAACAAATCATTCGTCCGACTGGGCTTTTAGATCCCATTATTGAAATTCGTCCTTCGCAAAATCAAATCGACGACCTTTTGGAAGAAATCACCAAACGTGTTGAAGATGACGAACGAATCTTAGTGACTACGCTTACCAAAAGGATGGCCGAGGAACTAACTCTATATCTCACAAAATATTCAATACGTTGTAGATATATTCATTCTGATGTAGATACCCTAGAACGTGTTGAAATTATGCGTGATTTGCGTTTGGGAACCTTTGATGTGCTCATTGGAGTAAACTTACTCAGAGAGGGCTTAGATTTACCCGAAGTTTCATTAGTTGCTATTTTAGATGCCGATAAGGAAGGTTTTTTACGATCTCAACGCTCTCTTACTCAAACCGTAGGTAGGGCAGCCAGACATATAAAAGGAAAGTCCATATTCTATGCGGATAAGATTACAGATTCCATGCAAAGAACCATGGACGATAACGATCGAAAGAGAAGTCTGCAAATCAAATACAACGAAACCCACAACATTACGCCTTATGCGCTCAAAAAATCGAAAGAGAGTATTATGGAACAAACAGTAGTGGTTGGGAAAAGTTACAATCAAGCGGCAGAGCCAGAATCAACACTTACAGTTAATGAGGATGACATCAAATACCTCACAGAAGAAAACAAACGCAAAAAAATAAACGAATTACGTAGAGCCATGGAGAAAGCGGCAAAGGATCTCGATTTTATGGAAGCTGCTCGACTACGTGATTTGATTAAAAAGTTCAATGTATAACTAAAAACACACCATTTGTTAAAGGGTAATAACTCTGGCATCTATTAAGCAGAGAATCTTTACATTGTATTTATATTTAAAGTTATAATTCTATGAAACAATTCTTAAAAATAACATTGGCCTCATCTATAGGTCTACTCATTGGAGTATTCTCACTCATCCTAATCGTCTCCGTACTTGCTTCGAGTGGCGAATCAAAAAAAATAACTCTTGATGAGGAACACATTCTGCATTTAAAACTTCATGGAAACATCCAGGACCGTGTTCAAGAAAGTCCTTTTGAAATCGAAGGACTCATGGGTGAAGAAGCTAGCAACATTGGTTTGAATACGATTCTTAGCAATATCAAAAAAGCTAAAACGGACGAAAACATAAAAGGCATCTATCTTGACCTTGGGTTTCTGAATGCGGGCTTCGCGACGCTTGAGGAAATAAGAAACGTATTGTTAGACTTTAAAGAATCTGGAAAATTCATTGTTAGCTATTCTGAAATATACACACAAAGAGCTTACTACTTAGCTTCGGTAGCCGATGATATATGCATTTATTCAGAAGGAGTACTTGAACTCAAAGGACTCAACAGCACAGCCGTTTTCTTTACAAATGCCTTAAAAAAAATTGGGGTAGAACCTCAAATCATTCGACATGGGAAATTTAAAAGTGCAGTAGAACCTTTTATGCTCACTGAAATGAGTGAAGCCAACCGAGAACAAGTAAAAACCTTTGTGAATTCCATTTGGGAACAATTTCTCAAGAATGTAGCCACAGAGAGAAACCTAACAATTGAGCAAGTCAACAAGATGGCCAATAATTTAGAGGTCAAGACAGCTCTCGATGCGTATGATTTAGGTTTGGTTAATCATCTATTCTACAAAGACGAGTTACAAAACTACTTTGCGACTCTCATGGGAAATGAAGATGAAGATGAAGTGAAATTCCTAAGTCTCAAAAAATACAATCGTGTTCAAAATGAAAATATAGGCGAAAAACTAAAAAAAGATAAAATTGCCGTCATTTACGCTCAAGGAGAAATATTGTCAGGTCAAGGTAATGAAACCACAATTGGATCAGAACAAATCTCTAAAACCATCAGAAAAGCCAGAAAAGACAACAAAGTAAAAGCCATTGTACTTCGTGTGAATTCACCAGGTGGTAGTGCCTTAGCTTCTGACGTTATCTGGAGAGAAATGAAACTGGCACAAGAGGAAAAACCCGTGGTAGTTTCCATGGGTGATGTTGCCGCATCCGGAGGATATTATATTTCATGCGCTGCAAACAAAATATACGCTTCTCCGAATTCAATTACCGGATCCATAGGCGTATTTGGTATATTAATGAGCTTTGAAGAGTTACTTACGGATAAACTAGGACTTACTTTCGACCAAGTGAAAACGAATAGATATGCCGATATCGGAAACCCAAACCGTCCATTAACTAGCGATGAATATGATATTATTCACGAAAGTGTCGTTCGCATCTACGATGATTTCATTTCAAAAGTAGCTGAGGGTAGAAACATGAATAAGACTGAAGTTGATAACATAGGTCAAGGACGCGTTTGGACAGGCTCAAATGCAATGAACATCAATTTAATAGATGAATACGGCGGATTAGATGATGCTATTCTAGGTGCTTCAAAATTGGCAAACATGACCGATTACCGAATTTATGAAATGCCAAAACAAAAAAATCCTTTCCAAATACTTTTAACCCAGCTTGAAGAAGAAGTGAAAATCTCATGGGTAAAATCCCAATTAGGAGACCAATACAAATACTACAAAACGCTCGAGAACTTGAAAGACTTGAATGGCGTACAAGCAAGAATGCCCTATCAGTTTGTGATTGATTAAAAACACCCCCTCCATTTGAACACCGAAAAATCTAGAAAAATATACCTATACTTAGCCGCGATATTCATCGCGGCTTTAGTGGTGTGCAACCTCATCGCCAATAAATTCATTACAATAGATTTGGGCTTCAAGACTTTTGTTATTTCTGCAGGAGTACTCCCCTACCCACTTACTTTCTTGATTACGGACATACTCTCTGAGATCTATGGAAAGAAGAAAATCACTCGCATCGTTTGGGCAGGGTTTGCTGCATCCATTTTTGTTTTAGGAACGCTCCTTCTCGCTCAGCAGTTCTCCGCCATTGAAGGTTCTCCAGTAAATGATGAGACCTTTAATAAAGTCTTCGGGAATTCCTGGAGGGTCATCTTTGCTTCCATGACCGCCTATCTCTGTGCACAGATCATTGATGTGCGTATTTACCATTTCTGGAAACAAAAAACTACTGGGAAACACCTCTGGCTTAGAAATAATTTCTCAACGGTATTTTCTCAACTTGTAGACACAAGTTTGGTCGTAATTGTATTATTTGTAGGAATAAGATCAAATACTGAAATCTTACAATTAATTATTGATGGATGGATTTTTAAAATGCTATGCGCATTTATTGATACTCCACTACTTTATGCCTCTACTGCTTTTATTCGTAAAAAATTAGGCCTGAAGTTTGCTGAAGAGATTAGATAATTATTAATTGACACTTACATCGTTAAGTTAAAACCCTAAAATAATCATGAATAAAATTACTTTAACCGCAGTCGTAACAATGCTTTGCATGACTTTATACGCGCAAGAAATCATCACCAACAAAAAGGGAAGTAAATATGAATTCAAGGTTGTAACCGACATAGAAGCAACAGAAGTTCAAAGTCAAGGAAGAACGGGAACCTGCTGGAGTTTTTCGGCATTGTCATTCATAGAATCTGAGATCATGCGTTTGAGCGGTGAAAAACACGAGTTGTCAGAAATGTTCATTGTTCACAACACCTATTCAGACAAGGCGGAACAATATATTAGAATGCATGGTAATTTAAATTTTGGTCCCGGAGGAGCCTTTCACGATGTAAGTGAAATGATTAAAGAGCACGGAATCGTACCTTTAGAAGCCTACTCCGGAAACCCTAGCAACGAAGAAAAATTTAACCACGGCGAAATGGACCACGTTCTTTCGGGTATGGTTGAAGCTGTTGTTGATGCAAAACAAAAAACCTTAACTCCTTTATGGAAGCCAGCCTACGAGGCTGTATTGGACACCTATTTGGGTGAAATACCAGAAAAATTCAACTATAAAGGAAAAGAATACACTCCAAAATCATTTGCAAAGTCTTTAAACTTTAATGCTGACGATTACGTATTCATCGCTTCCTTCACACACCATCCATTCTATGAAGAATTTGTTCTTGAAGTTCCGGACAACTGGATGATGAAATCTGTATACAATGTTCCCATGGAAGAAATGATGGAAATTATTGACCATGCATTGATGAATGAATATTCAATCGCTTGGGCATCTGACGTCTCTGAAAAAGGCTTCTCATTCCGTGATGGTTTAGCTTTGGTTCCTATAGACGAAACAAAAATCAAAAAATCAGGAGAAGACAATAAAAACTTTTCGGATGCAGGAGCTGAAAAGAAAAGCTCCATTTTTGATGCACCCTGCGAAGAACAAAAAATAACTCAAGAGATGCGTCAAATTGCCTTTGACAACTACGAAACTACCGACGACCACGGAATGCATATAACAGGTATTGTAGAAGATCAAATAGGTAAAAAATACTACATCGTCAAGAACTCTTGGGGAACCAAACACAACGATTGTGATGGATACTTCTACGCTTCTGAAGCATTCGTAGAATACAAGACGATGGATATCATGTTGCACAAAGATGCACTTCCAAAAAAAATTCGCAAGAAATTAGGAATCAAATAAATAGTAGGCACAAAAAAATCCCCTGTTTAAGGGGATTTTTTGATTTCCAATTTTATGTGAAAAAACTACTTATTAATAGTTTTCTCTTCCCGAAAAGTGAAAAGCACCTTCAATAGCCGCATTTTCATCGGAATCAGAACCATGAATTGCATTAGCTGCAATTGACTCAGCATACATTTTACGGATGGTACCTTCAGCTGCTTCAGCAGGATTTGTAGCACCAATCAACGTACGGAAATCGTCAACCGCATTATCTTTTTCTAAGATTGCAGAGACAATAGGACCTGAAGTCATGTATTCAACCAATTCACCAAAGAAAGGTCTCTCAGAATGAATCGCGTAAAACGCCTCAGCGTCTACTTTTGATAATTGAGTCATTTTCATTGCTACAATTCTAAATCCTGCAGCATTGATCTTCTCTAAAATAGCACCAATGTGTCCGTTTTGAACTGCATCAGGCTTTAGCATAGTAAATGTTCGGTTCGTTGCCATTGTTTCGTTTTTATTCGCGGCGAAAATAAGTAAAATCTTTTAGATAAAATAAAGTACTAAGTATTAGGTACTAGGAATTGATAATTGACAACATAAAACCCATCACTCATCACTCTCATAATAAATCATTAAATTTGCAGCTTATGAAAAATCACAACTACGAGGCATTACAAGAAGAGCTTAAAAAGCGACCTAACATACTGATTACCACACACCGTGGTCCTGATGGCGATGCCATGGGGTCCTCGCTGGCATTGTATCAGGTGTTAAAAGCACAGGGATATGAAGTGTCTGTGGTGGTTCCCAACAGCTACCCAAAGTTTTTACATTGGTTGCCCTGTAATAAGGAAGTTGTAGAGTTTGAAGGAAATGAAGAAAAAGCACAAGCTTTAATTGATGATGCAGAATTAATATTCTGTTTAGACTTCAATGATTTAAGTAGGACAGATATGATGTCTGAGTCTTTACAAAATAGTACTGCTACATTCGTCATGATTGATCACCATCAGGACCCTAGTGATTTTGCAAATATCATGTTTTCTGTTCCCGGTATATCATCTACTGCTCAATTGGTTTATGAATTTAACGAACAAATGGGTTGGAATAAATTGCTGACAGTAGATATTGCTCAATGTATTTACACAGGATTAGTTACAGATACGGGATCATTCCGTTTTTCATCCGTAGATACCAGAACCCATGAAATTGCCGCAAAACTGATAGAACTTGGTCTTGAACAAGCTGACATCCACCAAAAGCTTTTCGATAACAATAAGGAGAGTAGACTAAAATTATTGGGCTATTGTTTGAGTGAAAAACTAGAGGTATTACCCGAATATCACACGGCAGTGATGAGTCTGAGTCAAGAAGAATTGGATCAATTTAACTTTGTAAAAGGAGACACTGAGGGATTTGTTAATTATGCACTATCCATTGATGGGGTCATTTTGACAGCTTTCTTTGTTCAAAATGAAAACAAAGTTAAAATCTCCTTCCGAAGTTTAAATGATTTTCGCGCCAACCTACTTTCCAAAAAACACTTTAAGGGCGGCGGACACATCAATGCAGCTGGAGGGATATTTGAAGGGAGTTTAGAGGAAGCAATCCATAAATTCAAAACCCTATTACCGGACTATAAAAAAGAGCTTATAGCGAATCGTTAAATCGCATCATACCCGAAAGAATTAAAGTATCTTCGCTTGATAAAACAACACTTAACAATTAAACAAATGAAAAAAATAATTTTCGCATGTGGACTATTGTTCGGATTAGGAGCTCAATCTTGTGCTTCTAAGGCTGATCAACCCAAAGCAAATGATGAAATTGAAAAAACCGCTGAAATACTAAGTCCAAAATCCATTGAGGACAAAGGATTATTTGCACAAATAAACACCAACAAAGGAACCATCAATTTAGTTCTTGAATTTCAAAGAACACCTTTAACAGTAGCTAACTTTGTTGCTTTGGCTGAAGGGACTATGGAAAATGATGAAAAGAACATTGGAACCCCCTACTATGACGGGCTAAAGTTTCACAGAGTCATTAAAGATTTTATGATTCAAGGAGGGTGTCCACAAGGAATTGGTTCTGGAGATCCAGGTTACAAATTTGCCGATGAATTTCATCCTAACTTAAGTCATTCTAGAGCGGGCATCCTATCCATGGCTAATTCGGGGCCAGCTACAAATGGTTCTCAATTTTTCATAACACACAAGGAAACACCATGGCTCGACGGGAAACATACCGTATTTGGTCATGTCATCGATTCTTTATCTCAATCGGTTGTTGACAATATAGAAAATAACGACACTATTTTATCCGTAAAAATTCTTAGAAAAGGTCGTTTGGCAAAAAAGTTTGATGCGCCCAATGTATTTATTGAGCAGAAAGCGGAATTGGCTCGTATCGCTGAAGAAAAAGAAGCGGCAGCAAAGGCTGAAATTGCAGAGCTTACTTCTAAAGCAACTAAAACTGAAAGCGGGCTAATGTATGTCATGGACAAAGAAGGTCAAGGAGACCTTCCTAAAGCAGGTGATATTGTGAAAGTTCATTACACAGGTAGTCTCGAAAATGGAACCGTGTTTGATTCATCCGTTAAAAGAGGTACACCCATAGAATTTCCCGTTGGCGTAGGAAGAGTTATAAAAGGATGGGATGAGGGTATTTCCTTACTTACTGAAGGCGGAAAAGCCACCTTAATTATCCCATCTGATCTTGCATACGGTCAACAAGGTGCTGGAGGAATTATCCCTCCTAATGCCACATTGATTTTTGAAGTAGAATTGATTGAAATCGTTAAATAAAAAAGAAACAAAATGAAAGACGGATTATACGCCGAAATTCAAACCAACAAAGGAAATATTCTTTTGTCATTAGAATTCGAAAAATGTCCTATGACAGTAGCCAACTTTGTAGGCTTAGCTGAAGGGAATATCCCAAACAAAGAAAAAGAAGAAGGGACTCCCTACTATGATGGATTGAAATTTCATCGCGTGATTGATAACTTCATGGTACAAGGTGGTTGTCCAAAAGGGTCAGGTGTTGGAGGCCCAGGTTACAACTTCCCGGATGAATTTCATCCTGAATTAAAACATACAGGCCCAGGGATATTATCTATGGCCAATGCAGGACCAGGAACTAATGGTTCTCAATTCTTCATCACTCATGTAGCTACCGATTGGCTCGATAATAAACATACCGTTTTTGGAAAAGTTTTAGAGGGAATGGATGTTGTTAATGCCATCGCTCAAGATGATGTACTTGAAAAAGTAAACATCAAGAGAATCGGTGATGCTGCAAGTGCTTTTGATGCTCCAACAATATTTGCTAACGAAGTGAACAACTTTGAAACCAAGCAAAAAGAAAAAGAGAAAGGTGCTGCTCTGGGCCTAAAAAAACAAATTGATGAGAAATATCCCAATGCCCGCACCACAGAGTCTGGTTTAATCATCGCAAATGAAGTTGAAGGATCGGGAATGCAAGCAATTGTCGGAAAAACAGTTTCAGTTCATTATACAGGGCGACTTATGGACGGAACTGTATTTGACTCTTCTATAGAACGTGGAGACCCTATTGACTTTCCTTTAGGAGCCGGAAGAGTCATCAAAGGATGGGATGAAGGTATTGCTGAACTCAAAGTTGGTGGTAAAGCTACTTTTGTAATTCCATTTCATTTGGCTTATGGTGAAAGGGGATACCCTCCCGTAATCCCTGCTAAAGCTACCTTAGAGTTTGATGTAGAATTAGTTAATGTGAAATAAAATCAAGAGCAATAGTTCATAAAACCCCACATTCATGTGGGGTTTTTCATTAAACACAATTTGCATATATTTACGCTTTGATCGTGAAAAAGAACAACAATGAATAAATACCTACTTATAATCGCTTCGGCTCTATTGCTCAACACAAATACTTCTTTTGCCCAAAAGAACAATCGAGCTCAAGAATCATCAAATTTGATTGCGGGACCTATGCTATCGTACATAGACAACTATCATGCACAAATGTGGATGTTGGTCTCTAAAAATACTGAAGAAATCATCATCAAATTAGAGAACTTCGACGAAAGTAGAAGTCAAGAATTGGTTTACGACATTACAGACCCTAAAAGCTACAACAACTCTGCATGGTATGATTTCCATATTTCAGATTACAACAACGGTGAAGAAATCCCTGTAGTTTTAACGCTTGAAGAATTAATTCCAGACACTGAATACCATGTAGAAGTCTACCTAGACTCTGTATTGGTTGAAGAAGAAATGGATATATACACCCCTCGAAATTACCTAGCTGATACCTATTTCCTTTTAGGACACGGCTTAAACATCTCTGACAACAATGATGACGGTGATAGAATTCTCAATACCATGTCCGGTGTAGCATCTGACTTTATGGTATGGATGGGTAACAATATCTACTTGAATAGTCAAGAAGGCAACTCCTTCAAGAGCATTCTCGAAAAATATAAGTCCATCAGAAAAAGAGAAAATGTAAACAACTTTTTGAAGCTAACTCCACAGATAGCTACCTGGAATAAGATGGATTTTGGCGTAAAAACTTCGGATACTCGATACGCCCTAAAAGACTCTTCATTAATGGCCTTTAACATGTTTTGGCCAAATGCACCTAAAAAGGTTTACAATTACACCTTTAGAGAATATGGTGTTTACAAGCGTTTTGACTATGAAGATATCGAGATCTTTATGTTAGACAATCGCATGTTCAAAACTTCTTTAAACGACCCTGATCCGGAGATACTTGGAGCCGATCAAATGACTCGATTTATCAATGAAATTACAGCATCTAATGCTACGTTTAAATTTATCATAACAGGAAATAGCATTTTGTCTGATGGTGTCGACACTGAGCCTTTTAAAGCTTACTCTAAAGAATATGATGAGTTGATGCAAAGATTACATCTTTCTAGAATTGATGGCGTTGTATTTGTTACAGGCGATACTGACAATACAGAATTGCTATCTTCGAGTAGAGAAAATGCCTACCCGCTCTATGAAATGCAATTTCCAGGATTAAGTGCTGACGGCAGTTTTGGCGGAAACTTTGCACGTATAAAGGTGGAAGGAGATTACCGAAAAAGAATCTGTACTCTGGAAGTCTACAATGAATCAGGTGCAGAAGTCTTCAAAAAGAAAATTCACCAATCGGAAGTATCCTACTAAAAATCTATTCTGCTTTAGTCCTCAAATTCTGAGGTGAAATGAAATTTCACCTGAGGAAACTTTTGCTCAGCCATTTGTATGGTGAATGCCGAATCTGCTAAAAATACATCCCTACCAAATTTATCGATAGCCATTGAGCGGTATTTCACTTTTTTAAATTCCTCGAGCTGCTCTTTATCACTACAAGAGATCCAGCAAGCTTTATAAACATTGTGATTTTCATAAGTACAAGAAGCTCCATACTCGTGTTTCAAACGGTATTGAATAACTTCAAACTGAAGTGCACCAACAGTACCAATTAACTTTCGGCCGGTCGTCTTCATAACAAACAACTGAGCAACCCCCTCATCCATCAACTGGTCTATGCCCTTAGCCAACTGCTTGGACTTCATCGGGTCGGCATTATTAACGTAACGGAACATTTCTGGAGAAAAACTAGGTATTCCTTTGTAGTGAATGATCTCTCCTTCAGTAAGGGTATCTCCAATTTTAAAGTTACCCGTATCATGAAGTCCAACAATATCTCCAGGAAAAGCCTCTTCTACAATAGATTTTTTTTCAGCCATAAAAGCCGTAGGACTGGAAAATTTAATATTGCGATCCAATCGGATGTGTTTGTAATTTGTATTTCTGTGAAACTTTCCAGAAACAATTTTCACAAAAGCCAATCGATCTCGATGTTTAGGATCCATGTTGGCATGAATCTTAAAAATAAATCCCGTAAACTTCTCTTCATAGGGATCAACCACTCTTTCTTCAGATTCTTTGGGTAAAGGAGAAGGCGCAATATCTAAAAAACAATGTAAGAGTTCTTGAACACCAAAAGTATTGATGGCCGAACCGAAAAAAACGGGAGAAATAGCTCCATCTAAATAAACAGACCTATCGAATACAGGGTAAACAGATTCAACAAGCTCAACCTCTTCGCGAAGCATCTCAGCATCTTCTTCACCAATTTGATGATCCAGTTCTGAATCTGTAATATCTGAAATTGCAACCGTCTCGGAAACACGCTCCGTTGAATTGGGCGTATACAAAATAAGACTCTTATCGTATAAATTATAAACTCCCTTTAAATCAGGTCCCATTCCAATGGGCCAAGTTAAAGGGCGCACTTTAATGCCTAACTTTCCTTCAATTTCATCCAAAAGATCAAAGGCGTCTTTACCTATACGATCCAACTTATTGATGAAAACAATAATCGGTGTTTTTCGCATTCGACAAACTTTAACCAGTTTTTCAGTTTGCGGTTCCACACCTTTAGCAACGTCTATAACAACAATTACAGAATCTGCAGCTGTTAATGTTCGAAAAGTATCTTCGGCGAAATCCTGGTGACCAGGCGTATCTAGAATGTTGATTTTCTTTCCTAAATACTCAAAACCCATTACGGAAGTTGCTACAGAAATTCCTCTTTGACGTTCAATTTCCATAAAATCAGAGGTAGCTGTTTTCTTGATTTTATTCGATTTTACAGCTCCGGCTACATTGATAGCTCCTCCGTATAAAAGCAATTTCTCGGTAAGCGTTGTTTTACCCGCATCTGGGTGTGATATGATTGCAAAGGTTCTCCTCCGCTCTATTTCTTCCTCAAACTTCATCAGCAAATTCTAATCAATGTCTCATCAAATTCAACAACATCCCCCTTCCTCAACTTCAAGCGCTTTCGTGTATCAAATTCACCGTTATAACGAACAAAACCATCAGCAATCAAACTATTGGCCTGACCCCCACTTTCTACAAGCGATAAAATTTTCAGAAGTTTATTGAGTTCTATAAACTCTTTAGTTAGTGTAAACTCTAGTTCTTGCATACGTTTTGGCTTAGCATTTGCAAATATATTTAAATTGACAGCACAGATGCTTTTTACCATTTATTTTAATGAAAAAATTATATTTGCTAGAATCAAAATACAAATCATGAAAATCCTGAATTTTATAGTTAGCCTTTGCTGTTTTGCTAATATTGTTACGGCGCAAAATTATTCCATTTTTGGAAAAGTAGACGGAATGTCAGACGGTGAAGTCTTATTGGGTTACTACTACGGTGACAAGCAGTATGTAAAAGATACTGTGAAATCACATCACGGTTTTTTTCATTTTGAATCCGAAGAAAATCTTGAAAGCGGTGTGTATTTTATTTTACTTCCTGAAAAACAACATTTTCAAATTATACTTGATGAAACAAGAAATTTCAGTTTTGAAACCGATGTAAATGATCTCGTTGGATCTATGGATGTAAAGGGTTCCGTTGAAAATCAACTATTTTACAAATACCAAAAATTCACGCAACAAAAAAGCATAGAAGCAAATCCCATTAAAAAAGCCTTAAAATCGGTAAAAAAAGCCTCTAAGAAGCATAAAAAGCTAAGCAAAGAACTGGAATCCATAAATAAAGAAGTTACTGAATTCAAGTTGGATTACATCAAAAACCATCCTTCCACCTTTTTTGTGAAACTACTCAAAGCTATGGAACCCGTTTATATCCCTGAACCATCAAAAGATAAAAACGGAGAAATAGATGAGGAATTTCAATACAACTATTTCATGAGCCATTATTGGGATCATGTTGACCTGAGTGACGACCGCATGATTCGAACGCCTATTTTCCATAATATCATGCAGAAATACTTGGATGAACATACCCTACAAATCCCAGACTCAATTAATAAGTCCTTAGACACACTTATTAATAAAGCTCGGGCGAGTCAAGAACTCTTTAAATACATTATTAACTGGTCTACACACCATTATGAATCTTCGAAGATCATGGGACAAGATGCTGTTTTTGTTCACCTGGTATTTACCTATTTCGTTACCAGACAAACACCATGGATTGATGAAGTTCAGCTAACAAACATCATCAACAAAGCGATGAGAATCAGTCCTAATCTGATAGGATCAAAAGCACCCTACATTCGCATTCCCGACGATAAAGGAATCCAACAAGACCTTCATAAAGTTGACGCAACTTTTACCGCTCTATTTTTCTACGATCCGGATTGTGGCCACTGTAAAGAAGAAACTCCTAAAGTAAAAGAAATAATTGCCTCTTATGCCGACAAAGGAGTCAAAGTGTATGCGGTTTGTACAGAGTTTGATGAAGAAATGTGGAAGAAATTCATTCAAGAACAGGAAATCGAGGACTGGATTAACGTGATTGATTTAGAAAATACATCTAACTTTAGAGGAAAGTACAATGTAATGGGCGCACCACGTTTGTTTTTATTAGACGCCAAGAAAAAAATCATTGCCAAACAAATCGATTCTAAATTATTGGGAGAAATTCTTGAAAATGAATTTAAATTACTTGAGTCAAATAATTAGATGTCAATAAAGAAAAAAGCCCTCGCTGTTGCGAGGGCTTTTTTATATCTAAGAAATTCGTATATCATCTTAAGCACCTGCTTCTGGAGCAGCTGCACTCGTAACCGTTAATTGATTGATGTCTCTATCAAATAGATACAATCCACCCTTGTCATCACCAATGAGTTTGAGCTTATCGAGTATGGTACGTGCCAAAGCCTCTTCCTCAATTTGTTCGGAAACGTACCATTGTAGGAAGTTTTGTGTGGTATAATCACGATTTTCATAACAAATATGAACCAGCTTGTTAATGGAATCAGTCACCATAACTTCATGATCTAAAAAATCCTGAAACACATGCGTCAGACAATCAAATATTTTAAGGGGTTCTTTAACAGCGGGTATCAGTGCATGACCACCTCTCTCATTTACATACTTAACTAGCTTAAGCATGTGTTGTCTTTCTTCATCAGATTGACTGTAGAAAAAATTGGAAACACCTTCATATCCCTTTGAATCAGCCCAAGATGCCATAGCTAAATACAAATGAGACGCGTTAGCTTCTGCTAATATTTGCTTATTTAAAGCAGCTTCTATTTGTTTATTAATCATAACCTTGTGTTTTTAATCGTTATACAAATTTACGACTAAACTCATAGAATTTATCTAATAACATGAGTTTTTGAGTAATTTATATTCGGTCTAACTATTAATTAGAATACCTATTCGTCTAGTATCTCCAAGATGAGTTGCGCGGCCTTACGAATCTCATCCTCTGATATGATTAGAGGTGGGCTAAGCCTTACAGCAGTATGAGTAAATAAGAAAAAGAAAGTAATTAGACCTTTTTCAAGCCCCCTATGTACTACTTTTCTACAAATTTCAGCATCATCAAACTCTACAGCTAACATGAGCCCCTTACCTCTTATTTCTTTTATCTTAGGATGCACCAAAAGCTTCCGAAAAAGCACCTCTTTTCGACCAACTTCTTCAATTATTTGGGTGTCGCATAATTCATTTAAAGTCGCTAAAGAGGCAGCACAAGCTATAGGATGACCTCCAAAAGTGGTGATATGACCAAGTATTGGATTTTCTCTTAAGGAATGCATTTTTTCTGTAGAAGTCGTAAAAGATCCAATAGACATTCCTCCACCCATGCCTTTCGCCATGCAAAGAATATCGGGTACCACTTGATACGTTTGAAACCCAAATAAGTTACCTGTTCGCCCAAAACAAGTTTGTATTTCATCAAATATCAACAAAGCTCCAACCTCATCACAGCGTTCTCTAACCGCTTTTAAAAATTCATTTTCAGGAGTAATAAATCCAGAAGCACCCTGAATAGGCTCAATCACAACAGATGCGGTGTTTTTATTGATGTTTTTTAGACTCGATAAGTCATTATAAGTGATTTGCCCACAATCGGGAAGTAAAGGCCTGAATTTCCTCTTATACGTTTCGGTTCCCATAATACTCAAAGCACCATGCGTACTTCCGTGATAAGAGTTTTTACACGAAATGATTTCCGATCTGCCTGTATATCCTTTA
The DNA here is from genome assembly GCA_029247585.1 of Flavobacteriales bacterium. Lineage (GTDB taxonomy): Bacteria > Bacteroidota > Bacteroidia > Flavobacteriales > UBA7430 > UBA7430. The sequence continues at coordinate 2,278 of JAQWKY010000119.1, read as the reverse complement.
GACAGCTTCATCGATGCTTCAATAGCTTCCACCCCAGAATTCACAAAGTAGGTGCAATTTAACGAATCCGGTAACAAGGAGGCTAGTTTTTCAGCTAGATGAAGCTGAGGGTCTTGTATGAATTCGCCATAGACCATAACATGCAGATATTTTTCAGCTTGCTCCTGTATAGCTTTCACAACACTAGGATGACAGTGACCGACAGAACATGCAGATACCCCAGCTACCAAGTCCAAATAAGTTTTACCTGACTTATCTGTAACGTACATACCCTTAGCAGAGGCTACATCAATAGCCAAAGGATAAGGTGTGGTTTGCCCCTGATGCTTTATAAAAGATTCCCTTACTCCCATCGTAAAGTTTAAAGAAGAATATTACAACCTAAAACAAACCATGAAGCTCAGCATTAACCTTATCCACGATAAAACCTAAATCTTCTTGATTTTGCATGAAATCTAAATCATCAGTATCTATGACCAATATCTTACCTTTGGTATATTCTGAAATCCATGCTTCATAACGCTCGTTTAAGCGCGTTAGATAATCTATGCGAATACTGGATTCGTAAGCCCTTCCTCGTGCTTGTATTTGTCTAACAAGTGTTGGGACAGAAGCTCTGAGGTAAATTAACAAATCGGGAGGCTTAACAAAAGATGCCATGAGTTCAAAAAGTCGTGAATAATTTTCAAAGTCTCTGGATGTTATTAAACCCATTGCATGTAAGTTAGGTGCAAAGATCTGGGCATCTTCATAAATAGTACGATCCTGAATGATGTTCTTACCACTTTCTTGAATTTCTTTTAACTGCCCAAAACGACTGTTCAAGAAATAAATCTGAAGATTAAACGCCCAGCGTTGCATATCGGTATAAAAATCATCCAAATAAGGATTATCATCTACCAATTCGAAGTGGGGATCCCAATCAAAATTTTTGGCCAATAATTCCGTTAAACTTGTTTTTCCGACTCCTATATTTCCAGCAACAGCAATATGCATTTCTTAGAATTTGAATTTAGGGTTTAAAAATACAATTTTAGATGAAATGGACAAGATAAATTTAGGAGTTCATCTCCAAAAGTTCCTCAATGAATTTTCTATCATCCGATAAACGAGGAACTTTATTTTGCCCACCTAATTTACCTCTTTTTTTCATCCATCGGAAGAACAAACCTTTCGACGCAATGTGAATTTTAGGCGCTTCAAGTATCATGTTTTTATATCGTTTTGACTCATAATCCGAATTCACTGATTTCAGAGCTGAATCAAAACAATCTAGGAAGACAGCCTGATCCTTTGGGGGCTCTTTGAACTCGACAAGCCATTCGTGATAGGCTTTTTCACCTCCTGAAATATGTTTGGGTGCCGCGGTATAATCAAGGATTTTAGTTTTTGTTTTGGCACATGCTATCTCAAGTGCTTGCTCTGCATTATGAATCATCAGTTCTTCACCAAAAGCATTTATGAAATGTTTTGTACGACCACTTATCACAAATCTGAAGGGATTTAGTTCCGTAAACCTTATCGTATCTCCAATTATATAACGCCATAGACCACCGTTAGTTGTTATTACCAGAGCATAATCTCTATCCAATTTAACCTCAGAAAGGGTTAAGGAACATGGTTTATCATCATGAATTTGTTCAAGGGGAACAAACTCGTAATAAATGCCATAGTCTAACATCAAAAGCATATCCTGTCTATTAGGATCATCTTGTATTCCAAAAAAACCTTCGGAAGCGTTGTACGTTTCTAGGTAATTAATTCCATTAGGAAATAAGGCGTCAAAACTACTTTTGTAGGGTTTAAAATTTACGCCTCCATGCATATACAACTCAAAATTTGGCCACAATTCATGAAGATTAGATTTCCCTGTTTTCTCCAATACTTTATTTGCAAAAACCAGCGCCCATGATGGAACTCCTGACAAGGATGTTATATTTTCTTTTAGGGCTTGTTCAGCCATTAAATCAATCTTTTTCTCCCACTCACTCATCAAAGCAATCTCTTTATCAGGAGACTGCTGAAGCTGAACCCAAAAAGGTAAATTTTCTAGTATGATGGCCGAAAGATCTCCTTCATACATATGGTCAGAAAGAGAAGAAATGTCATGACTTCCTCCTAGCATGAGACTTTTTCCTTCGAAAATGTTTTTCACAGAAAAGTTGTTGCAATAAACAGAAAGTAGGTCTTTACCTCCCTTGTAATGGCAATCCTCTATAGACTCTTTACTTACGGGAATGAATTTACTCTTATCACTGGTTGTTCCTGAAGATTTTGC
>JAQWKY010000117.1 GCA_029247585.1 Flavobacteriales bacterium | reverse complement strand
TCGCTCAGGACCACCTTCACCGGCAAACATACGCGTTGGGTCTTCTCCTTCTCTTTTAAAAGGAAATAAACCCGAAGTAAATGGGAATTCACCCGGTACATTTTCCTGAAGTGACCAGCGGAGAATGTCGCCCCATCCCTTGTATTTCGGGAGGCAGACTTTTGGTATTTGAATGTGAGAAAGCGATTCAGAATGCGTTTGAATGGCTAATTCTCTGTCTCTTACTTTAAACTTATACAAAGGAGCTTTGTATTTCTCAAGCTTTTCTGCCCATTGCTCAATAATAAGCATGTTCTTAGGTGCCAGATCAAGGGCAACTTTCTCGTAAGCCTCCTGAAGACCTTTGATCAATCGATCTTTATCTTCAAGTCCGGAAGCTTTAAGGGTTAGCATCGACTCATTTAAGGTATACAGTTTCTGAGCGACTTCAACCTGCTCATCCACCCACTTATCGTAGGCTCTGTTGTTTTCTGCGATCTCAGAAAGATAACGTACACGTTTGGGTGGAATAATAAAGATCTTTTCAGATTGTTCTTCTGAGGGAACAAAATTGGAACTTAGATCAGCCCCTGTCTTTTCATCGATCTTATCAATAACCGCACGGTAGAGAGAATTCATCCCCGGATCATTGAACTGAGAGGCGATGGTTCCATAAACCGGAAGTTCATCATCATTGACTTCCCATAAATTATGGTTGCGCTTGTATTGTTTCTTTACATCACGCAAGGCATCTAAAGCACCACGCTTGTCGAATTTATTTAAAGCGATCACATCGGCAAAATCCAACATGTCTATTTTCTCCAACTGTGTAGCTGCCCCATATTCAGGGGTCATCACATATAAACTCGCATCAGAAAATTCTTCAATTTCCGTATCAGACTGGCCAATACCCGAAGTTTCAAGAATGATCAGATCAAAATTCGCTGCTTTTAAAACTTCCAAAGCTTCGGAAACGTGCTTTGAAAGTGCCAGATTAGATTGACGCGTAGCCAGAGAGCGCATGTAAACCCGTTCATTATTGATAGCATTCATACGAATACGGTCACCCAATAAAGCCCCGCCGGTTTTTCTTTTGGAAGGATCTACAGAAACAATAGCAATTTGCTTGTCCTCAAAATCAATTAAAAAACGACGAACCAATTCGTCCACTAAAGAAGACTTACCTGCGCCGCCCGTACCTGTAATTCCCAATACCGGAACCCGGTTTTTAGCAGAAAGCGCACGGATACTGTTTAAAGTATCTTCATATTTATCGGGAAAATTCTCCGCTGCAGAGATGGCCTGAGCAATTATTTTTTTGTCTTTGGCTTGTATTTTATCAAGCACATCTTCAGGAAGATGCTCCCCGGTAGCGAAATCACTCTTCTCTACCAGATCATCGATCATTCCCTGTAAGCCCATCTCACGACCATCATCAGGAGAATATATTCTTGTTATGCCATAATTCATCAAGTCGTCAATCTCATCGGGAAGAATCACGCCTCCTCCACCTCCAAAGATCCGAATATGTCCGGCTCCTTTTTCTTGAAGTAGGTCGTACATGTACTTAAAATACTCATTATGTCCCCCTTGATAGGAAGTCATAGCGATAGAATTCACATCTTCTTGTATCGCTGTATTTACAACTTCCTCAACAGAACGATCGTGACCTAGATGAATAACTTCAACGCCTGTAGCTTGAATAATACGACGCATGATATTGATAGCCGCATCGTGACCATCAAACAAAGAAGCTGCAGTGACTATTCTAATTTTATTTTTGGATGAATAGCGGCGTTTTAATTCCATAATTACAAAACTATAATATTAATATATTTTCAAATCTATGTAAAAATTACAAAATAGATGTCAAAACCCATTTACTAAATTACATACCTTTACCCCTTATGGAATCATGGGCTGTATATGGGTACTGGGGATTGTTTTTTGCAGCTTTTTTAGCAGGCTCTGTCGTACCTTTTGGTGCTGAGATCTTACTGGGAATTCTTCTTTACAAAGGCTTCCCTCTAATCCCTCTGGTACTAGTTGCAACTATAGGGAATTGGTTGGGTGGTTACACTGCCTTTTTTATGGGTTACTACACCCGGTGGGACCTGATTGAAAAATACCTAAAGATAAACCCCAACAAACTCAACCAATTTACATGGAAAGACCGATTTCCTTCTGAAATCCTTGCTTTATTTTGTTGGATACCCATATTCGGCTCCCTCATTTTGATTAGCCTAGGTGTTATACGAAGTTCTATACTAAAAACAGGAGTCTTTATGTTCATTGGACGTCTAGTTAGATACTTCGTATGGGCACTATTGAGTACAGAGTTCATCGATCATATTTAGACTAAATTACAGTATGTTTTCAGTCAAACGTAACAAGCCTTTTGGTGCAAGAATACGTTTAGAGTATAGGGGTGAATAAAATCGTATTATCGAAACCTTCTATATCTTCTTTTTTATTGTATTTTTGGTTCGAAAATTTTCTAAAAAGCTCATGGCAAACATCCAAAAACTCGAACAAACTGTAAGTCAAGTACGCAGAGACATAGTACGCATGGTTCATGCAAATAATTCCGGTCACCCTGGTGGATCATTAGGTTGTACAGAATTTCTAGTCGCATTGTACTTCGAAATAATGAAACACGATTCTTCCTTTAACATGGATGGAAAAGGTGAAGATTTATTCTTTTTATCTAACGGTCATATCTCCCCTGTTTTTTACAGTGTTCTGGCTCATTCTGGCTATTTTGATGTAGCTGAGTTAGCTACGTTCCGAAAAATCGATAGCCGATTACAAGGTCACCCTACCACACATGAGGGTTTACCAGGAGTTCGTATGGCTTCAGGATCATTAGGTCAAGGAATGTCTGTTGCCGTAGGTGCAGCTGAAACAAAAAGATTGAATGGTGATGACCGAATCGTTTACTCGCTTCATGGTGATGGCGAATTGCAAGAAGGTCAGATCTGGGAAGCAGCCATGTATGCCTCTGCAAAGAAAGTTGACAACCTAATCTGTACAGTAGATCTTAACGGACAGCAAATTGACGGTAGTACTGACGAAGTGATGAACATGGGAAGTCTTGAAGCAAAGTTCACAGCATTTGGTTTCGACGTACTGGTAGAAAAAGAAGGAAACAACATGACAAAAGTTGTTGCCGCCCTAGAAGAAGCTAAATCGAGAACTGGAAATGGAAAACCTATTTGTATTTTACTTCATACCGAAATGGGTAATGGAGTCGATTACATGATGGGATCTCATAAATGGCACGGTGTTGCCCCTAATGACGAAGAACTAGCTATTGCATTGGCCCAAAACGAAGAAACATTAGGAGACTACTAAAAAGCCCCTCAGATGAAAAAATACACATACACAGAAACAAAAGATACCCGTTCAGGATTTGGCGATGGACTTTTAGAAGCCGCTCAAAAAAATGAAAACGTAGTCGGCTTGTGCGCTGACCTTACCGGATCATTGAAAATGAATGCTTTCGAAAATGAATTTCCAGAACGATTTTTCCAAGTAGGGATTTCTGAAGCCAATATGATGAGTATGGCTGCCGGAATGACGATTGGAGGGAAAATTCCTTTTACAGGAACCTTTGCAAACTTCGCCACTTCAAGAGTTTACGACCAAGTAAGACAATCCATAGCCTACTCAAATAAAAACGTGAAAATTTGTGCTTCTCATGCCGGATTAACTCTAGGTGAGGATGGTGCAACACATCAAGTTTTAGAAGACTTAGGTATGATGAAAATGTTACCCGGAATGGTTGTTATCAATCCTTGTGACTACAATCAAACCAAAGCAGCTACCCTGGCCATTGCAGAATATGAGGGCCCTGTTTATTTGCGTTTTGGACGTCCTAAAATGCCGGTTTTCACTCCTGATAATCAAGAATTCAAAATTGGTGAGGCAGTCATGCTTAATGAAGGTGTTGACGTAACCATTTTAGCAACAGGTCACCTTGTTTGGGAAGCCATTGAAGCGGGTCACATTCTTGCGGACATGGGCATTGACGCTGAAGTAATTAACATTCATACCATCAAACCTCTAGATGCAGATGCTATTTTGAAATCTGTAGGAAAAACAGGTTGTGTAGTTACTGCTGAAGAGCACCAAATGAATGGCGGTTTAGGTGATAGCGTTGCTCAATTATTAGCTCGTAAGAATCCAACACCATTAGAGATGGTAGCCGTAAACGATAGTTTTGGTGAATCGGGTGTCCCTGCCCTTCTTATGGAAAAATATGGATTGACTCGAACTGATATCGTAAAATCTGTAGAAACCGTAATGAAACGCAAGTAATTCTTGCTTCATAATATTTCTAAAAAAAGAGAGGCTTTGACCTCTCTTTTTTTTTATTGTATTTTCTATACTTTTTTGAAATAAAATCAGCTATTAAACCCTCCCATTCAAGGCTCTCAATATCATTCAAAATAAGCGTCTATTTTACGCTTAAAATCACTAGGAATCAAACAAGGTTTCCGAGAGTCTCGATCAACAAAAACTAAGGTTGTTTCAGCCAAAGTAGTTAAAACTCCATCTGGATTTATCAACTCATATTCAAAAAATATCCTAGTACCAGGCCTTTTTATAATTTTCGTCTTCAGAATAATTTCCTCATCGTAATACAAAGGCTTAATGTACTTTATTTTAAGATCTAAAACAGGCATTATTAGTCCACTGTCTTCCATGCTAACGTACGACAAGCCTAGGTCCCTAAGCAACTCTACCCTACCCATTTCCAAGTACTTAGCATATCTACCGTAATACATATACCCCATTTTATCGGTATCGGAATATAAAACCCGGAACTTTAATTGATGTTCTAACATAATCGTAAATTTACGTGCGTAATGGATTCAAAACAAAAACAATTAATATAAAATATCGATCGTAAATATCAAAAACAAAATCCAATCAAATTCAGCAAGTAAAATATTCTCAAATTATATATTTTATTTTATACGATGGCAAATCCTTAGTTATGAAAAAGAAAGTTAATTATCAATAGCAATTTTATTTTTTTCTTAACTTTTTTGTTCACACATTTGTGTAAGCATAAGACGTAAAAATAGCGTCTAAATAAAACAAGGCACGAACCCCCTTTTAACTCTTCATTCTGTAAATGAAAAATACACCTGAACTCGTATGGAAAAATTGCTTGACTTTTATAAAGGATAATATCTCTGAACAAAGTTTCAAAACATGGTTTCTACCGATTCAACCGGTTAAGTTAAAAGGTCGAACGCTCAATATACAAGTACCGAGTAAATTCTTTTATGAATGGATTGAGGAACACTACATTAAATTACTGAAAACTGCCGTAGGGAAAGAGCTTGGAGAAGAAGCGAAATTGGTTTACTCCATAGTAATGGAAAACACATACGGCAACACCAATCCATATACCGTAAAAATACCTAGCAATAACAGACCTCCTATCAACAACCCTAAAGTGGCTGTTCCGGTAGAAGTTGCAGCTGCAGGTGTGAAAAACCCATTTGTCATTCCTGGGTTAAAAAAGGTTAATATAGAATCGCAATTAAATCCAAATTACAGTTTTGAAAACTTTATTGAAGGAGATTGCAATCGATTGGCACGATCGGCGAGTTATGCAGTAGGAAATAACCCCGGGGGTACCTCCTTCAACCCATTACTTCTATATGGAGGAGTGGGGTTAGGTAAAACACACTTAGCGCATGCTATAGGTATTGAAATTAAAGACAGTTACCCTGATAAAACGGTACTTTATGTTTCTGCCGAAAAATTCACACAACAATTCATCGACTCGATCAGGAATAACACGAGAAATGACTTCGTACATTTCTACCAGATGATTGATGTATTGATTATTGATGATGTGCAATTTTTTGCAGGGAAAGAAAAAACACAAGACGTATTCTTCCACATTTTCAATCACCTTCACCAACAGGGCAAACAGCTTATTCTTACGTCAGATCGAGCACCTGTTGATCTTCAAGGCATGGAGCAAAGATTGCTTTCACGGTTTAAATGGGGACTCTCTGCAGACCTACAAACACCAAGTCTGCAAACTAGAATAACCATACTAAAGAAAAAATTATACACCGACGGCATTGAAATGCCTGAAGATGTTATTGAATATCTTGCCTACAGCATTACGTCAAACATTCGCGAGCTGGAAGGCGCATTAATCTCACTTTTAGCACAATCTTCATTGAACAAAAGAGACATCAACTTGAGTCTTGCCAAGGAAATGATTGACCGCTTTGTGAAAAATACAACCCGTGAGGTTTCAATTGACTACATTCAAAAAGTTATTTGCGATTACTTTGACTTAAGTTTAGAGGTTTTAAACTCAAAGACAAGAAAACGACGTATCGTACAAGCCCGGCAGTTAGCTATGTTCTTTTCTAAAAAACTAACCAAATCGTCATTGGCAAGCATCGGAGCCCAGTGTGGAGGAAAAGATCACGCCACAGTACTTCATGCCTGTAAAACGGTAAACAACTTGGTAGATACTGACAAACAATTCCGCTCCTACGTTGATGATCTCAGTAAAAAATTAGAACTACAACAACTCTAAAAATACACAAGCAGGAACTTTTCCTGCTTTTTTTTTGCTCATGAAAAAAAAGAAAATTTTAATGGTATGCCTAGGGAACATCTGCAGATCTCCATTGGCAGAAGGAATAATGGCTGATAAATGCAAATCCTTACCCGTAGATGTTGACTCGGCGGGAACTGCCGCATATCATGTAGGGAATGCTCCTGACCCAAGGTCACAACACATCGCAAGAATTAACAATATTGAGATTCAAGAACAAAAAGCTAGGGCTTTAAAAAGTAGTGATTTGAATGAATTTGATGCAATTTACGTCATGGATAAATCCAATTACGAAAACACCATCAAATTAGCTGAAAACGAAGCACAGAAACGCAAAGTTTACATGATTTTAAACGCATCCAAACCCGGTAGCAATGAAGATGTTCCTGACCCATACTACGGTGGAGATCATGGATTTAAACTCGTGTTTGACTTGTTAGACGAAGCTTGTGAAATTATCAAAAATCAACTTGAAACGGAATTAAATGGCTAAGGGTAAATTATACATGATTCCTACAACTCTGGGCGACTGTAAACCCACAAAAGTATTACCCTTGTCCGTGAAAGAGACAATAAGTCAGTTGGATGAATTTATTGTTGAAAACGGCAAAACAGCAAGAGCCTTTTTAAAGTTGATGGAAATTCCTACGCCACAGAATGCACTGAAAATTCATGTATTAAACAAACACACAGAACCCCAAGAGCTTTTTGGTTTTTTAGACGCTTGTAGGCAGGGCGAAAATGTAGGACTAATTTCGGAAGCAGGTTGCCCTGGAGTTGCTGATCCAGGTGCAGAAATCACAAACATTGCACACAAAGAAGACATTCAAATCATCCCGTTGGTAGGACCTTCGTCCATACTCCTATCTTTAATAGCCAGCGGTATGAATGGACAATCTTTCACCTTTCATGGATACCTCCCTATAGATAAACAAGATGTAAAGAGAAGACTGAAGGAACTCGAGCAAACTTCTAAAAGAAACAATCAAACACAGTTATTTATTGAAACGCCTTACCGAAATAACAAACTTTTAGACGTTCTACTCCAAAACCTCCAAAATCAAACCAAACTCTGCATAGCATGTGATATTAGTCTGAGTACTGAGTACATCAAGACAAAGACGATTGAAGCATGGAAGAAAAGTAAAAAACCAGATTTACATAAAAGACCTTGCATCTTTCTTATAGAAGCGCAATAAGGACCTGTTTTGTCTTTAATCCTTGAGTTTTAATCTGTAACTTGCAACTTTTATAAAATTATGCAATTACAAGAAACAGGTTTTGAAGGATTACTCATACTTCAACCCAACATTTACAAGGACGAACGAGGCTCTTTTTTAGAAAGCTGGAATCATGAGACTTTCAAAAAATTGAATCTTGACATCTCTTTTGTTCAAGACAATCAATCCGTTTCTCGTAAAAATGTACTCAGAGGCTTACATTTTCAAAAAGAGCCACACGCTCAAGGAAAACTCGTTCGTGTCACTCAAGGAAGTGCCTTAGACGTCGTTGTTGACCTGCGTAAACAATCTGACACCTTCGGTAAACACTTCAAATTAAAACTCAGTAGTGAGCAAGGGAACATGCTGTGGATTCCGGCAGGTTTTGCGCATGGTTTTGTAGCACTTGAAGACCACACCGTGTTTCAATACAAGTGCGATGGACTTTACCAGCCTAAATCTGAAGATTGCGTCATCTGGAACGACCCCTCGCTAAGCATTGATTGGGGTGTCGAAAATCCGATCATTTCTCCAAAGGATCTTCAGGGTAAATTGCTCAAGAACCTCAAACTATAGTTAGCTCTTTAGTCAAAAGGCAAAACCAAAAGAAAGTATATCGTAAATGACAAGCCAACAAGAGTACATTAAAGTTGAAGGAGCAAAAGTTCACAACCTTAAAGACATTGATGTTAAAATACCTCGAGACAAACTTGTAGTAATCACAGGGCTCAGTGGTAGTGGTAAATCATCTCTTGCTTTTGACACCATTTATGCCGAAGGTCAGCGCAGATATATAGAAACTTTCTCAGCCTATGCGCGACAATTTCTCGGGGGCTTGGAACGTCCTGATGTAGATAAAATTGATGGATTAAGCCCAGTCATCTCCATAGAACAAAAAACAACCAGTAAAAACCCACGCTCTACCGTGGGAACAATTACTGAAATCTACGATTTTCTTCGCCTGCTGTTCGCACGTATATCCTACGCATACTCCTACAAAACGGGAGAGAAAATGGTCAGCTATACCCTGGAGCAAATCAAAAACCTCATCCTTGAATCCTACAACAACCAAAAGATTTTACTCTTAGCTCCTGTCGTGAAAGCACGAAAAGGTCATTACAGAGAGTTGTTGGAGCAAATACTCAAGCAAGGGTTTATCAAAGTTC
>JAQWKY010000115.1 GCA_029247585.1 Flavobacteriales bacterium | reverse complement strand
TTGCTCAGAGAGGTATTTGACGGTACTGTTATTAGAGATCAGTCAAGTATTGTGCTTTACCGTTAACTCATTCCAAACAGAAATTATAGGCCATCAATATATTTAAGAAAGATGAAAAAAGAATACAAAGTAGAAGTGATTAAAGAGAATGCCTTAAGTTCACTTATTTTAGGTGCAAGTAAAATGCCCGTTCAAAAAATGGAGGAAGTGATGAATCAATACGGGCGAGAAGGCTGGGAGGTATGCTTTCAAGTGATTGAGCAACATCGTTTGTTTTTCTTTTGGACCCGAGAGGCTGCCGTAATCACCTTTTCTAGAAACCTGTAAACAAAAGAAGCAAGCCAATTTGGCTTGCTTCCTTTATTAAGATATAACAGTTCGATGTATTATAAATTGAACGTGTTTTGACTCTTACGATACGATTCTCTACAGTCAAAACAGTAGTAATACGGCTCAGTCCAAGTTGTTTCTTCTTCTTTGTTGCAATTGTTGCAAGTCCTTAATTGTGCTCTAGAGTCGTTTTCACGACAGTCTGAGCAATAAAAATCGGCTCCGTGCCAGTTCGTCATTTCTTCATTACCACAACTCATACACTGTCTAAAATGCTCGTGACGATCAAGTTTTAAAGTTTCAAGGTGGTCGTCTAGGTACAAAACAGGGTAATCCAATAGTGCAGTTCTCGTTCGCAATCGAGTATCAGGTGTTTGTTTGATTCCAATGAGAAGAATACGTTTACCTAACATCCGAGCACGTTTGATCATTGATATGTAATCAGGGTCGCCCAGAGCAATAGCAGCTATATCATAAGAGGTATTCAGACCAGCATTGTAGAGTAATGATGAAGCTAAGGCAATCGGTAGTGAGTTGTTTTGAGGTTTAGATAGTTCATCTTCTTGATAATCAACTTCAAAAACATCTGTTACGAAATAACATTCTTCCTTTAGGTATTTGTAAAAGGCTTTTTGTTTACTTGGGGAAAATCCTGGTTTATTTACAGGCATTGTCCCGTAAAAATAAGTTCGAACGATATCTACATCAATGGTTAAGTTGTTGAGAAGGTGTTCTTGTATAATTAGTGATATCTTCTTGTAATCTATATCATAATCTTCCTCGCCATAGGCTTCAATTAAGTATCTTTTATTGTGGAACATCCACGATCCATCGATGTAAACGTGTGTTTTAACAGACATATAATGTGGGGCGTTTTGGGTTTATATAAATTAATTTAATTGTTATAATTAAATACTGAGCGAATTTAACAATATTTTTAGTTTCAAAAAAATTAATCCAATAATTAATTATTAACATATAGTTATATATAGTTCTGTTTTTTTTGTTGTTATAATGTTCTTTAAATAGAGTAAGCGATTCATGATTTGAATTAAAATGTGTGTAATAATCCAATAATAAATTTTTTAAATGATGTTAATGTCGTTGAGTTGTATTGGAATTATTGATAAAAATAAAACTATTTTTGTTTTATGAAAAAAGTCATTTTTTTAGACCGAGATGGTGTCATTAATCAGGAAATGGGTACGTACGTATTCTCTATGGATAAATTTCATCTTAACGAAGGCCTGGAAAAGGTTTTGATAGACTGGAAAAATATGGGATATTCTTTTGCGATAGTTACCAATCAGGGGGGTATTTCAAAACAAATATATACACATAAAGATGTGGCTTTAATCAACACCTATCTGACAAGCTGGTTCAAACAGCTTAATTTAAATCTTCTTACGATATCGTATTGCCCACACCACGATGCTATTGAGTCATGTATTTGCAGAAAACCGAATTCTCTAATGCTCGAAAAAATGATAGCTCGTTTTAATGTTTCCGTTAAAGATTCTTTTCTAATAGGTGATAGTCAGAGAGATGTCGATGCTGCAAACAAAGTCGGTCTTCGTGCTTTTTTAGTTAAAGCGAATTCAAATTTAAATGATTTAAAAATCCCTAATGGTTAATTACAACGGTACACTCACCCCCGAGAATCAGAATTTATTTAAGCCAGGCAATAGAGCTTTTTTGTACGCTGATCGTATTTTCGAAACGATTCTTTATCAAAATGGACGTTTGCTATTTTGGGAAGATCATTATTTTAGAATGATGGGCGGAGCTTGTATTCTCAGAATGGATATCCCTATACATTTGAATATGGATTTCTTAGAAGAGGAAATTTTGAAAACCATAGATTCTTGTAATCTGAGATCTTCATCAGTTCGAGTTCGTTTAAGTATACACAGAGTTGACGGAGGTCTTTATTTACCTGAAGAAAATACATTTAAATACCTTATTGAAGCGAATAAGATAGATGGCGATTCGTATACTTTGAACACAAATGGTTTAGTATTAGACGTTTTCCACGATCATTTAAAGCCAAAGCAAGCGCTTTCTAATTTTAAAGGCGGAAACGCCATCATTAGTGTATTGTCTTCTATTTATGCCAAAGAAAATGATTTGAATGAGTCAATCATTCTAAACTCTGAATCTAATATATGTGAAACCACGGCTTCAAATATTTTCGTGATTTCAGACAAGACTATTTACACACCTCCATTAGATTCCGGATGTGTCGATGGAATAATAAGAAAAAACATAGTAGATAACGCGAGTTCCTGGGGGTACACCATGGAGGAGAAAGACATGAAAACTTTTGAACTTATTACTGCAGAAGAACTATTCCTCACCAATTCAATAAGGGGCATGCAATGGGTAGCAACCTACAAGAACAAGACTTATGGAAATAAGGCAGTTAAGGATATTTTTAATAAATTTTCAGAGCAACTAAGGACCTAATTCAATCGAACATCTTTGGGAGCATCCATCCATATCTCGTAGTCATGTTCTTTTTCAGACATGCACTTTTTCCACAGACCAAAAGTTTCCCAATGAAATAAGGAGCCTTCAAGTTCGTCAATAATCCATGCATTTGAACTGATTTCTTTATCCAGTTGATTCAATCCCCAACCTGAATAACCTAAGAAAAACCGAATGTCATCTGATTTTAAATCTCCATTTAAAATGAGTGCTTTTACTTGGTCAAAATCACCACCCCAATACAAATCATTTACAATAGGGATACTTCCCTCTACTTTGTCTGGAACCCGATGAATGAAGTATAAATTGTCGGGTGCAACGGGACCGCCGTAATACACTATAGAATCAAATTCAGGGAAATCTGTTATGAGATCACAAAGATTAAGTTTAGAAGGTTTGTTAATAATGAATCCTACAACCTCTTCATGATAGTCTGTAAGAAGAACTACAGATTTGTGAAAATAATCATCGTTGAGCAACGGTCTTGAAATAAGTACATTTCCTTTCTTTAAGTTTGACTTATTAGAAATTCCCATGCTTTTTAATCGTCTGGTGAATTATAAATCTAGGCTTTATCATCGCTTTATCCAAATTCTATGAGTATTTTTGTGTTTAAATTCTTGATTATGAAAAGAAATATAGAGGATCTTAGAAAAGATTATATCAAAGATGTTTTGGTAGAAAGTGACTTGGCTTCGAACCCTATAGTTCAATTCAAACAATGGTTTGAACATGCCCTTAAGTCTGAGGTAAACGAAGCTAACGCTTTAGTTCTCTCTACAGTATCTCACCATGGGGCTCCAAGTGCCAGAGTTGTTTTGCTAAAAGGTATAGAATCTAACGGCTTTAGATTTTTCACTAATTACAACAGTGCAAAGGGAAAAGAATTGGATGAAAACCCACAAGCATCTATGACTTTCTTTTGGCCTGAATTGGAACGACAAGTTTGCATTAATGGATCTGTTGAAAAGCTAGACCCTAAGCAATCGGATGCCTATTTTGACTCTAGACCTCAGGGAAGTAAAATCTCTGCAATAGCATCCAATCAAAGTAGCAAAGTAAAACATAGAGATGAACTTACAAAGGAAGTAGAGCGTTTAGAAAAACTTTATGAAAATGAAGTCATTCAAAGGCCAGAGCATTGGGGTGGGTATTTATTAGTACCTAATAAGATTGAGTTCTGGCAGGGTAGGTCATCTCGTTTACACGATCGTTTTTTGTATGAGAAGGTCGATGATGCTTGGAAGACATCTCGTTTAGCTCCTTAACCATTATTCTTCAAATCTCTTTTTAGAAATTTTTCTAAATTTTCAGTATTCACATTTTCACTAAGTCTTCCTTGTTTCAGGTAAGATATCTTCCCTGTTTCTTCAGAAACGGTAATTGCTAATGCATCCGTCATTTCTGTTAAGCTCGCAGCTGCTCTGTGCCTTAAACCCATATGAACAGGTAGAGACACTAAATCAGAAACGGGTAAGACGCAACGGGCTGCAGTGATCATATTTTTACTCAAAATGACTGCACCATCGTGAAGGGGGCTGTTCTTGAAAAAGATACTTTCCAGTAAAGACTTACTCAATTGTGCATTCATCGTTTCTCCAGTTCGTTCGAAGGAACCTAACTCGGTGTTTCTTGTGATGATGATCAAAGCCCCTGTTTTAGATTGTGACATGCTTACACATGCAAGTATTAAATCTTTGATATTTAGACTTAATTTATTTTCAGGTTTCAACAGATGTTTTAAAAAGTTTTTTCGGTTTTGAAAGCTAGTCGTCCCAATCATTAACAAGAACTTACGCACTTCTTGCTGAAATACGATGATGATAGCAAGTACACCAACGCCTATGAATTGACCTAGAATCTCACTGAGTAAATCCATTTGCAGTGCACCTACCAATTTCCAGAATAAATAAGTGAACGCTAATCCAAGAAAAATTTTGATAGCAACGGTCCCCTTTACCAATTTGTACAACTGGAACAAAAGTGCTGTTACGAGCAAAATATCTATAAAATCAAAAATGTCTAAATCGAGAAAGCCCAAAGTTTATTTTTTCAACAAGTTAGTAATTTTTACCGCTTCAGTAGCTTCTTTAACATCATGAACTCTCAAAATAGATGCCCCTCCAAGTAAACTGGCCGTGTGTATTATTGTAGAGCCGTTCAGTGCCTCCTCTGGTTTGCAGTTTAAAACTTTATAAATCATCGACTTGCGTGAAGCTCCAATGAGTATAGGCTGCTCAAGAACATCAAATGAGTTTAAATTTTTGATAATCTCATAATTCTGATTTGTATTTTTCGCAAAACCGAGTCCCGGATCAACAATGATGTCATTAACTCCTTTTTTTTGAAGTCGATTGATTTTCAATTGAAGTTCAGAGATGATGTCGACAATTAGATGTTTGTAGCTCGTGAGCGAGGACATTGTTTGAGGGGTTCCTCTTTTGTGCATGATGATGTAAGGTATTTGCTTATCAGCTATCACATCGAACATAGCTTCATCCATA
>JAQWKY010000114.1 GCA_029247585.1 Flavobacteriales bacterium | reverse complement strand
GATCTAACTCTAGAGTTACACTCCAAACATCCGATCCGTTGTCAGCCAATAAGTGACCTTCTTGTCCGAATGGTCCACCTGCTAGGTAAACTCCTTCTGTATGTGTATCAACTGCGCTCATGTCTACCTGGAAGGTGACATTTACCTGTGCGAATGCACTGCAGACGCTAATAAACATGGCGAAAGCCAAGAATCTCAATTGTAATTTTGAAATCATGTGAGGGGGTTTTTAGTTAAAAAAAATTAATATAGTGATGCAATTTAAATAATTTTTTAGTTCTAATCAAATTCTAATATGATAAATACGTTGTGTTTTACAATTAATGAATCAGTTTTTTACCTGCTAATACCTTTTGTGTTATGGCGTTTTGCAAGAGAAGATTAACCTTAAAATTCTTATGAATTTTACACATAAAAAAACGTTCCGCTTTTATAAAACGGAACGCTAAATTAGTAGTAGTATGATTTTCTAGTTATCGTGCTCAAGTGCGTAAACTCGCACCCAGTCAATTTCCATCTGAGATGGGAATTCAGTAATAGCACTCGGACCATTACGGTCAATGGCAAGATTTAATATGATATACCAATCGTTAGAATTAAAAGGCCAAGTGTACTTTGAAGGAAAACTATTTGGAGTAATCTGATATACATGTTGGTTATCTACATACCAATCTATTTTGTTTGGCTCCCATCGTATTTCGTATATATGAAAATCGTTTGCAAAGGATTGGTCGGTCTCATTCGATAGGGAACTGATATTTCTTTCGAAGTTTTTGTATTTACGTGTACTTTCATTGTATGGGCATTCTCCTAGATGAGCAGCTCCAGTAGTTACGTTTGTATTGCCATCTTTTGCCCACTGTTCCATGATGTCAATTTCACCGTCGCAAGGCCAGTTGCCGCCAGAGGGTAAAAGCCAGAAGGCGGGCCAAAAACCTTTGCCGTTGACTGTTTTTATACTGGCTTGTACTTTTCCGTATCGAAAACTGAATTTTCCATCGGTTTTAATTTTCGAAGAAGTGTAATTTAGTCCATTGTCATTTTTCTTAGCAGTAATTTTTGCTATCCCTTCACTAACTGTTGTATTTTGAGCTTTGTAATATTGTAGTTCTCCATTTCCCCAACCCCAGTTACCAGTACCGATATCATGCGTCCACTTTGAGTTGTCTAGACTTGATCCCTCAAAATTATCAACAAAAATAAGCGCACCAGATTCTGTATATTCACAGCTTTCATCGTCTATTACAGCCCAATCTGCATAATTTGATGCAGTGATATCAGTACAACCGGTTGGAGCTACAGGTTCATCGCAAGATCCCCATAGTAATGGGAGTGTTATTATTGCAGCAATAATGCTTGTTTTTGATAAATTGAATCTCATTGATTTGAATTTTAAGCAAAAATATGGATATCATTTCAAAAAAAACCTCTTGGTTCGGATTAATCCTAAACACCAAGAGGTTAATTTGTTTTGTATTAGTATTTCTTGACTTTTAATCAATAGGTACTAATGTCATTTCACCCCAAAGAGCGGGTTTGGCATAAAAGCCATCTTTACCTTCGGAGTTCCATTTGTATTGCATTTCTCGTTTGGTGCCGTCCGCAGAACTTTTACCCACGGCAAATTCCATTTGATATTTTACATCTGTGGTAAAAGGGTCTAAATTTAAAGAACTCAGAGGAACCTGGATTTCAAACTGATAGGTTCCGTTGTTTTTAGATTTAGCGACTTTAATACCCTCTAATAACTTGGAGTTTCTGTAATCCCAAACATACTTATTATCTAAATTTACGATAAAGTGCTGATCCGTAGAACTCATGAACACTCTTTTCTTACCTAGCTCATGGTTGTTGGTGAAAGCTATTTCAAAGCCATCACCGTTCCACATACCTCCGTCTGTGAAAGGATTGATGATGTCTTGTTCACTGTCAAAACTCAATGAAAAGTAAAGGTTTTCGTCATCAGAAAGGGATTTAACAGTGTATGAAGAAAATTCAACACCCTGAGTGGAATTCCAGACATCTTCATTGATTTGACCATCAATGTTAACATCCAATGTACTAGCACGGGGGATCTCAATTCTCTTGGTAAATCCTCCTTTGAAAGGAATCACATTAATCTCTTTTACA
>JAQWKY010000110.1 GCA_029247585.1 Flavobacteriales bacterium | reverse complement strand
AGGACATTGAAAGAATATTGATGTTATCATAAATGTTGACAATTCTATTTCTGTTAAGGATGATGGACGTGGTATTCCAACCGCTATGCACCCAAAAGAGGGAAAGTCTGCCTTGGAAGTTGTAATGACTGTCTTACATGCTGGTGGTAAGTTTGATAAAGATTCTTACAAAGTATCCGGTGGTCTCCACGGGGTTGGTGTTTCCTGTGTGAATGCCTTGTCGATACATTTAAAAGCTGAGGTTCATAGGGATGGAAAGATTTTTACTCAGGAATATTCAAAAGGGATTCCTCAAACAGAGGTAACCGAAGTAGGTACTACGGATTATAGAGGGACGATAGTAACATTTAAGCCTGATGACACAATCTTCACGTCCATAGAGTATGTATATGATATTTTGGCATCTCGTATTCGTGAACTTTCATTTTTAAATAAAGGAATTTCATTATCTATTACCGATAAGCGTGAGCAAGATGACGATGGAAAAGATATAACAGCTACGTTCTTATCAGAAGGTGGTTTGAGTCAGTTCGTGGAGTATTTAGATGCAACGCGTGAGAATTTGATTCAAAACGTGATGTACATGGAAGGCGAGAAAAATAGCATCCCTGTAGAAGTTGCGATGAGTTACAATACTTCTTATTCTGAGAATTTACACTCGTACGTAAATAACATCAATACCCACGAGGGAGGAACTCACTTAGCTGGATTCCGACGTGCTTTGACACGTACGTTAAAATCGTATGCTGAAAAGTCTGGAATGTTAGAGCGTGAAAAGGTGACTGTAGCGGGAGACGATTTCCGAGAAGGTTTAACAGCGGTTATTTCGGTGAAAGTCATGGAGCCTCAGTTTGAAGGTCAGACCAAAACTAAACTTGGAAATTCTGAAGTATCAGGAGCTGTAGATCAGTTGGTAGGAGAAATGCTTAACAATTATTTGGAAGAGAATCCAAAAGATGCCAAACAGATCATTTTAAAAGTCATCCTAGCTGCAAAGGCACGTCAAGCTGCACGTAAGGCTAGAGAAATGGTTCAGCGCAAAACGGTTATGTCTTCTACGGGACTACCTGGTAAATTGTCAGATTGTTCCGAAAAAGATCCTGAGAAATGCGAGATATTCCTAGTTGAGGGTGATTCTGCGGGAGGTACGGCAAAGCAAGGTCGCGATCGGAATTTTCAAGCCATTTTACCGCTTCGTGGTAAAATATTGAATGTAGAAAAAGCCATGCAACACAAAGTGTTCGATAATGAGGAGATTAAGAACATCTTTACGGCTTTAGGAGTATCGATTGGAACCGAAGAAGATAGTAAAGCATTAAACCTTGAAAAACTACGATATCACAAAATTGTAATTATGTGTGATGCCGATGTAGACGGTTCGCATATTTCTACCCTCATTCTTACGTTCTTCTTCAGATACATGAAAGATCTTATAGAAAACGGATATATTTATATTGCTACTCCACCACTTTATTTAGTGAAGAAAGGAAAAGATCAACGCTATTGTTGGAACGATGAAGAACGAGATGCGAATATTGCAGATATGGGGAAAGGAAAAGACTCTTCCGTAGGTATACAGCGCTACAAGGGGCTTGGTGAGATGAATGCATCTCAATTGTGGGATACCACGATGCAACCTGAAAATAGAACGCTACGTCGTGTAACTATTGATAGTGCTGCTGAAGCGGATCATGTATTTTCTATGTTGATGGGAGACGATGTGCCGCCGCGTAGAGATTTCATAGAGCGCAATGCAAAATATGCTAATATTGATGCTTAATCTCTTAAGATTATAAAATAAAAAAAAAAGTCGCTAGGAATAGCGACTTTTTTTATTGGTAAGTTTATTTTATCTAATGAGAGAAAGGGTTCCTCTAAACTCAGCGTAATTGACTTTCAATACATAGAAGTAAGTTCCTTCAGTGACATCTTCACCTAAAGTTTTGCCGTCCCATGGTTCTATGCCAGGATAAATACTGTAGTAAACTTCATCTCCCCATTTATTGTAAATTTTAAGTGTTCCGGTTTCACAGTCCCTAAGTCCATTGATGGCTAAAACATCATTGACGAAATCATCGTTAGGCGTAAAAACATTAGGGAGCTTAATTCGACTGTATGCATCCTTACCGGTAAGGTCAAACACATCAGATATGGTGTCTGCACAATGCTCGTTGGATGCAATCAATTCTACCTGATAAATTCCGCCTAAGTTTGGTAGTGAAATATCTCGATTATAGCTTGGCTTTTCAGCTCCAAAATTCCATGTAAAATAGTTTGAATTCGAACTTTCATTGATTAAGTTTAGTCTACTGGTACACGTATCCAATTCGGAACTAAAAACAGCTGAAATGTCTTTACTTCTTTGCTCTACAGTAATTTCACCTTCATGTTTACAGTTGGTAGCATCTGTAATGATGTATGGATAGGTTCCGGCTTTAAGATAGAGTACTGTAGAGTCCGTTTTATTTAGAGTACTCCATAGGTAAGAGTATGGTTTTGTTCCGCCCGTTCCCTCGACAAGTACTGAGCCAATTCGATTTTCACAGCTGTCAGGTACGGATTCATAACGTCCTAATTTAACTTCTGTTGGAACGAGGACGCTGTCAATTCCGGAATATTTACAGCCAAAATCATCTACGATATCTATTTTGTAGCCGTATTTACCGGGTATCGATGTTTCTAGATTTGTCTTGTTCTCCTTGGATACAATAGTGTCAGAATTAGTCCATTCATAAGATGCACTTGTCGGCTTGTAGACGAGGTTTGAAGGTACTATGTTGTTCTTGAATTTAATGTACCAATCAAAGATGTATCCATTACCTCCCTTGGAGATGTTTTTAACTTTTAGTGTCCAATGACCATTAAGAGGTGTCTTTTCAATCTTATTGAAGCTGTTATTGTAAGCAGCGTATATTCTCTTTCTTTCATCTGTGTTAGATGGGATAATGAAGTTACTATCGACTAACTCACTTATACTATCTCTAAGACTCAAGCTTTGCGTTTCTTTTAACTCATGCCAAGTAGGGGATGTGGGATTTGGTGACCAACAATATTTCATTCCTGTTCCTGCAAGGTTGTTTTGCGGAAGGCAATCTAGATTATCATTTTCATCGGGTATCCCTAACTCGTAAAAAACTCCCAAACCATTACCCCCTGAGTCTGCATTTTCATCTGAGAGTAAGGAAACGGTGTTTCCGTCAGGCGCTACAAGTTCAATGGTAAGTAATCCGGCAAATTGATGCTCCATATTGATGCATATTTCGTCAAAATCGTCTTTATTTTGGAGCTTCTGATTTGGTAAAAAAGAGTTGACTTCAATTTTTTGTTCGTAAAATTTTGTTGAACAATCTGCAGTTGTATCTGGAATTATTTCTTGATCGGGAAATTCATATTTCCTCTTCATCGATATAATGCCACCCAGCATTGGATCCGTCATTGCCTCCAGCTCAGTTTTCACATCAATACATACCACTGCCGGTGTAATGTAAATTTCATCAGATTCTACATGAGACACACGTACATAAACTTTTTCATAGACTTTATTGGTGCATTCTAAGCTATCTTTGATGTTTAGTTCAATTTGATGTATGCCTCTTTTGTTGAACGTATGTGAAAAATTACGACCACTTTCCGTTGTGGTCTCCGTATCGATAGTGTGGCTCCATATGAATGTTGAATCTGCAGGTGATTCTTGATTCGATTCATCTTTATAGGACCAGTTTCCAATGAATTCAATAGTTTCCCCTATGCATATGTCATAATAATTGATGTCAATGATGGAGTCCTTTTGTATTGTAGGGCTTAGATTAGAAGTGATTTCTATGGATGGAACTATAAAAATGGTATCACAATTCTGTGTCCAACTCTTTTGTGCAGTCAAAAGTGTAAGTACTAAGAATAGGATGTTCGTATTTTTTTTCATTTACTTTTTATTTTAGTACAACTAATGTGCCTGTTTTTTCGTGCCACTTATTGAGTAAGGATTGAAATCGGACTTTGTAATAATAGGTCCCCATTTGAATAATTTCGTCATTATTTTCTCGTTTTCCGTTCCACCCTTGATTAACTTGTTTGGAATGAAAGACTAATTTCCCCCAAATATCGTAAATAAATAGTTGAAAACTATCTTCAATGATTCTATCTACAATTGGATTGAAGAAGTCGTTAATGTTATCCCCATTTGGTGAGAAAGCAGTGGGTGACCAAAAGTAGTAATTTTCTGTGGCTAATATTTCTTTTGAGTAGGAATCAATACATCCGTAATTGTCTGTAATTTTTAGTGATACGGTATAGGCTCCCATTTCATTGAAATCGAATTGGCTATTGAATTTCTCAGAAAATGGATTGTCATTTATACTCCATTCGTTAGAAATTATAGATGTTCCAGGGCCTGATGTTGACTGGTTTAAAAATTGAACTTCACCATTTTGGTAAGCTACTGTGTCTTGGTCCGGTGTGAAATAGGCTAAAGGATCAGGTGCATCAAGAATACTTAGATCCAATTCTCCTTTACAACCTTGGTTGTCTGTGATTTGAACTTGATAGTTTCCTTGGCTTAGGTTTTTTATACTATTTTGATTCTTATTTGAATCGTACCAGTCGTAAGAATAGGGTTTTAGTCCGTTCTGAGGGGATAGCGTAATTTCTCCTATACCTTGTTGACAGTGGTCGTTTTTAATTTCTGTATCAAAATGCAGTCCCATTTCATTGTTTTTCACACGACCACTTCCATTTTGAATACAATTTAAAGCGTCTTTTATCGTGTAGTAATAGGTGCCCTCTGATAAATTAGATAGGACCTTTCCGGATTTACCTGATTCCCATTCTATAGTGTAATCCGGTGTTCCCCCCTGAATCTCCAATTTCAACTCTCCTTTTCCATCATCGCAATATTCATCGGTAGATTTCTCTGTGACTTCAATGGCATTGACATTTATGGTAAAATCCTCACGATAATTGCATCCAAAATTGTCAACCACTTCGTAGCTGTAATTTTGAATACCTTCCTGAGGATTGATAACAATGGAGTGCTGTAAATTTTGATCAATATTTGATTGAGTTGAGAAATATTGGTCAACAATATAATTTTGAAAACTCCAAGAAGGAGGCGCAAGCTCTTTATTGATGTTGATGCCCCAGGAGAAAATCCAACCGTTGTCGCGCTTTAAATTATCTTTTATAGATAAGGTCCAAATTCCGTTAAGTGAAGATCCAATAAAATCATTGAAATTGCCCACAGGTAAATAGCTGTCTGCTTTTAGAGTTTTTGCTTCCTCCTCAATAAAGGTTACAGTATTATTTTCAAATCCCTCTGACATGAATCCATTGTAAGTTGGATTCATTGACCAACCGTAGTCATAGCCAATGCCAGGATTGGTCTCCGTATCATCATCATCTGTAGCTTCTCCAAACCATATTGAGCTACCTGTTTTTTCAAAAAGAACAACTTGCGTTCCATTGGGCGCCGTAAGAAAAATATCTAAATCTCCAGCATAAGAATGTTCAATATTCAAGTCAACGCTAATGATATCATTAGCATCCATGATTGTTTGGTTTTCATCAAAACAGCTTAGTATAATATCGGCGCTGTATAGAGCGCCATTTCCGTCTGGGAGGTATAGTGGGTTGGAATATTCATCCTCACAGGGCGGAGATTCCCAAGGTTCAATTTCAATATTTGTAGACAAAGTAATGTCTGAATTATCGTTTTTCCCAATCGTATTTCTTACACCCGGACATACTTGAGATGGCGAGACACTTGGGTTGATTTTTACTTGCGTGCTAACGCGAACAAACACAGTAGTTGGTTGTTCAGATTCACAATTTTTAGCGTCTTTCGCTTGTAAGGAAATCACATATCCTCCTGGGTCTGTAAATTTATGTGAAAAGTTTTGACTGGTATTTTTTTCGACATCGTCGATGGACCAAAGAAAACGAGTGGATGAAATCGTTTGAGAATAACTATTGTTGTTTTGAGGAAATTCGGCACTCGCTTTTAGTGTTAAAGTTTCTCCTTGACAAAGATCGTAATAAGTGATTTCATCATTTGTTATCGGTTCCAAAATTACAGTTTCGTTGACTGAGCTATTCGTGATTAGGGGAAGAATGCTCTGGCAATTGTTTTGTCCGTAACCATTAACAGTAACCGTGAGAAGTAGAGCTAGGTGTGTTTTTAAGAGTTTTCTGTAACGATAATTTGTGATGGCAAGCATACTACGTTGGACATATCAGATATGACTGGGGTGTTGTTATTTTAAATTCGAGTTATTCCATCAAGAAAAATAATCCTATTTTTTCTTGAGAATCGTTTTGATTTGTAGTGAATTGACACAAGTAAGTGTAGTTGCCGCTCTCTGCCATGATTCCATTGTCTTTACGTGTACCATCCCATCCTAAATCGATTTCATTCGACTCGAACACAATTTTGCCCCATGCATCGTAAATGAAAAGATTGTATTTTTCTTTTTTTGTATTTTTCATGATGAGTTTAAAAGAGTCATTGATTCCATCACCATTAGGCGAAAAGGCTGTAGGAATCCATACCAAATAATCTTCTTCAGTGACGATGTCTTGTGAATAGGTGTCAGTACATCCTGCTTTATTTGTAAGGGTGAGTTGAACCTTTTGTGTGCCTATGTTGTAGAAATTATACTGAGGGTTGTCGTCGTACGAATAATCTCCATTTCCAAAATCCCAGTAATAATCAATATCATTTGTTTTGGGAATGGATAGGTTATTGAAGTCTACAATGGCATCCAAGTGTTTTACCTTATCTCTGCTTGGTTCAAAATGAGCTTTGACATCAAACGCAAGAACGGTAAGTTCTTTTGTGTAGGGACATCCATAATCATCTTTGACTTCATAGATGTATTTGTTTTCTCCAACAGTAGGTTTGATTATTAAAGATTGGTCGGAGTTACTGATGATTGAGGGGGCGGAGATGAAATTTTTACTGACGATTGTGTTTTCAACGGTCCATGAGCTTGGCAGGAGTTCATCCTTAAATTTAATTCCCCATTTGAAAATCCACCCATTGTCATCCTCTCGAGTGTCCACAACGGTTAATTTCCAAGTTCCGTTAAGCGTAGATCCAATGAACGGTTCAAAACCTCCCACAGGTAGGTAGGTGTCAGGTTTTAAAATAGATGCAGATTCTACTTGTGATAGGGTGAGTGTAGTTGTATTGTCATGAACACCTTGTGCCATAGTTCCTGAGTAGCTTGGGTTTAAAGACCAACCGTAATCATAACCAGTTCCCGAATTTCCTTGAGTATCGTCATCATCAGTAGCCTCACCAAACCAAGTGTTGTCCCCTGCTGCTTCAAAAAGTGTGACTATCGAGCCGTTAGGGGCTGTTAGGTAGATGTCTAAATCTCCCATGAAGGAGTGTTCAAGGTTAATGAGTATTTCATTAATGTCATTTACGCTAGTGATTTTTTTACCCTCGTCAAAACATTCAATCAAGATACTAGTTTCGTAAGATTGGTCAAGACCATCTGGAAGGTATTTAGGTTCCGAAAATTCATCTTCACATGGAGGGGATTGCCAAACGGTCTCAAGTTCTGTTTTTGTTGAAAATTGGATGTCGTTTGAGTTTTCTGAGCCAAGGGTGATTTCTATATCCGGACAGGCATCGATAGTATTTGGGGTAAGCTCTATGATGGGTTCAAACCCAACGCGAATATTGACTTCTTTAGCAAAACATTCTTCTTTAGAATCGGTTAGCTTAATGGTATACCCTCCTGATTGATTAAATGTATGAGAGAAGTTTGGTGAAATTTGTTTTTCTTCATCGTTAATATACCATTTGTAGTCAACTGAATTGTTTTGTGATTCGGCCATGAAATTGACAGGATCACCTACACATAAATTAATGAAGTTTAATTCTAAGTCTAAATCTTTAATGATTTCATGAGACGTACTCTTAATCGTTAAATCTTCACAATTTTGTGCAATAGCTCCTAAAGAAATTAGAAAGACTAAAAAAGTAAAAAAACTATTTTTCATTCGTAACAATCTTGGTGTGTTCAGGGTAGTGGAATCAACAATAATACCACCCATAAGTGTTTGCAAATTAAAATTTATCAAATATACTTTTATATTTTTTCTTTGGGGGATAATAAATCTTAAATTTGCCATCGCTTACTCAAAAATGCAATTCACATTAAAAATAAATATATGAAAGTTACAGTTGTTGGCGCAGGAGCTGTTGGCGCTAGTTGTGCCGAGTACATAGCAATTAAAGATTTCGCATCTGAAGTTGTGTTGATAGACATCAAAGAAAATTACGCTGAAGGAAAAGCCATGGACTTGATGCAAACGGCATCATTAAATGGTTTTGATACTAAAATAATCGGTAGTACCAACGATTATTCTAAGACTGCAGGTAGTGATATTGCAGTAATTACTAGTGGAATTCCAAGAAAGCCAGGTATGACTCGTGAAGAGTTGATAGGTATTAATGCTGGGATTGTAAAAATGGTTTCAGAAAATCTTATCAAGTATTCTCCTGATGTGATTTTAATTATTGTGAGTAATCCAATGGATGCAATGACTTATTTGGCTCACAAAGCTACCGGGCTTCCAAAAAACAGAATCATCGGTATGGGTGGTGCTTTGGATAGTGCTCGTTTCAAGTATCGTTTGAGCGAAGCAATAGGGTGTCCTGCTTCTGATGTTGATGGAATGGTTATCGGCGGTCATAGTGATAAAGGAATGGTTCCTTTAACGAGATTAGCTACTCGAAATAGTGTTAGAGCTTCTGAGTTTATTGACGAGGATCGATTGGCTCAAGTAGCTGCAGATACTAAGGTTGGCGGTGCTACTTTAACGGGTATGTTAGGTACTTCAGCATGGTATGCTCCGGGAGCTGCGGTTTCTGCTTTGGTTCAAGCAATTGCTTGTGACCAAAAGAAGATGTTCCCTTGTTCGGCTTTGTTAGAAGGTGAATACGGTTTGAATGATTTGACCATAGGTGTTCCGGTTATTTTAGGAAAGAATGGTATTGAAAAAATTGTAGAGATTGATTTAAATGAAGACGAAAAGGCTTTGTTGGCTGAGTCTGCGAAGGGAGTTAGTGCAACTAACGTTTTGCTTAGCGGCTTAGATTTATTCTAGTTTTTCAGAAAAAAGTTAAATCTTATAGAAATGAAAAACCTTGAGCATTAGCTCAAGGTTTTTTTGTTTACAACAAATCATTCGGTAGATTCTCTGCATCAACAAATCGATCTTTCCATGACTCAGGAAGAGTAGGACAGGTTTTGTGCTTACCAAACCATTTATATCGGTTTTTCGCAACAAGATTATAGGTGAAGTCTCTCAATGTTTTTGGAAAAATAAAAAGGATTGCTGAAATTCTGTAAATCCCACCTAAGAGGATTAAACTTTTAATTACTGCCGTTGAGTGCATGTATTTTTTTCCATCGAAAAACAATACAATGGATTCGTAATTGGTGTTGTGTTTGACGGATTGCTGTTGAGCAATTTTAAACCGTTTTTTAGGGTCTCGATTCACGATAAATCTGATGGATTTATTGCACAAGACACACATGCCGTCATAATAGAGTATAGGTTTACACATTTTGATGCGATTCAGTTTTACTCAAATAGTTTTTATTTCTCAGAATTTTGGTTTGTGAGTAGGCTTGTCGGAATTTACAATGCTTTTTACTCCTGTGCAATTGATTTATTGTCATTTTAGTGCAAATGAGTATTCAAAATTAATTTCATCTAAATCAATGTGAGATAGTTGTTTAATTTATCACAAGCTATGAACAACAATCATTTGGAAGTTATTAGTTCTAACCGCCAAGCTATGAGCTTCATAAAAGCTTTGTTGAGCAAAGGTGTGTAAGATGACATCAAAAACAATCAGAAATTGATGTGATGACACGCAGTGTATTAAATCTCAAAATAGTACTTATTAAATTAGAATTATGCCTACTTGGCTAGGATAATACTTTCAAATAAATTGTGATTATTTTACTGAAAGTTTATATTTGTCAGCCTTAAATAATAGACTCTAAAACAAATAGATATGCGCAACAAAGGATTTACTAAGTTTTTAGCTGTTGTATTCGCACTTATATGCGTTTACCAGTTAGCATTTACTTGGATGGTTAAAAGTGTAGAAAGCGACGCGAAAACCTATGCTAATGGTGATTACAAGTTAGAAAAAGCTTACATCGATTCGGTAGCTACCGATGAATTGTATTTTGGCTACACTTATAAAGAGTGTAAAGAACAAGAAATGAATTTAGGTCTCGACCTTAAAGGTGGGATGAATGTTACTTTGGAGGTTTCTGTTGGTGATATCTTAAGAATATTAGCCAATAACTCTAAAGATGCAACTTTTAACGAAGCTATTTACAGAGCAAATGCAAAACAGAGTGACTCTCAAAATGATTATATAGATGACTTTGTTTCTTCATTTAATGAAGTGAATAAAGCTAATGAGACCAATGTACTTTTGTCTTCGCCTCGTATTTTTGGACACCGAAACATGCTCAACAAATTTCAGGTAAATGCACCCGATGAAGAAGTTGTTGGTGTAGTTCGTGAAGAATTGAAAGGAGCTATAGATAGAGCTTTTTCCGTTTTACGTGCACGTATTGACAAATTTGGTGTTGTACAACCCAACATACAACAGTTAGAACAAGAAGGTCGTATTTTAGTTGAATTGCCAGGCGTAAAGGATCACGATCGTGTTAAACGCTTGTTGCAAAGTACGGCTCAATTGGAGTTTTGGGAAACAACAAATGTTCAACAATTGCAGGGTTTTATAACGAATGTTGCGACTATTGTAAAAGCGGAACAAGATCAAAAAAGCACAGAAGAAGAGTCTTTCTTTTCAGCAGATTCTTTGCAGTTGGATTCCGTTAGTGAAACGGTAAATCCATTTTTTGACTTGATGAATATTCAATATGCTTTTGGGTCTCGAATCGGTGTTGTTTCTGTTGAAGATACGGCAAAGGTGAATGAGATCATGAGCCGTTCTGATATTCGCTCATTACTTTCTGGAGATCTGAGAAACACCAAATTCTTATGGTCAGCAAAACCTCTTGTAGAAAGCGGAGAAGATCTTGGTTTGGAGTATGTTGCTATCAAGTCCAATAGAGATGATCAGGCTCAGTTAAGTGGAGATGTTATCGTTGATGCAAATTCTCAAATTGATCCAACGGGATTGGTGAATGTGAGTATGAGAATGAATGCTGAAGGAGCCAAGAAGTGGAAAAAACTAACAGAAAATAACATCGGACGTCAAGTAGCCATCGTTCTTGATGGGTATGTGTATTCATTCCCTACTGTAAATGATGTGATTCCTAACGGAAGTTCTAGTATATCTGGAAACTTTACGGTTGAAGAGGCTGAGGATTTATCAAATATTTTAAAGGCGGGTAAGTTGCCTGCTCCAGCTAAGATTATTCAATCTGAAATTGTAGGTCCTTCTCTAGGGGCTGAGGCAATTAGTGCAGGTTTTAAGTCCTTTGCCATCGCTTTGGTGATTGTGTTGATTTACATGATTTTCTACTACCAAACGGCTGGTTTGGCAGCAAACTTTGCACTTATACTTAATATATTATTCATATTTGGTGTCCTTGCATCCCTAGGAGCGGTATTATCTTTGCCTGGGATTGCAGGTATTGTACTTACCATTGGTATGGCAGTAGATGCTAACGTACTGATTTACGAGCGTATTCGCGAAGAACTTAGGATGGGTAAAGGCTTGAGTTTGGCTATTTCAGACGGTTATAAGAATGCATATGCTGCGATTATTGATGCGAACGTTACTACTTTATTAACGGGTATCATTCTTTACACATTCGGTACAGGTCCAATTAAAGGTTTTGCAACGACTCTAATCATTGGTATTATTACCTCATTGTTTGCTGCGATTTTCTTAACTCGATTGGTGTTTGAAGCTAAAATGGAGTCTAAGAAGCCAATTAATTTCGCTTCAGCACTTACTAAAGGTTGGTTTACCAATACGTCTATTTCCTTTTTGTCCAAACGCAAAAGAGCTTATTTAATCTCTGGACTTTTGGTCGCTCTTGGGGTGTCTTCTTTGGCTACAAGAGGTTTAAATCAGGGGGTTGATTTTAAAGGAGGTCGAACATATGTAGTTCGATTTGATCAGGATGTGGTTACACAAGATGTTCGTTCATCATTAGCTACTCCGTTTGAAACAGCTCCTGAAGTGAAGACCTTCGGAAAAGGAAATCAGGTGAAGATTACGACCAAGTATCTGATTGATGAAAAAGGAACTGACGAGGTTGTTGATGCCAAATTGAATGAAGGATTAGCTACACTTGATATGAATTATGAAGTGATGAGTTCTCAGTTGGTTGGACCAACCATTGCAGATGATATTAAACAATCAGCAGTATGGGCTGTATTGTTCTCATTGGTGGTGATATTCATGTATATCTTGATTCGTTTCCGAAAGATGTCTTATTCGGTTGGAGCGGTTGCTGCCGTATTCCATGATGTATTGATAGTTTTGTCTGTATTCTCTTTATTGTATGGTAAATTACCTTTCTCGTTGGAAATAGATCAAGCATTTATTGCTGCAATATTAACGGTAATTGGTTATTCATTAAATGATACGGTTGTTGTATTTGATAGAATTCGTGAGTACTTCGGGTCAAGGTCAGGTTCTCGAGAAGAGATTGTTAATGCTGCTTTAAATAGTACATTAAGTCGTACCATAAACACCTCATTAACTACATTTTTCGTTTTACTTGTTATTTTCTTGTTCGGAGGTGAAGTAATCCGAGGATTTATGTTTGCACTTATGATCGGTGTTGTTGTTGGAACGTATTCTTCGCTATTCATTGCAACGCCAATTATGGTGGATACATTGAAAAATGATTCGGAAGAGTAATCTTTTATTCATAAGATAAAATAAAAAGTCCTGCATTTGCAGGACTTTTTTAATTTTGCACTATGGAAAAAACAATCTTGTTTTTAAATTTTTTAGGCACAGGCGAATTTATTTTAATAGCTTTTGTGTTTCTATTGTTATTTGGTCCTGATAAAATTCCCGGTATAGCACGTACTTTTGGAAAGGGAATTCGAAAAATAAAAGATGCAAGTGAAGACATTAAGCAAGAGATTCATGCCAGCTCAAATGACATAGATTCTATGGCTTCAAATATCAAAAAAGAAATCGATGAATTTGAAGATCTTACGCAATCTGTGAAGCGAGGGGTAAAGAAAACATTAGATAGGTAGCGAGTGGAGGATGTTTTATATTTAATTATTGGTTTAATTGCACTCATCGTAGGTGGAGAGTTTCTGGTTAAAGGGGCTATAGCCTTAGCTATTCGGATGAAGGTTTCGATGGTTGTAATCGGTTTAACCGTTGTTTCTTTTGCGACTTCAGCCCCAGAACTTATTGTTAGTGTGTACGCTGCTTTAAATGGGCACCCTGATATTGCTTTGGGTAATGTGATTGGTTCAAACATTGCAAATATCTCCTTAGTTCTAGGTCTTACGGCCTTCATATTTCCACTGAGTTTTGAAAGGCGATTGTATCGTTTTGATATTCCCGTAATGTTATTGGCTTCAGTACTTTTCGGTCTGTTTTTGTATTCCAATTCCAGCTTAAATTTTTGGGAGGGTTTTTGCTTTGTCATACTTCTACTCGTTCTAATTATTTATTTAATCTCTAAGTCTCGACAAGAAGAGCAAATACATGAAGAGATTTCTTCTGAGCAAATGTCCTTGTTGAAATTGGTTCTATTTTTATTTATTGGAGGATTAAGTTTGTATTTCGGAACACAATGGTTGGTTGGGGGAGCTACGGGGATCGCCCGATTGATTGGGGTTAGCGAAAGAGTTATCTCGGTATCCGTTGTTGCTTTTGGAACTTCTGTCCCCGAATTATCGGCTTCGATTATCGCAGCTTCGAAAAAAGAAAAAGGTTTATCCATAGGAAATTTAATAGGCTCCAACTTGTTCAATATACTCGCAGTCATGGGCATCACTTCAATGATTCATCCTGTTCGAGTTGTTGATCAAGGTCTTCTAACTAATGATATTTGGTGGATGCTTGGTCTTGCTTTGTTGTTGTTCCCATTGATGTTTTTTTCCCCTAAGAAGCGTATAGGTCGTGTAGAAGGTTTTGTGTTGTTTGTCTTGTATCTTGTCTATATTTTCTTCCTTTTTTAATGTTTTTCCTATTTTTTCGTTGAAAAATTAATGATTTCGGATAAATCTAACTCATTATTGTAAAAAATCATTGTTTATCACTCTATGATTAATAATTGGGTTTATATTTGTCGAATCTTTTTAGAAAATTAGTTTAACCTTTATCTTATACCTTATGAAAACAAAATTGGAATACATCTGGCTAGATGGATACGCTCCAACTCAGAACATGAGAAGTAAAACAAAAGTTGTTGAGGACTTTGGAGGTAAATTAGAAGATTGCCAAATGTGGTCTTTTGATGGAAGCTCTACGAAGCAGGCAGAGGGTGGTTCATCCGACTGTTTATTGAAGCCCGTAGCAATTTATCCAGATCCTGAAAGAATCAATGCATTCTTGGTAATGACGGAAGTATTAAATGCTGATGGTTCTGCTCACGAATCTAATGCACGTGCTACCATAGATGATGGTGATAATGATTTTTGGTTCGGTTTTGAACAAGAGTACTTTATCATGGACGTTGACACTCAATTGCCATTAGGTTTCCCTGTAGGTGGATATCCTGGACCTCAAGGAATGTATTACTGTTCTGTAGGGGGTAAAAATACGCACGGTAGAGATTTTGTTGAAGAGCATGCTGATTTGTGTATCAATGCAGGATTAAACTTTGAAGGTATTAACCAAGAAGTAGCTTCTGGACAATGGGAATTCCAATTGTTTGCTAAAGGTGCTAAAAAAGCGGGTGATGAAATATGGGTAGCTCGTTATTTATTAGACCGCCTTACTGAGAAGTACGGTTACTACATTGAGTACCACCCAAAGCCTATTAAAGGAGATTGGAACGGTTCAGGTATGCACGCAAACTTCTCTAACACACTTTTGAGAACTTGTGGTTCTAAGGAGGCTTATGAAAAAGTATGTGAGGCATTTAGACCTGTAGTAAAAGAGCATATTGATGTTTACGGTGTAGATAATGACCAACGTCTAACAGGTTTACACGAAACAGCTTCTATTAATGACTTTAGTTATGGAGTTTCTGACAGAGGCGCTTCTATCCGTATCCCTATTATTACAGTAGAGCAAGGATGGAAAGGTTGGCTGGAAGACAGAAGACCAGCATCAAACGGTGATCCTTATAAGATTGCTGGAAGAATTGTGAAAACAGTAAAAGGAGCGAAAATTTAATTTTTTGATTCTTTTCAGAATAATAAAAAAAGCACCTAGTAAGGTGCTTTTTTTATGACATCTTTATTTGATAAATTTAGAAACAGACATCCTTAGCCTCATTGCTTTTTTATTTGCTTAATTTTTCCTTATTTTAGCACAACTTTGCATGAAAATTGCAAGATCAAACAATAATAAGTCATGAACTTGATTCGATGAGATATACCAAAAACATAGCATTTTTATTTATCGCTTGTATAGCGATTTCCATGAATTCATTTGGACAAGGTAAGCAGCTGAAAAAAGCTGATGCTGCCTTTGAACAATTTGAGTTCCATAAAGCGATGAAGCACTACAAAAGAGCTTATTCGAAGTCTAATGATCGAACTCAGAAAATTGATATGAGTTTCCGTTTGGCTGAATGTGCTCGGCGAATAGGGAATTATAGACAGGCAGAAAGCTACTATAAGCGTACGATTAAAATGCGTTATGATGACCCCATTGCCATTTACTATTTGGGGATGATGCAACGGAATATTGGAAAGTACCAAGATGCTGTTGAGTCTTTTCATTTGTACATGGAAAAAGTTCCTGAAGATATAAGAGCACAAGAAGCTATTGTTGCATGTGAATTGGCTATCGATTGGGTAAATAATCCATCAAGATACGCAGTTGCGAATATGAAAGTCATCAACTCTAAGTTTGATGACCGAATGCCTGCTTTTGGTAATAAGGATTACACTCAACTATTGTTTACAACAGCTCGTAAAGGTGTAACCGGAAGGAAAATTAGTGCACAGACCGGACAATATTTTACCGATGTATGGGTTTCTGATTTAGAGAAGAATAAAAGCAAACGCGGTAAAGGAAAGAAATCAAAACCGAAATGGAAGGAGCCCGTTTCTTTGGGGGATAATTCTGGTGCTGAGGACTATATAAACACGAAGTTTGATGAAGGTGCTGTGACGTTGAATGAGCGTGGTAATCTTATTTATTTCAATCGTGCCATTATGGAAAGAAAGGAATATCATATTCCGCGTGTCTACTCAGCAATTAAAAAAGGTGGCGCTTGGGAGCAACCTCTTGAAATAAATCTTCCTGTAGATTCAAATTATATGGTTATTTATCCATGTTTATCTGCTGACGAAACAACGCTTTATTTTGTTTCTGACATGCCTGGTGGAGAAGGTGACTTTGATATATGGGTGTCTGAATACAATAAAAGACAAGATGTTTGGAGTGCACCTGTAAACCTTGGTCCTGAGGTTAATACCGCAGACAAAGAGATTGCTCCATATCTTCATAAAGATGGAACACTCTTCTTTGCTTCCAAAGGACATGTAGGAATGGGTGGCTTTGATATTTTTAGAGCTACAAAACGTCCTAGTGGACAATACGGGAAGGTGAAGAATATGAAATATCCAATCAATTCATCCTTTGATGATTTTGGAATTATTTTTTCTGGACAAGACGCTATCAATGGCTTCTTTACTTCCAATCGTAAAGGTGGACGTGGAGGAGACGATATTTATGAGGCCAAACTTTCAGACTTGAAGTTCATCATGGAAGGTTTGCTTCTTGACGAAGAGACAACCGATCCATTACAGGGAGTTAATGTTCATATTGAAGGTTCCGATGGTTCTTCTTTCCATGCAGTAACCAATAAGAATGGTTTGTTTAGCTTTGGTGACCAAATCATCAAACAAGGAGTAGAATACGATGTTACCTACACGAAAGACACATACGTAACTGTCAATGATACGGTTACGACTCAAAACTTGACGATTAACGATTTTGAAGCTACCGACGAAG
This sequence comes from Flavobacteriales bacterium, assembly GCA_029247585.1. Taxonomy (GTDB): domain Bacteria; phylum Bacteroidota; class Bacteroidia; order Flavobacteriales; family UBA7430; genus UBA7430. The sequence goes on along the minus strand of JAQWKY010000110.1, from coordinate 5,833 downwards.
GATTTTTATACACGATTTCTGTTGACTTGTCAATGAAAGTATATCGATTGCCTGTCGTTCTACCTCGTGTTGAATATGATTTAGGTAGTTGGGAACTTCGGAATGTAGCAGAAAAAGACTTGGATAACTTGGTTGAGGTTTTAGAAACCAATCCAGAATTAAGAATCCAATTGCGTTCTCACACAGATTTCAGAAGTAGTGATGAATTCAATCAAGAGCTTTCACAAAAAAGAGCAGAGGCTTGTGTGAATTACCTCATTGAAAAAGGTATAGATGCATCCAGATTAGAGGCAATTGGTATGGGAGAAACAGAGCCACTTGTTTTATCTGAAGATAGAAATGGGTTCAAAAAAGGAGATGTATTCACTCAAGAATTCATTGAAGGCATTCGCTCAAAAAGAAAAAGAGATACAGCGCATCAGATGAATCGAAGAACAGACTTTAGAGAAGTTGAATCCAATCCAGAAGATGCGGAAAAGTACGGTGAGTACTAAATGAATTTAAACCACAATGAAAAGCGTCCCACACCCATGTGGGATGCTTTTTTATTTAAGTATATTTGCACAAATTAACCAACTGGATTTTTACCTGTGAGTAAGCAAGATAGATACATGATGCGTGGCGTTTCGGCATCTAAGGAAGACGTTCACAATGCCATTAAAAATGTGGATAAAGGATTATTTCCGAAAGCATTTTGTAAGATTGTTGAAGATCGTTTGACAGGTGATGACGATTATTGTATCGTTATGCATGCAGATGGTGCAGGTACAAAGTCTTCTTTGGCTTACATGTATTGGAAAGAAACGGGAGATATTTCCGTATGGAAGGGTATAGCTCAAGATGCTTTGGTCATGAATATTGATGATTTATTGTGTGTTGGCGCTACCGATAAGATTTTGGTTTCATCTACTATAGGAAGAAATAAAAATTTAATTCCTGGTGAGGTGATTTCTGAAATCATTAATGGAACAGAAGAGTTATTAGCCGACCTTCGTTCGCAAGGTCTAGAAATCTATTCTACAGGTGGAGAAACTGCTGATGTCGGTGATTTGGTGCGGACTATTATCGTAGATTCAACGGTTACTGCACGTATGAAGCGATCTGATGTTATTTCAAACCACAAAATCGTTGGAGGAGAGGTTATTGTTGCATTAGAATCTGCAGGTCAAGCCGTTTATGAGAATGAGTACAACGGCGGGATGGGGTCCAATGGATTAACATCTGCTCGTCATGATGTATTTCACAATCAACTAGCCTCTAAATACCCAGAAAGCTTCGATGCTTCGGTGCCTTCCGATTTGGTCTATTCAGGTGGGGTAGGCTTAACAGATTCGGTAGAAGGTGTTTCTCTGGATGCAGGAAAATTAGTTTTATCACCTACGCGTACTTATGCTCCTGTGATTAAGAAAATATTAGATCATCACAGAGATGCTATACATGGAATGGTTCACTGCAGTGGTGGTGCCCAAACAAAGGTTCTTCACTTTGTAGATGATGTGCATGTTATTAAAGACAATTTATTCGATACACCTCCTTTATTTAAACTCATACAAGAACAGTCGGGTACGGATTGGAAAGAGATGTATAAGGTCTTTAATATGGGGCATCGTATGGAACTGTATTTAAAGGAGGAACATGCTCAAGCAGTGATAGATATATCCAAGGAATTTGGTATTGATGCTAAAATCATTGGACGCGTTGAAAAACACCAGGGAAAGAAATTGACTATTAAAAGCCCATACGGCGAATTCGTATACTAATATGGCATTACTCGATAAATTAGCAATGATTAAACTTCGTTTTGATGATGTTTCACAACAGATCATCGAGCCAGAAGTGATTGCTGATATGAAGCGATACATACAATTAAACAAGGAGTACAAAGATTTACAACCTATTGTGGATGCTTACAATGCCTACAAAACAGTTTGTGATAACATTGATGAGTCGAATGAAATTCTGGAAACAGAAGACGATGATGAAATGAAGGAGATGGCTCGTATGGAATTGGACGAAGCCATTCCTAAGAAAGCTGAGATGGAGGAAGTTATAAAAGTACTTCTTATTCCTAAAGACCCTGAAGATTCTAAAAATGCAGTTGTAGAAATTCGTGCCGGAGCTGGTGGTGATGAAGCAAGTATTTTTGCTGGTGATCTTTACAGAATGTATACGCGATATTGCGAAAGTAAAAAGTGGCGTACAGAATTGGTTGATGTTACTCATGGTACTGCAGGGGGCTACAAAGAAATTGTCATGAATGTAAGTGGTGAAGACGTGTATGGAACGATGAAGTACGAGTCCGGTGTTCACCGGGTACAACGAGTTCCTCAAACAGAAACTCAGGGTAGAGTTCATACCTCTGCTGCCTCAGTGGTCGTTTTGCCAGAAGCTGAGGAGTTTGACGTTCAGATCAGTGAGAAAGACATAAAGAAAGAGACGTATTGCTCTTCAGGTCCAGGTGGTCAGTCTGTTAACACCACCTATTCAGCTGTTCGTTTAACCCACATTCCATCTGGTGTTGTGGCACAATGTCAAGATCAGAAATCTCAGATTAAAAATCATGCTAAAGCTTTGCAAGTATTAAGATCTCGTATTTTTGAGATTGAACTAGCAAAGCGTAATGAAGAAATTGCAGGTAAGCGAAAGACCATGGTGTCTACTGGAGATCGTTCTGCAAAAATCCGTACTTACAACTATCCGCAAGGAAGAGTTACAGATCATCGTATTGGTCTTACCCTTTATTCTTTAAATGATATCGTAAATGGGGACATTCATAAAATCATCGAAGAACTTACCGTTGCAGAGAATGCGGAGCGATTAAAAGAAGGAAATGATGACTAGAGGAGAACTTATAGCCCAAATAAAAGCTAAGAAGTCTTTTTTGTGTGTTGGCTTGGATACGGCACTGGATCGAATTCCAAAACACTTATTAGATTGTGAGGACCCTATTTTCGAGTTTAATAAGCAAATTATAGATGCTACAAAAGACTTGTGTGTGGCTTATAAGCCCAACTTAGCATTTTATGAGTCTCAAGGCATCAAGGGGTGGGAATCTTTACAAAAAACGTTAGATTATATCCCAAAGGATGTTTTTACCATTGCCGATGCCAAAAGAGGAGATATTGGAAATACCTCTTCGATGTATGCTAAGGCTTTTTTCGAAAATATGGATTTTGATTCTGTTACGGTGGCTCCCTATATGGGAAAAGACTCGGTTCAACCTTTTTTCGTTTACGATAATAAATGGGTTATTTTACTTGCTTTAACATCTAATGAAGGGGGGAAAGATTTTCAATTGATAGCGTCTAATGGAAAACCACTATATCAACAAGTATTAGAAACATCCTCCCAATGGGGTACAGTATCGAATATGATGTATGTTGTAGGTGCAACTCGTGCAGATTGGTTGAAAGAAATCCGAAATACCATTCCCGATCATTTTTTATTAGTCCCTGGAGTAGGCGCACAAGGAGGAAGTTTACAAGAAGTTGCTAAATTCGGTATGAACCAAGACTGTGGCCTTTTGGTTAACTCTTCTCGTGGAATTATCTATGCGTCCGATACTGAAGATTTTGCAAGAGCCGCTTATACTGAAGCTCATAAGCTTCAACAACAAATGGAAAAAGAGTTGATTCGATTTCATATCATATAGTTGTTCTTCTTCATAAATACATCCTTTTACTTTTAGGTATTCTTTTCATCTAATTTATAGTTAGATATTAGCATTTTTTACTTTTATTAAATACATTTATTTAAATAAGTATTTTTTATAATAATACATGCAACCAACTTCCAAAATCTTATTTTTTTGGATTCATGGGATTGTGCTATCATCTGTGATTCAAGCTTCCTTAGGTCTGTGGATTTTGATGCTTGTTATTTTTTCATCCTTCTTTTTTTGGATTCATTACACACAAAGAAATTTTTATCTAGAAAATTTTATTCTGGCTTGTGTTTTACTTTGTACAGTTCAAGTCTTTGAGCGTGATTTTGGATACGATAATACGATCAGTAATCTCCAAGATGGGAATTATGAGGTATTGTTAAAGATTAAAGAACGGTACAAGAAAACAAATCGCACCTACAGTTATGTGGCTGATTTACAGGCTATTTTTAGTGACTCTACCAATGTGATTAACAAGGATTGCTTGTTGTTTCAAAAAAAAGATTCTCTCAGTAGTCATTTCTATCCGGGCGATCTTTTATATGCAAATGTGTATATGAAAGCTATACCCAAACCCAAACATCCTGCATTGTTTGATTCTCACGAATATTGGCGATTAAAAGGAATTTCAAACTATTTATGGTTGAAAGGTAGGCCGATAAAGAAACTGGATGGTTCCAAAAGCTGGTATGACCAAATTCGATGTAAACAAGCCTATTGGCTTGAATTGCTAAATCGACAAAACTTGAGCAAATCCACTCGTCAGATATTGTCTGCATTACTGTTAGGCGATAGGAGGGGAGTAGGAGGTGATTTAAGATCGAGGTTTTCAAATCTTGGATTGGCTCATGTCCTAGCTTTAAGTGGATTACACATCAGTTTGATCTATGGATTTTTCGTCTATATTTTAGGTTTTATTTTTCAGTATAGACCCACCTTGCAGTCTATATGTTTGGTTGTAATCATTGTTTTGTATGCTCTATTAACGGGTATGAGTCCATCTGTGATGCGTGCTTCATTGATGTTTATGCTTTATGCGGTCAGTTTGTTGTTGAACAGAAGCGTATCCTCCCTAAATATTGTAATGATTTCGGCATTTTTTATGCTCATTTACAATGCTAATTTATTGTACGATTTGGGTTTTCAATTGTCCTATCTTGCTGTTTTTGGAATTTTGTATTTCTATCGTTTTTTCAAGAATTACTTTGAAAAAAGCACTCCTTGTAAAAGGTTCGTCTTGGGAATTGTTTTTGTAACGATTTCCGCTCAATTAAGTACTGGAGTCCTCTCGGTATACTATTTTCACAGTTTTCCAATTTCTTTTTTGTGGTCCAATTTGCTTGTTCTACCGATGATTACGCTATTGCTGTATTTCGGTTTTGTTTATCTCTTTTTATTGGTTCTGGGTATTTACACATCCTATATTACAAGTGCTATGGATACCATCGTAGAACTACTGTTACGTTTGTTGTCATTTATTGATAGCTTTTCATTTTCACCATTTTTCATTTATATGACTCGTAATGAGATGTTTTATTTTTACGGTTTGTTACTCCTTTTCTGTTTGGTTTTTCTTGAGAAAAAATTCAAGCTATTACGCTTCTTATATCTCTATGTACTTTGGGGTGTTTGTTTTTATTATTCTACAAATGATGCTGTTACAAAAGAGCTATTTATCAACGCTTCAAAAAATGCCTTAACTATTTCCATTGTTGCAAACAATGAACAAGTTCTTTTAACGGATGATGTGAACTCATTAGGCTATTTGTTGGGAGATTACGCTATGATGAATTCTGTAGCTTGTACGGATACCTTGTCCTTAAAGTCTAGGTATAAAAATGAGTTTGTAGGTGTGTTTGATTCTCAGATGAGTTTATTTGATCGTAAATTAATCATCCTTGAAAATCAGAAAATTAGATCAGATTCATGGGCTAATGTGGATGTTCTGATACTTCGGTCTTACAGGGATGATATTCAAAGGATTAAAGACTGTTTCTCACCTGAGGTTGTTCTCTTAGATGCAAAGATTCCTGCGCATTATAGATTCCGAATGAAACAAATGTGCTTATTGCAGGATGTTCAAATTGTAGATTTGAATGAAGAGGTTTACACCATCAGCTTTTAATATTCACTCATTTATCCGTAGTAGTTTTGACGTAACCATTCTCC
>JAQWKY010000077.1 GCA_029247585.1 Flavobacteriales bacterium | reverse complement strand
GCCTCTTTTTCAGAGTAGTTTTTAACTTCATCTTTAGTCTTGTAACGATATTTGAAAGAGAACTTTAGACCTGATTTTAGTTCAACCGGGCTGACGTAAATCATTTTAAGATCATCTGTGCGATTAGAGACCTTACTCATGCTAAGTTTGATGAGATTTCCTTTGTGAAAAGTGTCTTGAATTATATCAATAAATTCAATCAACTGTGGGTGTTTAGACATGAATCAAAGATACAGATTTCAGAACATAAATAGATTGAGTAGTTCAAGTCAATGCAATTAGATTAAAGCCTCCACGTAAGGCCTAGAATATATCTTCGTCCTCGGGTGGGTCCAAACACATAGGCAGTGTCGAAATTGGGACTGAACCCTGCATTCCAAGATTCTTTTCCATCAGAGCCCGCTCCGGGATCAATGAGAGGGCTGCCTTGTGTGTAGTCAAATAAATTTCGAACCCCTATGTATGCACTTAGTTGATTGGAAAACCCTTTCTCTATTTTTAGATGTTGTAAGGTGTACCAGGGAGATGTTTCGGCTTTTGAGAATTCCTCAGCATAGGAGGGTAAATGCATAGGTCCTGTAATTCGCCCTGTGTAATCTATTTTTATCCTTTGGATTGGCCATTCATAGCCCAAAGAAAATACACCTGAAAATTCTGGAGCAAACAATTCGTTTTCTTTAACGGTACCATTCATCGAGTATACATCAAGGAAAGTTCCCCCAAAAGAGAAATTCATAGGTACACTAAAACTGTGGTTTAGTTGAAATGAAGCACCTCTTGAGATGGAATATCCCTCTAGGTTTCTGTAAAATATTTTACTTGGGTTGCTGTCGTAATCCGGAACGATTTTATTGCTGAAGTGCGTGTAGAAAAGATCGAAATCTATACTTGTGTTGTGTCCGTTTTTTTGAAACCAATGATGAAAGTTGAAGTTAAAGTTGATCGACTCTTCGGGCTTAAGTTCTTCAGCAATCACAACATCTCTTGCTCCTGTAAGGGCTGCATGATCTTCTGTAAATAAATGGACAACTCTAAATCCAGTTCCAGTATTCCATCGCAAAGAGGTGTTGTCGGAAGGGGTCCATTTTAGATTAATTCGTGGAGCAAAAATGGCTCCATGTTCTACGTGTTGGTCCCAACGAATGCCTGTTAAGATCTTCCATTGGTCTGAAATGGCCATTTCATCCTGAATGAAAACGCCTGGAGTATGTGTTTCGTTGATTTTTTCCGTAGCGGGAGTGTTGTCATCGTAACCATCGTATTTGTAACTTAATCCTGTGGTGAGCTGGTGTCGTAAGCCGATGTTTTTGTGCCATAGGAGTTGACTAAAGAAGGTGTTTTGTTTGGCTTCATAATCCGAATCCCCATAGTAGCTGTCTTGGTGATGGTAGTTGAAAGAAGATAATAATACAACATTCTCTTTGCTGTTGAATTTGTATCGTGAGGTTAATTCCCAACGATCGGTGTAAATAGATTCACCATAAATCGAATCAGAACCCCTGTAATCTTTATTCCATGCTTCAACACCTCCGAATCGGTCCTCGAGATAATATTTCCCGGTCACCTCAAACACCTTTCCACTTTTCCGATGAAAACTCCATTTGTTAAATAAAGAAACCCGTTCACTTATGACTTCGTCTGCAAATCCATCCTTATTATCGTCCATGAAATTTTCCATTTCAAAAAGGTTTGCGCTGAATAACATATCTACTTTTTTCCATTTTGGACTCCAAGAAATATCTATGTTTTTTTCCTGATGGGAACTCCAGTAACTTGCTATTTCAAGCTTCGAAATGTCTTTAGGGTTGTTGGTGATGATGTTGATGACTCCGGCTACAGCTTCCGTGCCGTAAAGTGTTGAACTAGGACCTTTAATAATCTCTATTTGTTTTATTAATGAGGTTGGAATTCCATTTAGGCCATAAACCGTTGATAAAGAGCTCATAATGGGCATTCCGTCAATTAAAATAAGAGAATAAGGTCCTTCCATTCCGTTGATGTGAATGTCAGAAGTTCCGCAAACACCACAGTTTATTTGCTTTTGGACACCATTTACTGTTTCAATGATTTCCATGATGTTATTCGTAGGAGTTTTTCGTAAAAAAGCTGATGTAATTACTTCTACTTTCACGGGAGACACTTTTACGAACGACTCTTTTAGGGTTCCTGTAACCACAATTTGGTCCATGGCATAACTGGTTTCGGCCAAAATTGGGTTGAGCTTTACGATATCACCATTTTCAATAGAAACATTTTTTTGTATTTATGATAACCCATTGCTGTTACAATAATTGTGTGATTACCTTCAGGAATTGATAATTTAAAGTAACCATTTGCATCTGATGAGGTCCCAATTTGAGTATCCTTTAACTGAATGTTGGCAAAGGGTATGACGTCTTTATTGTCCTTTACATACCCTTCAATAAAAGTATTTGCAAAGATCAATTGCGGCAAGATTGTAATTAGGATGATGAATAACTTTGTATGCATAAATTATTGTAAGTTTCTGCAAATTTAAATATTAATTTAGATAAGTCTAAAAATTATTACTGATTAATTTAAAAATACTATTTTTGTGAGTGTAAATATTAAGTATGTTATCTCAGGCGGAAGAGAATTATCTCAAGGCAATTCTAAAATTGTCTCAAAAGAACGGGCAGAGTGTGTCAACAAACGCTATTGCTGAAGAGTTGAACACCAAAGCGTCCTCAGTATCGGACATGATGAAAAAGCTTTCCGAAAAAAGCTGGATTCATTATGTGAAATACCAAGGTGTTTCTCTAACGGAAAAAGGGCACAGTTTTGCCGTGCATATTGTACGTAAACATCGACTTTGGGAGGTTTTTTTGGTGAATCATTTAAATTTTAAATTGGATGAGGTACACGATATTGCAGAGCAATTAGAGCATATTAAATCTTTAGAATTGGTTAATAAGTTAGATGCCTTTTTAAATTTCCCATCCTTTGACCCTCACGGAGACCCGATACCTAATGAAGAAGGTGAGTTTCCAAAATCTTCGGCCATTCCTTTTAGTGAATTGCCAATGAAGTCAAGGGGCAAGGTTGTCGCCGTAGTCATGGACGAGCCAAGTTTTTTAAAATACTTGGATAAACTGAACATTTCTATTGGCTCTCAAGTAGAAATCATAGAGGTAAATGAATTCGATGACTCGTTTGATGTTAAAATTAACGACAAACAAAGTCACATCAGTTTTGACGTGGCTAAAAATATATTAATCAGCTTGTTATGATGGACCAAATTGTTCACTTTTTTGAAGGTATTGATCCAGTACTCGGAGCCCTACTAGCTACATTATTCACCTGGGGTTTAACTGCTTTGGGTGCATCTATGGTCTTTTTCGTCAAGACGCTCAGACGACAATTGTTAGATGGTCTCTTGGGTTTTACAGGAGGTGTGATGATTGCTGCATCCTACTGGTCTTTGTTAGCTCCTGCCATAGAAATGAGCCCTGATGTAGCTCCCAATTTACCCATCTGGTTTCCGGCTGCGGTAGGATTTTTAATGGGTGCTTTCTTTCTGTATGGAATGGACAAGTTTATGCCGCATTTGCATATTAATTTTGATCGATCTAAAGCTGAAGGGGTCAAAACAGACTGGCAAAGGACTACTTTATTAGTTTTAGCGATAACACTTCATAACATTCCTGAAGGTCTTGCAGTAGGAGTTCTTTTTGGTGCTGTAGCTCATGGGATGCCAGGTGCTGATATTGCCGGAGCTGTAGCTTTAGCTATCGGTATTGGTTTGCAGAATTTCCCTGAAGGTATTGCCGTTTCAATGCCTTTACGACGTCAAGGGGTAAGTAGACTGAGAAGTTTTTGGTTTGGTCAGCTTTCTGCAATTGTGGAGCCAATAGCGGCTGTAGCTGGAGCTTTGATGGTTGTTTATGCGCTTCCTATATTGCCTTACGCATTGGCTTTTGCAGCAGGAGCGATGATTTATGTCGTTATCGAAGAGGTTGTGCCTGAAACACAATTGGATAAATATACCGATACCTCTACCATTGGTTTCATCATTGGCTTTGTTGTGATGATGATTTTAGATGTATCACTGGGGTAGTCGATTGAATTATTCGATTCTTTCGTAAGCACCTATGTCTGGGCCCTCGTCACTGAATCTAGAGTTTCCGTAGAAATCTTTTCGAAACTGATTGGCTGTGCTCAAGGCACCGGAATTTTGAGCAGGAGATAGAGCGTCTAATTCATAATTGTACTCATAGGCACTCATGGTTTGAATAAACTCTGGACTTTCGTTAAAAATATTATTTTCGAAATAAGAGGTGTTTGAAAGATTGTAATCCGACTCTTTAAGTTTCATCAAACAGTTTTTGAATTTGAAATTGAAGGGTGCGTTAAAGCTACTTTCTATTCCTACTTCACTTTCTATGTTTCCGTAAACGATACAATTTTCGAAATTAGCTCGAACCATGGGTCTTACCTGTTCGTTTCCATTTGTATCCTCATAGTAATTGCTCATTCGAACGGAAGGGTAGGAGTGCCCCGCACTATAGTTAGCAAAAGTACAATGGCTAAAACGATAATCTCCCCCTGCAAATAAATATAAGTCGTGAATGCCGTTGTCATTAATTTGGCAATTTGAGGCTTTAATTTTGCTCGAGTAGGCACGAATACCATACATGCTATGGTTTGAAATAATAGTGTTTTTTAAAGTTAAATTAGGTTCATAACTGTTGGCTACTGTGTCCACGTATAGGCCTATGTTCCCATTTTTTATCGTTGCATTTTCAATGATGTTGTTAGAGCTTCCGCCAGCCAGCCATATTCTACCCCATTGCCCAGGTATATCTTTGTAGTATTCATCCAAACGGTCGCTGGTAACCAAGACCGGATTTGAGATTTCTCCACGAATTTTTAAACTAGATCCCTCAAGTACAATAATGTTTGCATTATGATGAAGATATATTTGACTTCCAGCAGGGATATTAAGCTCTCCACCGAGGTGAACAAATAGATTCCCATAAATGACATGAGGTTTGTCATTGGTCCAATCTGTGGGCTGGGTTATGCTATGAAAGTAAATGGTGTCGTCAGGTAGGCTTGGGTCTTGATTGTCATACACTAGAAAAGAGTTTCCGTAATAAAAGTGCGCATCTTGCCCCCAAGCGACCAAATCCACATCTTGTTGTTTGCCATTGGTGATAAAGGTAATGGAATCTGTATGAATATGAGGCTGGTTACTGTCATTTGGATCAATGGTCACCTCTACAAAAATGTGTAGGCTGTCTTTGGAGCGTAATACAACATCTTTGGCAACGTTGCCTTCGAGGCCATCAATATTCAATCGATAGGGACTGTTAGCTGTACCCGCTAGTTTAATCTCATCAATCTGGAGGTCCTCGTCTAAGTCATTGTATATTTTAACACGTTTCGTAATACTTCCCACGGTTGTAAATACGGTATCAAATACTAGGGTGTCTGTAGAAAACCTTAAATTTGTAGTTCCTTCGAAATACGTATTGGATTTGCGACAAGCAGAAAGAGAAATGAGTATGAGTAAGGATAAACGAAAAAAGGCCTTCATAGTAAATTATTTGCGGGGTAAAGATAGGAAACGAATCGAAAGGAAAATTATTTCGAAAAAAATAGCTTAGGCTTTCTCGTTTTTATGAAAAACATTATATTTGCTCCCTGAAAAATACAGAACAAAAATGAAAAGCGGAATTCACCCAGAAGAATACAGATTAGTTGCAGTAAAAGATATGTCTAACGGCGAAACTTTTATAACCAAGTCTTGTGCTGCAACCAAAGAGACAATTACCATTGATGGTGCTGAATACCCATTAATCAAACGAGAAATCACCAATACTTCTCACCCTTTCTACACTGGGAAGATGAAGTTGGTTGATACAGCAGGTCGTATCGATAAGTTCAAAAATCGTTACGCGAAATTTTCAAAATAACATTTACTTGCCCCATTTATATAAGAACTCTGTTTACAGAGTTCTTTTTTTTTGCTCATAATTTTCAATTTTGCCGTACAATTTGTCAAATTGAGTTGAAACCACTTAAGATTTGTGCTAAACGATCGTTATGCATAAATGAATAGGGAAATAGTAGTATCTTTCTAGCTTAGAATTAAGACCCATGGGCTATTTATTGTTTGATGACGAAAACAGGGTAAATCTTTTGCCTTTAGCGTATACGAAACCTGTTGCTGAATTTAGAATTGGAATACTTACCATTGCTGAGAAATGGAGGAAAAGGATGCCAGATGACATCCTTTTTTCTGGATATAAAACAGTGGATTATCTGCAAGATAAGTACTCCTGTGACACTCGTGAAGATACAATTTGGATCAATGGATCCGTTTGTCCTAACGATCAATTGGTGCAAGAAGTATTGCAATTAAAGAACAAGCAATGTTTGTTGGATGAGGCTGGAAATGTGATTGCTTTTAGAGCTCAAGAATATCAAGAGGTCTCCAGTTGTGAAAATTTGGTTTCTAACATTGTATACACGCACATAAAGAATTTATGGAATATATTCTCGTGCAATGGTATCGAGCTTACTCTTGATTTTGAATTGGTGACCGAGGGTAGGGTTTCTCAAAAAGCAAACGTTACCAATCAGATATTAGGTGAGGAAAACCTTTTTATTGAAGAAGGTGCAGAAGTGAATTGCGCGATTATAAATGCTACATGCGGACCTGTATATATTGCAAAAGATGCTGTAGTTATGGAAGGCTCCGTTATTAGAGGTCCTTTTGCTTTGTGTGAATCATCACAAACAAAACTAGGAACTAAAATTTATGGACCAACGACTATAGGCCCTCATTCTAAAGTAGGTGGAGAGTTGAATAATGTCGTTATTTTTGGTTATTCCAATAAGGGGCACGATGGTTTTCTTGGAAACTCAGTATTGGGCGAGTGGTGTAATATTGGAGCCGATACAAATACTTCAAACCTGAAGAATAATTATGCAGAGGTGCGTCTTTGGAATTATGCTACAGGTAGATTTTCACCTACCGGATTACAGTTTTGTGGACTCATCATGGGAGATCATTCGAAATGTGGTATCAACACTATGTTCAATACAGGGACTGTTGTAGGGGTAAGTGCCAATATTTTTGGTTCCGGATTCCCTCGAAATTTTATTCCTTCTTTTTCTTGGGGAGGCCCTCAAGGACAGTCTACCTATCAAACAAAAAAAGCATTTGATGTGGCTTACAAAGTCATGGAGCGTAGAGGGGTAGTTTTTGATGACAAAGAACAAGCGATACTGACAAAAGTCTTCGAATTGTCCGAAGATTACCGCCGATAAAACCATAAGCACGACCTTTTGTCAGTTTTTCCTTTTGGCACAACCCTTGCGTAGTATTTTACAAACGAGTTTGTTCCCAAAATAAACACACTCCTCAATAAAGACTATGGATACAAAAATAAAGATATTAGACCAGCTTTCACTTTCTAGTGTTATCGATCAGGAAGCAGAATTGATTCCATTAATGACCGAAGAAGATGAAGAGCGATTGAATGCAGAGGCCATGCCCGATGTTCTGGGCATTTTACCTCTTAGAAATACGGTTCTTTTCCCTGGTGTTGTTATCCCAATAACCGTGGGTAGAGATAAATCTATCAAGTTAATTAAGGAAGCGAATGACGCCAATAAAATCATTGGTGTTGTAGCCCAAAAAGATGCTAAAGTTGAGGATCCTAAGGTTGAAGATCTGAACATTACCGGAACCGTCGCGAAGATCTTGCGAATTTTCCGAATGCCTGATGGTAACACTACAGTTATTATTCAAGGCCAAAAACGTTTTGACATACAGGAGTTTACGCAAGAAGATCCTTACTTTAAGGCGGTAGTATCTTCCTTTCATGAAACAAAACCTTCTAAAGGAGATAAAGAATTTGCTGCCCTTGTTGAAAGTGTTAAAGATGTGGCATTGCAAATTATTAAAGATTCACCCAACATTCCATCAGAGGCCTCTTTTGCGATTAAAAACATCGAAAGCGATTCCTTCTTAGTAAATTTTGTGGCATCCAATATGAATATAGATGTTAAGGAAAAGCAAAAGTTATTGGAACAGCCGAATCTGGAAGAACGCACCAAAACATCTTTAATTCATTTGAATCACGAAATTAACATGATTCAGATGAAGAATGAAATTCAGGACAAGGTTCGTGTAGATATTGATGAACAACAAAGAGAATATTTTTTAAATCAACAGCTCAAGCAAATTCAAGAGGAACTTGGTGGGAATTCTCATCATGAAGAAGTTGAAGAAATGCGAACTAGAGCTCGAGGTAAAAAGTGGTCTAAAGAAGTTGCGGAACAGGTAGAAAAAGATCTTAAAAAGCTCCAACGACTCAACCCACAGGTTCCCGATTATTCTATTCAGCGAAATTACATTGAAACGGTTTTAGATTTACCATGGGATCACTATTCTGAAGATCAATTTAACCTAAATCGAGCAGAACAAGTTTTAGATAAGGATCATTACGGTCTTGAAAAAGTCAAAGAACGTATTCTTGAACATCTTGCTGTATTGAAATTAAAAGGAGATATGAAATCTCCAATTTTGTGTTTGTATGGACCTCCGGGAGTTGGTAAAACTTCCTTGGGTAAGTCAATTGCCGAAGCTTTAGGAAGAGAATATGTACGTATGAGCTTGGGAGGATTACGCGATGAATCTGAAATACGTGGACATCGTAAAACGTATATTGGTGCTATGCCAGGTAGGATTGTTCAATCGATAAAGAAAGCAGGAACTTCCAACCCTGTTTTTGTTCTTGATGAGATTGATAAATTAGCGTTAGGTAGCCAAGGGGACCCTTCTTCTGCTTTATTAGAAGTTTTAGATCCTGAACAAAATTCATCTTTTCATGATAATTATCTAGAAATGGGTTATGATTTGTCAAAAGTAATGTTTGTTGCTACTGCCAATTCTCTTAATACCATTCAACCTGCTTTAAGGGATCGTATGGAGATCATAGATATTAGTGGTTACACTATGGAAGAGAAGGTGCAAATATCCAAAAGACACTTATTGCCAAAACAATTGAAAGAACATGGGCTAGACCAAGATGCGGTAAAGCTCGGGAAAAAGCTTTTTGAACAAGTTATTGAAGGTTACACAAGTGAGTCAGGTGTTCGTGGTTTGGATAAGAAATTAGCCAAGCTAGTGCGTTTTGCAGCTAAGAGTATTGCTATGGAAAAGTCTTATGAGCCTAAGTTTAGTAGCGATTCGATAGTTGAAATACTTGGTGCTCATCGGTATAGTAAAGATAAGTACCAGAGCAATGATGTAGCTGGTGTGGTAACAGGTTTGGCTTGGACTTCTGTAGGGGGTAGTATTCTATTTATAGAGTCGAGTCTTAGCCCAGGAAAAGGTTTGTTAACTCTTACCGGAAATCTGGGTAAAGTCATGAAAGAGTCAGCCCGTTTGGCTTTGGAGTTCATCAAGTCCAACCACAATAAATTTGGATTAGATCCTGAGGTTTTCCATAAGTGGGATGTTCACATTCATGTGCCTGAGGGAGCTGTACCCAAAGATGGCCCTTCTGCCGGTATAACCATGTTGACATCCCTAGCATCTTTGTATTCTCAAAAAAAGGTGAAAAAGAGCTTGGCCATGAGTGGTGAGATAACTTTGAGAGGAAAAGTACTTCCAGTTGGAGGAATTAAAGAAAAAATTCTGGCAGCTAAGCGAGCTGGTATTAAAGAAATTATCCTTTGTAAGGATAATGAAAAAGATATACTGGAAATCAAGCCCGATTATTTGAAAGGGTTGACTTTTAGTTATGTCGAAGATATGATGCAGGTAGTTGATCAGGCCTTGACAAATCAGAAGGTGAGAGGTGCTAAGAGTTTGTGATTTGATGCTTGTTGGAAAAAACACCTCAAGTAATTGAGGTGTTTTTATTGAGTTTCTTTAGAAGCATAAAGACCAAAATAAAACGGGTTCGTAAGTAAAGCTTACGAACCCGTTTTATATGTGTTTCTATTCCTGTTAGTTGTTTAGCATGACTGGCATGACTAACATTAGTATGTTTTCAGCATTTTCTGTGTTCCCTTCAGGGAGTAGAATACCTGCACGGTTCGGTGCTGACATTTCCAAGTGAATTTGTTCTGTCTCGAGATTGGAAATCATTTCCATTAGGAAGCGAGAGTTGAAGCCAATTTCTATATCAGTCCCTTCATATTGGCATGATAAGCGTTCATCTGCTTTGTTAGAGAAGTCCAAATCCTCTGCAGATATATGCATTTCGTTACCCGCAATCTTCAGTCTTATCTGATGTGTAGTTTTGTTTGAGAATATCGAAACTCTTTTTACCGAGTTTAAAAATGATAAGCGATCGATGGTAAGCTTGTTCGGGTTTTCTTGTGGTATAACGGCATTGTAATTGGGGTATTTCCCATCAATAAGACGACAAGTAAGAACTATGGATCCAAAGCTAAATTTTGCATTGGTCTCGTTGTATTCAATCTTTACTTCCTCATCTGCAGAGGCTAAGATTCCTTTAAGAATGTTTAAAGGTTTTTTAGGGAGAATGAATTCGGCATTCTGATCACTCGTTACATCATGTCGAGTAAAACGAACCAATTTATGAGCGTCTGTAGATACGAGCGTTAACCCAGAGTCACTAAACTGACAAAAAACACCAGACATCACAGGGCGTAAATCATCGTTTCCTGTAGCAAAGATTGTTTTGTGTATTCCTGAACCAATAATGTCGGAATGAATTAAGGCTGTACTTCCAGCTTCAATTCCTGGAGCCTTTGGGAATTCGTTACCGTTTTGAAAGGCGAGTGCATATTTACCCTGGTCGGAACTAATTTCTACAAGGTTTTTATCTGCATCCAATAAGAAGCTTAGCGGTTGTTCGGGAAAAGTTTTAAGGGTGTCCAAAAGTAATTTTGCTGGAATCGCAACACTACCACTTTCGTCTGCCTCAACCTCTAAAGTAGTAGACATTGTTGTTTCTAAATCCGATGCGGATACGGTAAGATTGTTGTCCGCAATCTCAAACAAAATATTGTCGAGAATGGGCAGGGTATTACTTGAGTTAATAACACCACTGATGGTTTGCAATTGTTTTAAAAGCTTTGAACTGGAAACAATAAACTTCATTAGGTCTTGGGTTTAATTTCAGTAATCCAAATATAGCCATATGTAGAAACAGAGTCGATAATGTCTACTCAGCTTTATTCACAATTCTAAAGTACTTTTTAACAAAATCTATAATTGAATTGTAAGTTTATGGATTCATGTTGTAGGTCGATAAACGATTAATTGTTATTTCAAATCAGCTAATCTTTTAATTACTTTTTTAAACGTGTTTTGTTGTATTATCATCCAGTCTTTCTCGTTTACATAGGCGTACAATCTTTCTGGATCATAGATTCTTCCATCTTTTACATTAGTATCGACATCAGCTCGTTTGTGAAAGACTTTAAGATGTGTTTCATGGTGAGTGGTTTGCACAGTAAGATCGAAGATTGGCTCTGTTTTAATCAGTGAGTCAGTGTCTAAAGGCTTCGTGATGAATGCCTCAGCAAATAGCTCTTGGAACGAAGCCCTGTAAGCGGCGACCTTCTGTGGATTGGTCAAGACGTTTTCATTCGCATCAAATGATGTTAGCTCATAGCTTTCATTGTCAAAGTCGATGTGAAATGAGTCATTTTTGTCATTCTCATCATAGAACTGCATGTTTATTGAAGTAATTGATTGCGCATTGTAATCCATGATTTCTTTGTCTCTCCATAGATGCTCATTGGTGAAAAATCTGCTTGATAGATATCCCCTAAATCCGGGGATATGAACTGCATATGGGTCTGTAGCATCTTTTAACATCATGAAGGTTGCTGTAAGTTCTTTATTTTCACCTCCAACATAAAATATTTTTTCTGTACCGTCTTTTAATAACACATCAACTTTTAACCCTTTAACAGCAAGATTACCCAATACATTATCTCGTAGGGATAAGGGTACTGGGTAGGCAACTTCCATCCGTTGTAAGGTTTTTAGAAGGTAGTAAATGGATGATTTACTGGCTCTAAATTCTTCGTTGATAAGCCAACTTTCTTCATCAACTCTCTTTAGGGTTGCTGTTTCGGGCTTTTTAGATGTAATTTTAATTTCAGCAATTTGACTGGTGTCGGAAACAGCGAAATCTCTGTGGTCGGAACGAGATATTGAGCTCTGATTATTGGTGAAAAAGTATGCGGCAAGGCCTAGGCAAAATAGTAAAGCTATAGATGTTGTATTTTTATTTTTCATATTTTTTTCTTCTGAGGTATTGTTTCATTAATCCGAATATAATAATCATCATTGCGGGTAACCCTATATTTATTAATTGCCAAAAGGTCTTTTCCTTAGCTATTTTTTGAGTGTTAAGTCCACGTATAGTTAATTCTCGACTTCGTATATCAATTAGTGCATCTTCATCTAAGAGGTAATCGATAGCATTTAAGATAAATGTCTTGTTACCGTATTGGCGTTTTTCGTATCTATCATATCCTAAAGGTAACGATACTCCTCGAGAAAGTTGATTTTTAACGATATCTCCATCAGAGATAACAATCATTTTTGTGGGTTTGCTATTCTCTTTAAAGGGTAGGTCAGCTGTTAATTTATTAATTCTGTTTTTGAATATGGATTCAAAGTTTCCTTCAAGCAATACAGCAAGAGCCTGATTTCCTCTTTTGTATTCTTCTTGTAAAGGAGTCTTTAAGGCTGTTTGCAGACTTACTTCATGGGGTGTGTTTACTATTTTCGTGTAGGGAGACGTTTGAAGAAGTATTGTTTTATTGATTTTAGTTCTTGTTTTAACCGTGTCAATACTTCCCGCAAAATCAAATTTAACAGCATTTAAATTTCTTGTTATTGGATGATTTGAAGAAGGTATAGCTACGGGGAAGTAGTTCCAAGGTACCAATTCCCATTTAGGTATATTGTTTGTAAAACTTGTTGGGATTGGAATTTTAGAGGATGAAATATCTTGAACTAAATTGTTGTTAATTCGAACGCCGTATTTGAAAAGGATGTCATTCAAATTGAGGTCCTTGAGTGGTTGAACTAGAAAAGTGCCTTTGCTTGATAAAGAGTCCATGTCGGCGTTTGTTGCATCGATTAGCCAAATAAGCTTACCACCACTCATGATGTACTGATCAATGAAATACTTGTCTATGTTTTCAAATTTCCTTTTTGGTTTTACTACGATTAAAAGGTCTTGGGATGTTAAATCCCTTAACTTCTTCTTTAAATTGGGTTCACCGTCTGCATTTGTTTCAAATTCCCGAAGATTTATTTTGTCTAAGGTGTATTGCTCAGTAAGGCTATTGGTTAAATCTTCAATTTCTACTCCTTCTAATTCATCATGGCCTGAGATTAGGGCAATTTTTGGTTTTACAGGATTTGTGAGATGATTAATGGCATTTGTAAATTCATATTCAAGCTCTCGAATAGATTGTTCAATACTTTGCTCAGGGGTGTTTGCTATTTGATTTTTCAGCAGAGATAGGGCAAATTCTTTAGCCCCGTATTTGACGATAGCACCTGGGATGATAATTTTTTCTGAGTAACCATCACCTTCTTTTATTTGTAGTGTGGTTGGATTTAAGCCTTTTTCGAATAGTTGATTGATGATCTCATTTCGAGTATTGTCATCAGTACTTTCGGTAGGGTTAATGAAGTTATATTTTATGAGAGGGTTTTGAGATTTAAATTCGGCTAAAATGTATTCGGTTTCAATGCTTAGTCGCTCAATTCCAGCTGGGAATTCCCCCTCTAAGTATACCTCAATATAAATGTAGTCATCAATAGTTGTTAAGAGTTCTTTTGTTGTTTCAGAAAGAGAAAATCGTTTTTCTTTTGTTAAATCAAAACGATGAAACCACACAGAACTTAGGGTGTTAATGATTATTATGACAATCAGAAGACTCAGGAATTGTTTGATGTGTTTTTTTCTGTTTCCCATTACCATTTCCTGATTTGAAGTGTCAACTTACTGGCAAATAGAAAGAGGCTAATACAACTCAAGAAGTAGATTACATCTCGCGTGTCTAATACACCTCTACTGATATTCTTATAATGATAGCTTACACCCAGTTTTTCGATGTTCAATTGCATCCCATGAGTAGGTAATAATGTAGCAATTTGTTCAAACCCTGAAAAACAGATAATGCATAATAATGATGAAAGTAGAAAAGCTAACACCTGGTTTTTTGTGGTACTTGAAGTAAAAACACCAATGGAAACATATACTCCTGAGAGAAAGATTAATCCAATGTAAGATCCAATAGTGGCTCCCAAATCGAGGTTGCCTTTTGGTTGACCGAGCATGTAAATGCTTACCACATAGATAAGGGTTGGAGCAAGAGTAATTAGACATAAAACAAGCCCTGCAAAGTATTTCCCCAACACCAATTGAAATTCGCTAATAGGTTTTGTCAATAACAATTCGATGGTTCCAGTTTTGAGTTCCTCTGAAAAAAAACGCATGGTCACTGCGGGGATTAAAAACAAAAAAATCCAAGGAGCTAAGAAGAAAAAACCATCAAGCCCAGCATAATCGGAATCCATCAAATTGAAAGAGCCTGGAAAAACCCACAGAAATAGACCGTTAAGGATTAAGAACACCAATACGACCAGATACCCTGTTGATGTATTGAAAAAACTATTCAGTTCTTTTTTGAGAATGCTAATCATTGCGATTCATTAATTATTTTTGTGCTCCAGGCTTTAGGTTTTTCCTTGAATAATAGTTTTGTTTTATTCCAGATGTTTTTAAACCAATCGGAGTTTCTATACGCGTTTAAATTTTCTTCACAGTCCCACCAGCTGTAGGTGAAAAAGGTGTTTTCATCATTTAAATCTTGTAAAAGTTCTAAACGTAGGCAACCTTTTTGTGCAAGGATTGTTTGTTTGTTTTCTTCAAAAATACTTTTAAAGGTAAGTATTTGTTCCTCGTGAAAATTTAATTTAACAATTCTAATAATCATATAAATTCAATACTAATTCGGTCTTTTACTTTTATGCCCAGGAGTCCGCTAGCCCCATTTGCCAAATTTGCATCGCCTTTGTTGATGGCAATCTCTAAGTGGCCTGCTGAGTTGAATAGGGCTAACATTTCGCCTTCAGCAACTTCAGTGTATGACTTGTGTAAGGATTTGATGTTGTTTCTCCTTGGTAGTTTTATTTCAAACGTTTTTCCTGAAACCGATTCTCTGAAGAATTTTTCAGTGATATTACTAATCACATTTCCATAGTGATCAATGTAAATAACTTGCCCGTTTAAAATTTTTCGGTCCAACGAGAGTGTCGGTTGGAAATCTTTCATTTCCCTCAGTTGCTCGATTTGTCGACCAATAATACCAAGAGTTCCTCCTCTGTTTAGATGACAAGCAGCTTTTACAAAAACATCTTTCATCGGGAAGGGGATACTGTCGGATTCTTGGGCAATATTCAATGCAATGATTTGTTCCGGCTTGATGAAGGGGAACATCAGTGAAAAGATACCTGTATCTGCTCCTATAAAGTAGTGGCCCTCAATTTTACAAGCTAAATGAAGTTTCGTTTTTGTTGCTTCAGCATCGATGCCAATCATATGAATCGTTCCCTTAGGAAAGTGATGATAGGCATTCTTTAGAATGTAAGCAGCTTCTTGAATGTTAAATGGAGAAACTTGATGAGAAATGTCAACTATTTGTGCTGAGGGAGATTCCGATAAAATCGCTCCTTTTATGGCTGCGGTAAAATAATCCTTGTTACCGTAATCGCTTGTTAATGTAATGATTGCCATATTGCTGAAAAACAGCTAATTTTACTTGAAATAATTTGACTAAATTTGTTATTTTGTGACTTTAAAATTAAGCAAATAATCTAAGTTGAAAAGAATTTTACACGAATTCGTTCAACTCAATAATTATCAACTATTTGGCAGAAAAAAAGTTTACGTTAACTGATATCGATCCCATAGAACTTTATGGCTCTCGAAATTCAAAATTGGACTTAATTAAGTCTTACTATCCAAAATTAAAAATTATTGCACGCGGAGGTAAGCTTACAGTTTTGGGTGAAGAAGAAATTATTGAGCAATTTGAAACCAAGTTGCAGGTTCTTATTCAGCATTTTCATAAATACAATAGATTAACCGAAAGTAATATTGATCGTTTGATCATGGAAGACCACAATGTGGTTTTAGAATTAGATGACGACGTTATTGTGCACGGTACGCATGGTAAACTTGTAAAGGCACGTACGGCCAATCAGCGGAAATTAGTTGATTTGTCTCATGATAATGATATGGTTTTTGCGATAGGTCCAGCCGGTACGGGTAAAACCTATACGGCGGTAGCTCTTGCCGTGAGAGCACTCAAGAATAAAGAGGTAAAACGAATCATTTTAACCCGACCTGCTGTAGAAGCAGGAGAGAATCTTGGGTTTTTACCCGGCGATATGAAGGATAAATTAGATCCTTACATGCAGCCCCTTTATGATGCGCTTAATGATATGATTCCTGCTGAGAAGCTAAAAGCATTCATTGAAGAAAGGGTCATACAAATTGCTCCACTGGCATTCATGAGAGGTAGAACACTTGACAATGCTTTTGTTATATTAGATGAATCTCAAAATACTACGGTACAACAAATGAAAATGTTCCTTACTCGTATGGGACGTTCCGCAAAGTTTGTAGTTACCGGAGATATGACTCAGGTGGATTTGCCGAATCGTCAAAAGTCTGGTTTAAGACACTCATTAGAATTGTTGAGTAATGTAAACGGGATAGGAATCGTTTACTTAGATGAAAAAGATGTGATTCGCCATAAATTGGTGATGAAAATCATACAAGCTTACAAACAAGAACAACAATTAAATAAAAAAGAAAGTGGGAAACACGATTCTAAAAACTGATTTTAACTTTCCGGGTCAAACGAAGGTTTACCACGGGAAAGTACGTGAAGTGTACACAATTAACAATGACTTATTGGTGATGATCGTTTCTGATCGTATCTCTGCATTTGATGTAGTGATGCCCAAAGGAATTCCATTTAAAGGTCAAGTATTAAACCAGATTGCAGCTAAATTTTTAGATGCTACCAATGATATAGTTCCAAATTGGAAGATAGCAACACCTGATCCAATGGTAACCGTAGGGAAGTACTGTGAACCTTTTAAAGTAGAAATGGTTATTCGTGGATATCTTTCTGGACATGCATGGAGAGAGTATCGATCTGGAAAGCTACTTATTTGTGGCGTTGAGATGCCTGATGGGATGAAGGAAAATGATAAGTTTCCGGAGCCACTACTAACACCAACAACGAAGGCAGATGTAGGTCACGATGAAGACATCTCTAGAGAGGAAATTTTGAAACAAGGACTCGTTTCAGAAGAAGACTACTTACTTTTGGAGAAGTACACACGTGAAATATTCCAAAGAGGAACGGAAATTGCCGCCGATATGGGTTTAATTCTTGTAGATACCAAATATGAATTCGGTAAAGACAAGGATGGTAATATCACTTTAATTGATGAAATTCATACTCCAGACTCTTCTCGATATTTTTACATTGAAGGATATACAGATCGACAAGATGCTGATGAACCACAAAAACAATTATCGAAAGAGTTTGTTCGTCAGTGGTTGATCTCTAATGGCTTTCAGGGTAAAGATGGGCAACAAATTCCAGATATGGATGAGGCGTTCATCGATTCTGTATCAGAAAGGTATATTGAGCTTTATGAAAACATTGCCGGAGATAAGTTTGTGAAGGCTGATGTGTCGGATGTATTGAATAGAGTAGAGAAGAATATTTCGGCTTATTTGAGTGAGTAAAATTCTTCGTATAAAAATAAAAAAGTCGTCTGAAAATTATTTTCAGACGACTTTTTTAATGCTTAATTTTTATCTGAAGCAGACCAGTCGTAGTCTTTGTAGTCGTTAATAACATCGTAAAGTGTTCCTCTTTCAATAGGATGACGCCCGACATCTTCTATGAGTTTGCAAAGCTGTTCTGTACTTAGATTTGGGTTTTGCTCTTCCGCTCCGGCCATGGAATAGATCTTTGTAGAATCGTCAATAGTTCCATCGATATCGTTCACACCAAAGTTAAGCGACATTTGTGCTGTATTTCTACCGATCATCGGCCAGTACGCTTTAATATGATTGAAGTTGTCAAGAAAAATTCTTGAAACAGCGTACATTTTCAGATCTTCTATGGTAGAAACTTCAGGAACATCAGACATTTGATTGTTCCCGTTTCGGAATTTTAAAGGAATAAATGTGTTGAACCCACCTGTTTTATCTTGAAGTTCTCTCAGGCGGTTCATATGGTCTATGCGATGTGCATAACTTTCGTAATGACCGTAAAGCAGTGTTGCATTTGAGGGCATTCCTACCTTATGTGCTGTTTCATGAATTTCCAGCCATTCATCGGAAGTACATTTGTCATCACAGATCCGCGATCTTAATTCCTCATCAAAAATTTCGGCACCCCCTCCCGGAAGCGAATCCTGACCGTGTTCCTTAAGAATGGTTAAACCTTCTTCGTACGAAACTTTGGCTTTACGACACATATATTCAAGTTCTACAGCAGTAAAGGCTTTTACGTGTAAATCGGGTCTGTGGTCTTTAATTCTTTTGATGAGTTCGGCAAAATAGTGCAGCCCCATCTTCGGGTGAACACCTCCTACAATGTGAACTTCGGTAACGGGTTGCTCATCGTATTCTTTAACCTTTTTGAAAATATCATCAGCACTTAATTCCCAACCTTCCTGACGGTGTTTTAGTAATCTGGAGTAGGAACAAAATTTACAGTCGAAAACACAAATGTTAGTGGGTTCTACATGGAAATTTCTGTTGAAATAGGTGTAGTCACTGTGTTTTTTAGTTCGGATGTGATTTGCCAGACTGCCTAAAAAGCCTAATTCTCCATTTTCAAACAGGTAGATTCCCTCCTCAACGGTAATTCGTTCTTCAGAGAGTACTTTTTGAGCTATGGCTTTTAGTTCTAAATCTAAATCTGAACTTAAATAGATTTGAGTTTTTTCTTCTGCAATCATAGATGATAAAATAGATTTCAAATATACTTCAAATTTGCCTAAAGAGCTTTTGTGCTTTGTAAATTCTGATCGACAAATTTGTGATTATATAATGTGTCACTTTTTATATTATAATTGTTGCTGAGCTCCTGTGATTATAATGGTAATTCATTTTTTTTATGGCGTGAGTTTCTCCTATAGAATTCCTGTATTTTAATTTCATTTTATGAGTTTGATTTGTGATTATTTTCGATAGCATTGGTAAATTTGTGAAAATTTACGTTTATGAAATTATTTCGATGGATTGCTTTTTTAGAAGGTTTGTCTTATCTACTTCTGTTGTTTATTGCTACACCAGCTAAATATATTTACGACGACCCTAGCTATGTGAAAATGCTTGGGATGCCCCATGGCTTGTTGTTTGTAGCTTATGTGTGTTTTGCATTTTACTTCATGCAAATGCGAAAGTGGCCGATAAAGGCTTTGTTTGTTGTTTTGTTAGGGGCTGTAATCCCCTTTGGAACTTTTTACGTAGATAAGAAGTATTTGAGGGTTTAATTAAGATTGTTTCCGAACAGAAAAACATCACCTATTAAGAAAAACTTTCAGTGATTTGAGTTTTTGGATTAACTTTTCAGTAAACGTCATTTCTCGGTTTTTTTGTAATTTTAGATAGGGCATGCCAATACGTAGTATTTTTTTTGAAAAAAAACTTGCGGTCATACCCCATTTAAAAAGAAACATATCTCGACCTGTGTTTTTTTTCACTCGCTTGGTGGATTTGGATCCAAAATGGTATACGAGGCTATTTCCTACTCCTTTAAATGTTCGAACTCCTGCTTCATATAGTTTTTTTGAGAAATCAGGGTCTGAGTACATACCCGGACTAAACTCTGTGCTTAATCCTCCTACAAGATCCCAGATATCGACATGCACTACATTAGGTGGCCAGGTACTACCACTCCAATCTGGAATGCTGTGACTCTTGTATTCTTTTAACAGTAAGTCTTCATTAAAGTTACTGAGAGAATCGCCATAATCTTTAACATTTACACAAGGGTTATTGGTGTCATGAGGTTCTATCATGGTTGATGAAATCATGAAGAGTTTTGTGTCTAATTTTGAAATTTCATCTTTTAATATTTCATCCCAATTGGGAAGTACATACATGTCATCGTTTAGATAAGCTATGTACTTTGACTTTACTAGACTTCTGCAAATATTTAAGCCGTAGCAGATCCCTATATTATCCTTAGCGTGAATAAAATCTACATTTTTTTGTGTTGCTAACCAATTTAAAGTTCCGTCAAGGCCTTCGTTGACAAGAACAATCAGCTGTACATTCGTTGCAGAGTTTTTTTGTAAACTTGAAATGCATAGTTTTAGATAATCTAAGTTGTTCCATGTGGGTATTAATACAGAAATGTCATACGTTTCATCACCTGTATTGATGGTTATGTCTAGGTTGTCAATCATTTTTGATTTCATTTCATAGATTTGTGTAATCCACCCAAATCATTGGTTTTCGACGATTTAATTCAAATCTAAATCTAAGAGTTTTTTCAGATACAACAACTTTGGATGCTTTTCGACCATGTGTTTGAACTTGTCTTGAGGTGTGTAAAGCGTTTTAGTTTCTGCTGCAGTAATTACCGGGAAATCTATATTTATGCCGTAATTGTTTAATGACTTTCTTAGGAAGGTAAGTAGTTCTGGTTTTTCAGCTTGTAAATCCTCAGCTAAGGCTTGACTTTCAACGGGGAAGTGCAAAAGGTAATTGTTGTCGATTTTAGGGAATTGTTGAGAGAACAATCTGAAGAGAGAAATTTTCCCTTTTTTCTCAATGATTTTTGCATATTCTAGCCACAAAGGGTTCAGTTGATCTTCTCGGAAATCAGATCGAGATTCACCAGTAGCGGCTTTAATTTCCTGTTCACCATCTTCACTTTCTTTTTTATTAAGGAATTGGTTGATGGATAAACCACTGAGTCCTCCAGTTTTAATTTTATTTAAAATCTCTGGATTTACTTTTTTTAGTTTGGCCTTCTGCGCTTTTTCCGCCTTAGTAGGTGTAGGGCTTTGGGTATGTGAACGATTGATTTGTTCTTTGATCGAACTTGATTGTGGTGCTTGCTTTAATTTGGCTGTGTTCGACGAAGTGTGTGCTATGATGAATGACTTAGGGCGTTTTTTTTTTAGTCCACCTTCAGAGGAAAGTGAACAAATTTGCATTAAGCCAAGTTCTACAAGCAGTCTTTGGTTTCTACTGGATCTGTATTGGACGTCGCATTCGTTGCATATCTCAAGGGCTCCTAAGATGAAGTCCTGATGGCAATTTTGAGATTGCTCTACGTACTTTGTTTTGATGGTGTCACCAACTTCAATGAGCTCTACAGTTTTTGGGTTTTTGCACACGAGTACGTTCCGCAGGTGTTCGGCCAATCCGTTGATGAAATTGTGTCCATCAAATCCTTTTTGAAGAATCTCGTTAAAGGTAAGTAGGGAAGAGGGGATGTCTTGTTTTAAGGCCTGGTCAATGACTTTAAAGTAATAATCGTAGTCGAGAATGTTTAAATTCTCTAGGGTGTCTTTGTAGGTTATTTTAGCTTGATTGAAGCTTACCATCCTATCAAAAATAGAAAGTCCGTCTCGTAAGGCTCCATCTGCTTTTTGTCCAATGATGTGTAGTGCATCCGGTTCAAATTCGATGTTTTCCTGCTCACAAATTTTAGTAAGATGTGCAGCTACATCTTCAACCTGAATTCTTTTGAAGTCAAAAATCTGACAACGCGAAAGAATGGTCGGTATGATCTTGTGCTTTTCGGTTGTTGCTAAAATGAAAATAGCGTGAGCTGGTGGTTCTTCTAATGTTTTTAAGAAGGCATTAAAGGCGGCCTGAGAGAGCATGTGTACCTCATCGATAATGTAAATCTTACGATCGCCAACTTGTGGTGGGATACGTACCTGATCAACCAGATTACGAATATCTTCCACGGAGTTGTTTGATGCTGCATCCAGTTCGTGTATGTTGAACGAATGTTGCTCGTTAAACGAGGTGCAGGATTCACATTCATTACAAGCTTCAGTAGCTTCAGAAAGATTTAGGCAGTTGATTGTTTTTGCGAGTATACGAGCACAGGTAGTTTTACCAACTCCGCGAGGACCACAAAACAAAAAAGCTTGAGCCAAATGATCGTTTACAATGGCATTTTTCAATGTATTGGTAATAGACTGCTGCCCAACGACTGTGTCGAAGGTTTGCGGTCTGTACTTACGTGCCGATACAATGAAATTTCCCATAGATGTTTCTCGCTATTTCAAGAGTTTCAAATATAAAAGATGTTTTGAAATTTCACCTTTTTTGATGCTTTAAGATATTAACAATTTGGTTGGAAGTTAGATGAAATTAAAAGTTGGAAGTTAGGGTGCGATTGTAAAACTTAAGTTCTCCATTATCAATTATCAATTGTCAATTATCCATTCGTAATTCCTAATACTAACCAATCTACTAATCTACCAGTCTACCAATACATTCCACCAATTTTCTTACGGCTTTTCCTCTGTGGCTAACAGCTCCTTTTTCTTCCATACTCATTTGGGCAAAACTTCGTGTTTCGTTTTCGGGAATAAAAATTGGATCATAACCAAATCCTTTTTCGCCTAGTTTTGCTTGGCTTATCTGTCCTTCAACTTTTCCTTCAAAAAGGTATTCTTCTCCGTTTAGGATTAGTGCAATCGCTGTTCGGAATTGTGCTTTACGATTTTCTTTTCCTTTTAATTCGTCAAGGATCTTTGCCATATTGTCCTCCGCAGATCGCTGAGGTCCTGCATAACGGGCAGAATAGACACCCGGATTGCCATTTAGTGCATTAACTTCTAATCCGGTATCATCGGCAAAGCAGTCGTAGCCATAATGTTCTTTTAAGTAATTCGCTTTTTGAAAAGCATTGGCTTCAAGTGTTTTTCCTGTTTCAGGAATGTCTTCCGTACAACCGATATCTTTTAAACTTACAATTTCAATTCCTGTAGGCATCAAAGCCTGAATTTCTTTTAGCTTATTGGGGTTGTTTGTGGCGAATACAATTTTCATTTGCTTGTTGGTTGGAAGTTGTTGGAGATAAATTGTCATCCTTCGACAGGTTCAGGATGATATGTTCGTTTCACTTACTCTGATACACACTCATTTTTTTAAATCCTTCCGTTTGGTATTGTAACCATTTTCCTTTGGGTCCTGAGTAGATGATCAGGGCATCTAATTCCGGTGTTTTTTTAAGAAATTCAATACTTTTTTCCACGCCCAGAACCATACATGCGGTCGCATAAGCATCTGCTTTCATACAAGATTCGCTTACTATGGTTACACTTAGTAAATTTGATTGGATAGGTTTTCCAGAATTTGGATGAATGGTGTGTGCATATTTCATCCCCGTTTGCTCATCCACTTTAAATTTACGGTAATTTCCGGAGCTTGCTACTGCTTTGTTCGGTACTTCAATGATGGCTTGAAAACGGTCTTCTTGAATGGTTTCTGAAGGTTTGTCAATTCCAATGCGCCATAATTTACCGTCGGCATTTAAACCATGGCATTTTAATTCTCCTCCAATTTCTATCATGTAATTGGTTAGGCCAAGTTTTTGTAAATGTTCTCCGATCAGGTCAACGGTAAACCCTTGTGCAATGGCATTAAAATCGATTTGTGTATTCGGATTTGATTTTACGATCAAGCTATCTTGAATAGCAATTTTTTCGTAGCCTGTGGTTTTCATTAAGTCTGCAAGCTTGCTCTCATCTTTCTCGGCTACTTCTTCAAATCCAAAGCCCCAAAAGTTCACGACAGGAGCTATCGTTGGGTCAAAAGCGCCATCTGTTTCGCCGGCAATGATCATTGCAGTTTCAAACACACATCTAAATAAAGAGTCTGTTTGCAAAGACTTGTTTTTATTGATCTTACTGATGATAGATTCTTCCACATAAGTAGAAAGAGATCGATCAACGGCATGTAATATGCTGTCAATATCACTTTGATGATTTACTGCATTGGTACTCATGTAACGAATGTTGTACGTTGTTCCCTGTGTGTATCCGTAGTTGCTCACGAGTACTTCGTTTGTGGGCGTAGTTCCACAAGAAATAAGCAGGAGTGAAAGAAGATAGAATTGATTTTTCATTGTTGATTTCAAAAGTAATTAAAAAATAGCTTTCAGTTTAGGTAGGGAAGTGACTGCCTAAAATGAATTTATGAATCTTTTATAAAACAAAAAAGACCCGCTTTTTGCGAGTCTTTTTTTAGTTTATCCACCGAAGTCATCAAAGGCAACGTTTTCTGGAGGTACACCCCAGTCATCGCACATTTTAAGAACGGCTTGATTCATCATTGGAGGACCACAGAAGTAGAACTCAATATCTTCAGGAGCTTCGTGAGGCTTTAAGTGGTGCTCGATTACCGCATTGTGTACGAAGCCTAAGAAACCATCTCCTTCATCGTCTAAACTCTTTTTCTCATTCCAGTTGTCTTCCGGTGCAGGGTCAGAAAGAACAATGTGGAACTTGAAGTTCGGGAATTCTCTTTCGATCTGACGGAAGTCTTCTTCATAGAATAACTCACGTTTGGAACGTCCACCGTAGTAGTAAGTTACTTTACGACCCGTTTTTAAGGTGTGGAATAAGTGGAATAAGTGTGAACGCATTGGCGCCATACCTGCACCACCACCGATGTAAACCATTTCAGCATCTGTGTCTTTGATGAAGAATTCACCGTAAGGACCTGAAATCGTTACTTTATCACCTACTTTACGAGAGAATACATAAGAAGAACAAATACCCGGATTTACATCCATCCAAGCATTCTTCTCTCTGTCCCATGGTGGTGTAGCGATACGAATGGTCAGCATAACGATGTTACCTTCGGCAGGGTGATTGGCCATAGAGTAGGCACGGAAACACTCCTCGTCGTTTTTCATCTTTAACGGCCATAAGCCAAATTTATCCCATTCACCTTTGAACTTGTCCGGTCCGGCAGGATCGTTAGGTTCAGGGCGAATGTCCATATCTTTAAAGTCAACCTCAATCTCTGGAACGTCAATTTGGATGTACCCACCCGCTTCGAAGTCTAGCGTTTCACCTTCAGGTAATTTTACGATAAAGGCTTTAATAAAAGTAGCTACGTTGTAGTTAGAGATTACTTCACATTCCCATTTTTTAATTCCGAAGATCTCTTCAGGAATCTCAATGTTCATGTCGTTTTTAATCTTTACCTGACAACCCAAACGCCAGTCATCAGCAATTTCTTTACGTGAGAAGTAAGGCTTTTCGGTAGGAAGAATTTCTCCTCCACCTTCGGTAACCTGACATTTGCACATGGCACAAGTACCTCCACCACCACAAGCGGATGGTAGGAAGATCTGGTTGTTACCTAACGTTGATAATATGGTTGAACCTGCATCAACTTCGACTTCTTTTTCACCATTAATGACAAGCTTCACTTTTCCTCCCGGAGATAGTTTCGCTTTGGCAAACAAAAGTACTCCTACCAGCGATAATACGACTACTAAGAATACCAATATTGTTGTTATAAGTGTAATACCCATTGTATTGTCTTTTCAGAATTATAATTGAATACCCATAAAGCTCATAAAGGCGATACCCATCAAACCGGTAATGATGAAAGTAATACCTAAACCTCTAAGTGGTGCAGGAACATTTGAATAACGTATCTTTTCGCGAATGGCAGCAATGGCTACAATAGCTAACAACCAACCCACACCGGACCCCAAACCAAAAGCCGTTGCTTCGGCGATGGTTGAGTATTGTCTTTCCTGCATGAATTATGCTCCACCAAGTATTGAACAGTTTACTGCGATCAATGGAAGGAAAATACCTAAAGCACCGTAAAGAGCAG
>JAQWKY010000068.1 GCA_029247585.1 Flavobacteriales bacterium | reverse complement strand
AAGCCATTGAATTTATACACCCTAACACAAAAGAAATTGTGAAATTCATAGTAGCAGCTGACTTCTAAAGGATTTACTGAAAACAAAAAAACCATCCCGAAGGATGGTTCTTTATGTTTATATGTAATGATTTACTTAACGTACATCACTGACTTTACTTCTTCAACAATCTTACTCACTTGTGGTAAGAACTCTTCAACTAAATTAGGTGCATATGCCATAGGGACATCTGCCGTACAAACGCGTTTCACAGGAGCGTCTATATAATCGAAGGCATATTTTTGAACGTGGTAAGCAATTTCAGTAGACAAAGACGCCAACGGCCATGCTTCTTCAACAACAACCAATCGATTTGTTTTCTTAACCGAAGTAAGAATCGTCTCATAGTCAATAGGACGAACCGTTCTTAAATCGATAACTTCAGCAGAGATTCCCTCCTTTGCTAATAATTCTGCAGCTTCGTTTACCTTCTTCATAATCTTACCGAAAGAGACCAAAGTAACATCTGTTCCTTCTTGAACAACATCAGCAACTCCAATAGGAATGATGTATTCTCCCTCAGGGACCTCACATTTATCCCCATACATTTGTTCCGATTCCATGAAAATGATTGGATCGTTATCTCTAATAGCTGCTTTCAACAAGCCCTTAGCATCGTAGGGATTGGAAGGAACAACCACTTTTAAGCCCGGGCAATTCGCAAACCAAGATTCAAAAGCTTGTGAATGCTGAGCACCTAGTTGACCAGCCGAGGCGGTAGGCCCTCTAAATACAATGGGCATTTGAAATTGTCCATCGGACATCTGTCTGATCTTAGCCGCTGAATTGATGATTTGATCAATAGCTACCAAAGAAAAGTTAAACGTCATGAACTCCACGATAGGCTTCAAACCATTCATGGCAGCACCCGTGGCAATACCTGCAAAACCCAATTCCGCAATAGGTGTATCTATAACTCTTTTTTCTCCAAACTCATCCAACATGCCCTGACTTGCCTTGTAGGCACCATTGTACTCAGCGACTTCCTCACCTAATAAAAAGACCTTTTCGTCTTTTCTCATTTCTTCGCTCATGGCCTCTGCAATAGCCTGTCTGAATTGTATAACTCTCATATTCGTACTTGATTTTAATGCGACAAAACTACAATTTTATTGGCATTCAATATGATAAATCACATACTTTTTTAAAGATCGATAGAGAAGGTTTGTATTAATTAAATGACATATGTTTTGTCAAAATAAATTTCTGCAAAATAGCATTTCGGTATATGATTTGCAGTTTTGATTTTTTATATTTAGAAATCAGGATTACATACTTAACTTGAATACATCGTAGAAATAGAACATATTACTATAGAAAGACGCTTTGAATGAACCCCTAATTTTAAAAATATTTAAATTATGAAAATACTCGTCTGCATCAGTCATGTCCCCGACACGACTTCTAAAATTGTTTTTAAAAACGACAATACCGAATTTGACGCTTCCGGAGTTACCTTTGTCATCAATCCCTATGATGAGTTTGGCTTAACGAAAGCCATGCACATTAAAGAATCTATGGGAGGAACTATTACGGTTGTCAATGTTGGTTTAGCGGCTACAGAGTCAACCTTGCGAAAAGCTTTAGCTATCGGTGCAGATGAGGCCGTTAGAATCAATACCGAACCTACCGATGCAGCATTTGTAGCAGGATTGTTAGCTGAATATGCAGGTGAAGAAAACTTTGATTTAATCATTACTGGTCGAGAGTCTATTGACTACAACGGAGGGGCTGTACCCGGAATACTTTCAGCACATTTAAACATTCCATTTGTCAACGCTTGTATTGGATTGGACATTAATGCAGACCAAGCCACATTAATTAGAGAAATTGATGGCGGGAAAGAAACTCTTCAAGGCAAGCTCCCACTATTGATTGCAGGGCAAAAAGGACTTGTTGAAGAAAAGGATTTGAGAATCCCCGCAATGCGAGGAATCATGATGGCTAGAAAAAAGCCACTTAGAGTTGTAGAAGCATCAGAAATTCACAAACAAACGACCGTGCTTAATTACCAGTTGCCTGATGAAAAAGGAGCTTGCACACTCATAGACCCTGACAATGTTGATCAACTAGTGGAATTACTTCACAGCGAAGCCAAAGTAATCTAAAAACATAAATTTTTAACTATTATGACGGTATTAGTATACGCAGAAAACTGGAATGGAAATTTTAAAAAATCAACTTTCGAAGCGGTTCATTATGCAGCAGAACTAGCTAATTTGATGGATGCAGAAACCGTCGCACTGACTATTTCTGCCAAAGATGACCCTTCTCAGTTGGGGAAATATGGAGCCCATAAAGTAAAAACTATTGAGAACCCTTCACTGGAAACGTTCAACAACCAAGCTTATGCAGACGCTATAATTGCTGTGGCTGAAGAGAGTAACGCCGACACGATTGTTATTTCCAATACCAGCAATGGGAAAGCAATAGCTCCATTGGTTGCTGCCAAGAGAAAAGCTGCATTCATAACCAATGTTATAGAATTACCCGAATCGCTTTCCCCTTTTACTATTAAACGAAAAACCTTTTCTAGTAAAGCAATAGCTCGTTATCAAACTGAGTCCGATAAAAAAGTAATTACGATTACGGCCAATGCCTTTGAGTATTCAGAAAGGGGGCAGTCAGCCACCGCAGAAGCTTTTGACTTCCAAACTACAGCACCAAACCAAGAGCTTACCTCAGTATCAATTGACAGAGCAACCGGTAAAATTGGCTTGACAGAGGCTGATTTGGTCGTTTCGGCAGGAAGAGGAATGAAAGGACCCGAAAATTGGGGCATGATTGAGGACTTGGCAGAAGCATTAGGAGCAGCCACAGCTTGCTCTAAACCGGTTTCAGATATTGGCTGGCGCCCGCATAGTGAACATGTAGGGCAAACCGGAATTGCCATCAACCCACAACTGTATATCGCTGTTGGGATATCAGGAGCGATTCAACATTTGGCGGGTGTTAATGCCTCAAAAAACATTGTGGTCATCAATACAGATCCTGATGCACCCTTCTTTAAAGCAGCGGATTACGGAATTGTTGGAGATGCCTTTGAGGTTTTACCGAAATTGATTTCAGCAATCAAAACCTATAAGGCAGCCATTTAAATTTCATTTTACACATTATTAGTTGGTCTATTTTACTATTTTAGTCCTCAAAGCAAAAACTTGATGAAGACGGTACAACTTAGTATTATTGGTTTAACCTACAGTCAGTCTCAAAACAATGCATACGCATTGCTTTTGGGCGAAGAAAATGGCCCACGTAGACTGCCCATTGTCATCGGCGCTTTTGAAGCCCAATCTATTGCCATTGCTTTAGAAAAGGATTTAATGCCTCCACGCCCACTCACCCATGACTTATTCACGAGCTTGGCACTCTCATTTAATATATATCTTAAAGAGGTCATCATTCACAAATTGGACAAAGGCATCTTTTACTCCTATTTGGTTTGTGAATTGGATGGGGAAATCAAAAAAATTGACTCCAGAACCTCAGATGCAGTAGCATTGGCACTTCGTTTTAACAGCCCTATATACACCTATGAGAGCATCCTCGAACAAGCAGGAATTATTCTTGATGACGAAACAAAAATCCACACACCTTCCATAAACTATAAAACGGAAGAATTAGATGCTAGCGAAAAGGAAACACCTAAAGCTGCAACCGATACATCATCACTGATGCGTTTGTCGGATAAAAAACTCCATGAAAAATTAAATGAAGCCCTAGAAAAAGAAGATTACGAACAAGCTGCGCTAATACGTGATGAACTTTCAAGAAGAAATCCGCACACATAAATAGCTTTATCTACAATTGAATAATTCCAAAGTCTTTTCTTCAATCTAAAGCCCTTCAAACAAATATATTTGAGTCGATTTAGGTCTTAAATTTGTGAATATTTGTTCATAAATTCAATGCTATAACTATATAAAAAATGGGCTAAATAGCTAATTTAGGCACTAAATTAGATTCCATGAAACAATATTTAGATTTGATGCGCCATGTTAAAGAAAATGGCGTGCTAAAAGGCGATCGAACAGGCACAGGGACACTGAGTGTGTTTGGTTACCAAATGCGTTTTGACTTGGCGGAAGGCTTCCCCTGCATCACCACAAAAAAACTACATTTACGATCTATTATTCATGAACTTTTGTGGTTTCTAAAAGGAGATACAAACATCAAATACCTCAAAGACCATAATGTGAGGATTTGGGACGAGTGGGCTGATGAAAATGGAAATCTTGGCCCCGTATATGGTTACCAATGGAGGTCATGGCCGGCACCTAATGGAAAACATATCGACCAGATATCTCAACTGATTGAGCAAATCAAAAACAATCCGAACTCACGAAGACTAATTGTGAGTGCGTGGAACGTAGGAGAAATAGAAAACATGGCCCTCCCTCCCTGCCATGCCTTTTTCCAATTTTATGTGGCAGATGGAAAACTCTCTTGCCAGTTGTACCAAAGAAGTGCCGACATTTTTCTTGGTGTACCTTTTAACATTTCTTCCTATGCACTGCTAACCATGATGATTGCTCAAGTCTGTGATTTAGAGCCGGGAGAATTCATTCACACTTTTGGGGATGCACACCTATACTCCAATCATCTAGAACAAACAGAGCTGCAATTGAGTAGAGAGGTTCGATCCTTACCGACCATGAAAATAAACCCAGAAGTACGGAATATATTCGATTTTACCATCGATGACTTCGAATTAACCAATTACGATCCTCATCCACACATCAAGGGGCTAGTTGCTGTTTAGCCAAGAAAGTATCATCAACCTAATAAACAAAAGCTCTAAGCTTATGAAGGTATCCTTAATTATTGCCGTTTCCGAAAACCAAGTGATTGGGAAAAATAACGACCTCGTATGGCACCTGCCTGAGGATATGAAATTCTTCAAGAAAACCACGGAAGCACATTTTGTGATTATGGGTCGAAAAAACTTTGAATCCATACCGCACAAATACCGTCCTCTACCCAACAGAACCAATGTAATTGTTACGCGGCAATCCTCATACGAAGCTGAAGGCTGTGTCGTAGTAAGGTCCATCATCGAGGCCATCGAAAAAGCAAAAGAGGCTGGAGACACAGAGCCTTTCATTATTGGCGGTGGAGAAATTTACCGACACGCACTTGAAAACGATTTGATTGATCGCGTGTACCTTACGCGGGTCCATGAAAACTTCGACGGAGACACCTTCTTCCCCAAACTCGGTACAGAATGGAAGCTCATTAGTTCCAAAAAGAAACATGCTGACGACAAACACTTCTGTGATTTCACCTACGAGATATACGAAAAAGAGGCGCTATAAGCAGCCCATTTATTAATATACATTTCGTTTAATTTCGCATATCCATTCATAATAAAAAGGAAGTCCCTATTGTTGAAAAACAAATAGGAACTTCCACCCTTATGAAAAATTAGATATAATCAAATATACATCTACATACACCTGCAATACAATAGGTTGCACCATTCAATGAATAGGTAACTTCACCTAAGAATTAGGTGTATGAACTCGGAGAATTTTGATATGTGAAGCGGAATTAGCGGATGGATATCCAGGTAGATTTCCCTTGCTCTTTCAAATCTTGAAGAGATTCAAGGGCAGCATCTTCAGAAGTAAATGTTAAGTACGAAACCATGAAAAGACCCTTCTCATTCTTGGCCACAATTTCCGAAGGATACCCTTTTCGACTTAAATCCGACACCAAACGATTGGCGTTTTCTATTGTGGAAAAACATCCAGCAATCAAATGGTACTTAAGGTTAGATCTTTTTGAGCTCGCTAACACTTCTTCTAGAGTTCGAGGAGACTTTTTTACAACCTCTTCCGCTACTACAGGTTTAGAAACATCTTTATCTAAATGCAAAAGCTTTGCATTGAATCCTAAATCAGATAAGGCATATGTTTTAGCGTCATTTTGGAGTACAGCATTGAGCTCGGCTTTCACTTGAGCTTGAAGAAGACCGCTAAACATCAGAAATAAGGATAAAATCAAACTCTTTTTCATGAGGGAGGGAATTTCATATTTCAAATATACTTGATATCTATACGCGCTTTCAACGACATCAAAAGGAGTTCTCAACGAAATTTTGTTGAAAACCAAAAAAAAAAGGCCTTCTGAGAGAAGACCTTTTGTAGCGAGAAGGAGATTTGAACTCCTGACCTCCGGGTTATGAATCCGACGCTCTAACCAACTGAGCTA
>JAQWKY010000052.1 GCA_029247585.1 Flavobacteriales bacterium | reverse complement strand
TGGTTCTCTCAGTTTATGTTGATCTGGTACGCAAATATTCCTGAGGAGGTAACATATTACATTGCCCGTTTTGACGAGTACAAAGTGCCATTTATTACTGCTTTAGTCTTGAACTTTGCCGTGCCTATTGTAATGCTTATGAGTCGCGATTCTAAAAGAGTTCCGGGCATTGTACTTACGATTGGATCTATTGTACTTGTAGGTCATTACTTAGACTTCTTTGTGATGATTATGCCAGGTACTGTGGGTAGCCACTGGCACATAGGTTTTGTTGAGATAGGGACTTTCCTTGGTTTTGCTGGTTTATTCATTAGAGTGGTTACCAAGAAGTTAGCAAGTATGGAGCTTACGCCTAAAAACCATCCAATGCTTAAGGAGAGTAAGCACTTCCATATTTAAAAGATCATACACAACATTACAAAAAAATAGCTTGGATTTTCCAAGCTATTTTTTTGCCTTTAATTTGTTTGTAGTGATGATTACAACAAATAACCATTCAATTTTTAAACAAATTATATAGAAATATAAAAGCCACTCAGTAGAGTGGCTTTTTTTAATCCCCCCCAGGATTAAGAAACGTTGTTTATACTATTACAACGCGATAACTTTGCCAAATATTCTATGAACCATTAAAATAACAAATCATTAACAATTACTCACGATTAGATTTTCATCGGCACCTCCATCAAGAGGATTTTAGAGTTTTCCCCTGCTTGAATAGCTATAGAATTTGTGTTCCAGATACCAAAACCTTCGCTTTGGTCAGTTGGCCACTATTATTGACGGTATATCAAGAAAAGTGTTAACGGATCATTTGAAAGAAATGGAGAAGGATCAACTGATTTTTAGAAAATCCTATAATGAAACACCTCCTAGAGTAGAATATTCTTTGATCCCTGCAGCGAAGGATTTAGACCCTTTGTTAGGAAAATTAGGTGAGTGGGTACACAAGCATTATATACCTGAAAACGTATAGGATTGATTTATGAGTCCAAAAAAAATCCCCTCGTTACAGAAGGGATTTCTTTACTATTTAAATCTTAGTTTAGAAAGGTAAGTCATCTTCAGGACTTGCTGGAGCAACAGGCTCTGCAGGAGGCATGTCTGTTGGCGCTTGCATAGCCTCAACTTTTTGAATTCTCCAAGCATCTAAAGTGTTAAACACTCTAATCTCAGCTGATGGGTCTTTTTGCCACTCTCTACCACGTAAATTGAAGAAAACTTCAACTTTATCTCCGGTGCTAAATTGGTCAATTAAATTGGTTTTGTCTTGCACCAATTGAAACATCAGTACTTGAGGGTATTGCTCTTCAGTTTCAATGACAAATTCTCTTTTCTTAAAGCGGTCGCTGATGACTTGTTCGTCATGAATACGCTTTACTTTTCCTTCTACAGATAAGTTACTCATTTTATACGCGGTTTAGTTTATCGATTAATAATGTAGACC
Organism: Flavobacteriales bacterium; assembly: GCA_029247585.1. Lineage (GTDB taxonomy): Bacteria > Bacteroidota > Bacteroidia > Flavobacteriales > UBA7430 > UBA7430. The sequence goes on along the minus strand of JAQWKY010000052.1, from coordinate 25,943 downwards.
ATGCTTCCACTATTTTGTTTTTTTCTAGAAGTGCTTTGGCATGATAGTGTAATTCTTCTCTAGCTTCTTCATCATCGGTTGTGGTGTGAAGAATGTGTTCGATGTCTGTGTTGTCTTTGTATTTATTGACATCTTCTGTTGTGGGTAGTTTCTCAACGCCTGCTAATTTTGCCAAATCGTTTCCTGATAAGATAAAACTGTTGAGGATACGTTTAGGGAGTCCATCGAAACCGATTCCTTTTTTACCTCCAGGTTTTTCCACTTCAAAAATGGAATCTCCTGATGCTCTGCAGTACCAGTTTCCACCCATTCGACCTACGAGATCAATTTTGTGTGGATCAATTTGTTTGTTTGCATCAAGAACCTGTTCGGAGATATGCATTTTTACGATCTCACAAATCACCAAATTCCCTGCGCCCCCTTCTTCACCCATAGAAACAATGTCTTTGACAATACATTCCAACTGAACTGGAGATTCTTTCACCCTGAAGGGTTTCACCATATCTGATGGAATCGGCGTAAAGCCGCTTTTGGTGAACTCACTCACTCCTTTGCTAAATTCAGCACTGGAAAGAGACATTTGTTCAACGATATTATAGGACACCAGGTTAATGACAACTTCTTTAGTTTCAGAAGCATTTTCTAGTGTGTGTTTAACCCCATTATCTCGTGATCTGCGTGCTGGGGAAAAAATGGCTATTGGCGGGTTTGCGCTAAAGATGTTAAAAAACGAGAAAGGGCTTAAATTGGGCCTCTCATTTTCGTCGATAGTACTGGCCAAAGCAATAGGTCGAGGTCCTACGGAGCCCATTAAATATCCGTGTAATTCTTTGGTGTTTAGTTCTTTTGGGTTTATTGTAAGCATAAGGTCTTTATGTAGTAAACAAATGTAGGTATTTGGGGCTTGTTGTGCAATATGAAAAAAAGAATAAAACTGTTTTTTTCATTGCCCAAGATGAAAATAGTTATAAATTTGCAACCGCATGAGTAAAAAAGGGCTTATGTGGTTTACCGGCGGATATGGTGGAATTGGTAGACACGCTAGATTTAGGATCTAGTGCCGTGAGGTGTGTGGGTTCGACTCCCTCTATCCGCACTAAGCTCACTTTTTTAAAGTGAGCTTTTTTATGTGAATTATTTTGCGACTATTTTAAGTCTAAGGAGTTTGTTTTTAACGACTTATACATTATTAAAGTAGTTTTAGTCGATTAAATAGTTCCTATGTTTAACAAAAGAGTATGAATAAGTAGTTTTATCTAGCAGATGGTAGTTGCTTGTATACCTACTCTGGTCAGAAAATTGATTTTCTGGAAATACGTTGAAAATGAAAGTTTTTAAATTTGGTGGTGCTTCTGTAAAAGATGCGGAGAGTGTAAAGAATGTTGCAAGAATCCTTACAAAGTACAAGGATGACAAACCTTTAGTGGTAATTTCTGCCATGGGTAAAATGACAAATGCACTTGAGGAAGTTGCACGCGCATTTTACTTAAAACAAGACGATGTTTCAGATAAATTGAATTTTGTTAAAGACTTTCACAGCGATTTTTTGAAAGAGTTGTTTGAAGAGAATCATCCTGTTTTTGACATTGTTTCGAATTTGTTGGTAGAAATTGAGTGGGCTCTTGAAAATGAACCTCGACCAGATTATCCTTTTGAATACGATCAAATCGTTTCTGTTGGAGAGCTCCTATCAACGACCATTGTAAGTGCCTATCTCAAAGAAATAGGAATTGATAACGACTGGTTGGATGCTAGAGATGTTGTAAAGACTGATAATAAACATCAATCTGCAATCATCAATTGGGAGCTTACAACTTCATGCATTAAAGAAAAAGTAAACACAAATCGTCTTACCATTACTCAGGGGTTCATCGGTTGTACTTCTGAAAACTTCACAACAACCCTAGGTAGAGAGGGCTCGGACTACAGTGCGGCGATTTTTGCTACGGTTCTGGAAGCAAAAAAATTGGTTATTTGGAAAGATGTAATTGGAGTTTTACATGCGGATCCTCGTTATTTTGAAGATGCTAGAAAAGTAGAGAAACTCTCGTTCCAAGAAGCTATTGAGTTGGCTTTTTATGGAGCTTCAGTCATTCATCCGAAGACCTTACAACCGCTTAAACGAAATCGCATTCCTTTACAAGTGCGTTCTTTTATTGACTTGGAACAGAAAGGAACCTGGATTGCAGAAGATGAAGCTACTTTCCCAGAGACCTCCTTCTATATTTTAAAGAAAAAACAGACCTTATTATCCATTTCAGCTAGTGATCTAGACTTTATTGTTGAGAACCACTTATCCTCTGCTTTTTTAACTTTAGCGAAATATAATGCCAAAGTGAATCTGGTACAAAATTCCGCTGTATCCTGTTATTTTGCTCTGGATGTAGATGATTTACAAATTGACGCTCTTGTAGAAGAACTTTCGAAAGACTTCAAAGTAAAGTGTGTACGAGATTTAGATCTCATGACGGTTAGACACTACAAAAATGAAGAAGTTGACAAAATTCTAGAAGGTAAAGACGTCCTGTTAACCCAAAAGAATAAGACAACAATTCAGGTGTTACACAAGTAGGATACCTCTTCGTTTGTTTTTGTTAAGCTTTAGCTAGGGTAATTACAGAGCAGTCACAAATGATTTTTTTTTGAATGGTCTTTATACAGGCTTCCAGGGTTGCTCCTGTTGTGAAGACATCATCTACCAAGAGTAGGTGTTTGTTTTTCAGAGCTTCTTCGTTAGTGATTTCAAAAGCATTTTCTACATTTTCCCAACGCTCTAATCTGTTTTTGTGCGTTTGACTTTCTGTGTATTTTTTGCGTAGTAAATGATCATACCTAATGGGAATACTTGTTTTATTTTGTATTCCTTGAGCAATCAGATGGCATTGGTTAAAGCCACGAGTTTTCATTTTTTTTTCATGTAAGGGAACAGGAATAATGCAATCTATTTTTTCGAAAAAAGGTTTTCCTAATTTGATTGACAAATGCTCCGCTAAGAAAATAGCAAGCCTTTTTCGTTTGTGATATTTCACCGCATGAATTGCCTTTTGCATGCTTTCATGTTTATTGAAGTCGTTTAAAAAGGCCGCAGAAATTACTTTTACCCTTCCTCTCAATGCCTTTTTAAGTTCAGAACAATTTGGTTGTGACTTAAAGATGAGTTTATTTTCACAAGCTAAACACAATTCATCTTTGGGGTCAATAAGAGGACCTGAACAAGCACCGCAATATTTTGGGAAGAATAAATGAACTAGGTCATTTAGTAGCATTATAAGATATTATTAATTATTGAATTGTAATTTTAGTATTGCATACCTGCACCCGGAATTGCATCAATAAGTTTTTGGGTATACTTAGACTTTGCCTTTTTAAATAAATCTTCGGGGAATCCTTCTTCTTCGATGATTCCGTTATTTAGAACAACGATACGATCACAAAAATGCTTTACCACGCTCAAGTCGTGAGAGATGAATATATAACTTAAAGAAAAGACTTCTTTCAACTCGTTTAATAAATTTAGCACTTGCGCCTGTACAGAAACATCCAAAGTAGAAACAGACTCGTCACAGATGAGAATTTCAGGCTCTAAGGCCAATGCTCTCGCAATACCTATTCTTTGTTTTTGGCCGCCTGAAAACTCATGAGGATAGCGATTGAAATGTTCGGCCTTAAGACCTGTTTTTTCAAGTAGTTCAATAGCTTTTTCTTTTCTTTCGACAAGATCAGCTCCGATTTGGTGTACCTTCATCACCTCCACTAAGATATCGCCAATTCGCATTTTGGGATTTAGTGCACTTGCAGGGTCTTGAAAGATCATTTGAATCTTTTTTCTGTATCTCAATGGGTTCTCTGAAAGAAGTTTACTGACTTCTGCCCCTTGGTATAAGATACTTCCTGAACTTTGTTTCTCGAGTTGAATGATGCATTTGCTGAGTGTACTCTTCCCGCAGCCAGACTCTCCCACCACGCCTAAACTCTCGCCCTTAAATAATTTTAGACTTACAGCATCTAGGGCTTTAATCTGAGTCCCCTGACTCAAGAAGCCCCTGTCTTCATATACTTTTGTAAGCTTCTCTACTTTCAAAAGAGGTTCTTTCGTATAAAAAGGAGCTCTTCTTTGTTGAACCTCTTCAAGGCTCAATTCATTTTGATCGTAAAAGGTCTTTAAATCAAACTCAGGGTCGTCAATAAAATCATTGACCGTGGTTAAGCTTTTAAGATTTCTGTGGATGTCTGGTTTGCAGGCCAAAAGAGCTCTGGTATAGGGATGTTCTGGATTCTTAAAAAGCTCCTTTTTGATTTTATTTTCAACTATTTCTCCCTCTTTCATGACGGCAACTTGATCTGCTACTTCTCTTACCAATTCTATATCATGACTGATGAATAGACAGGCCATTTGGTGTTTTTTCTGCAGTTTGTTTATAAGCTCTAAAACTTCTTTCTGTACCGTCACATCCAATGCTGTGGTCGGTTCATCCGCAATGAGAATTTTTGGTTCACAAGATAAAGCCATAGCTATCATAACCCTTTGTTTTTGGCCTCCAGAAAGTTGATGAGGGTAGGAGGTGTATATACGCTCTGGGTCTGGAAGCTCAACAGATTCAAACCATTCCAAACAACGTTTTTTAATGGCTTTAGATTTTAAACTTAGATGGGTTTGTATGGCTTCAAAAACTTGCTTTCCACACGTCATGGAAGGATTTAGAGCCGTCATGGGTTCCTGAAAAATCATGGCGATTTCCTTTGTTCGGAACGCTTGCATTTCTTTTTCAGACAAGTTGTGAATCGCAATTTTTTCATTGTCCTTATGGTACCAAATTTCACCGTTGTCAAGGTGCGATTTCAAATTTGGAATTAATTGCATACTCGCCAGGCTGGTTAGGGATTTTCCAGAACCCGACTCACCTACCAAGGCTAACATTTCTCCTTTTTGCAGCGACAAGTCTACCGAGTGTAATACTTGGCTGCGTTGTTGTCCTTCTCCAAAGGACAAAGACAGGTTTTTAATATGTAGCAGGACTTCGCTGATGGCTTTGCGTTTAGGTCTGGAAGTTAAAGATTATATGTTGGAATCTAAAAAAATAGAATAACGACCCATTATTCTGATACAATTATTCAAAACTGAATGAAACTTGCTCGTCTTTGATGAGTTTATCATTTCTGAATTTCATGAATATTTGTGCGGTAGCTAAAACATCTTTTTCGCAATATTTAGCGATTCGTTTTAGGTCATTTTGCTCCCAGTAAACGGAGCTTACCTGACTTCCATCGATATCGTCTTTTGGCGTCGGAATGTCTAAGATGGCACATAATAACTTTATGGAGGTGTAGTGTTTGTAGTCGCCAAATTTCCATAATTCCATGGTGTCTAAATGTTGTATCTCCCAAGGTTTCTTTCCAGCAATTTGCAGTATTGAGGGTAGGGGAATTCCATGGATAATCATCCGTCGACAGATGTAGGGAAAGTCGAACTCTTTGGCATTATGACCACATAAAACCTGCTGCTTATGATTGAAATATTTACCATTGAGCATCTCTGCAAATTCACCCAATACGATAGCCTCATCGTGGTTGTAAAAGGAACGCAGTCGGAAATTTTTCATACCATCTGCATAATGAACAAACCCTACTGATATGCATACAATTTTTCCAAATTCAGCTAGAATTCCAGCTCTCTCAGTATAATAGTCTTTGGGGGTGACTTCCTCTTTGCGCTGCCATTTGGTTTTTTCTCCCCAAAGGGTTTGCATGTTTTCGGTAAGTTCCTCGTAGGTTGCTTCTCCGCTAACGGTTTCTATATCAAGAAAAAGGATGTTTTGTATATCTATAGTATTCATAGCCTAATATTTTATTTTAAGCTAATTTGGGCATTTTTATTGAGAAAGTTCAAGTTATGTCTTTAAACATCATATTGTTCGATTATTTTTTCAATGTAGTAGATGAGGTCTTTGTGTTGGTCATTATATTTTCCCTCTTCTTTGTGACCCAATCGCACTGCAACGAGGTTTAATTCTGGGATGTTAATTACGTATTGTCCGTTGATGCCTATCATGCAAAATACGGGGTATTTGTATTCTGTATTATAAAGCCACCATGAATACCCATATTGTTCGTTAAGACCCGATTTTAGCGATGCTGCCACATAGGAACTATCTACAATTTGTTGCCCTTTCCATTTGCCATTATTTAGGTATAGATGACCAAACCGAGCAAAGTCTAATGCATTTGAATTGAAGCAACAATAGGCTTTTTCGGTGCCATTTTCTTGATCTAGCATCCATTCGGCATCATCGGTAGCCTGAAGAGGTTTCCATAGCTTTTCAGATGCATATTCACTTAAGCTTACTCCTGTTGCACGCTCTAAGAGAATGCCTAATACTTGGGTGTTTCCACTCTGATAGTTCCATTTGGTTCCGGGCTTCTCTGTAAAATTAATCTCAAACATCAGGTCTTTTAATCTTTCAGTGAAGTATGCTTCTGCAGTAATTCCTAAAGGGTTTACGTACCCTTCGTCCCAATCCATGCCTGAGTTCATGCTTAGCAGGTGTTCAATCGTTACTTCGGAGTTGTAAGGATATTTCTTGTTCTTATATTCGGGTATGAAATCAATAACCTTTTGATGGATACTGTCTATTGCTCCTTCCTCAACAGCAATCCCTATGAGGATACTAACAATACTTTTTCCAGCAGAAAAGGAATTGGTTCTGGATTTTTTTGAACCGACTCCCCAATATTCTTCATAGCGAATACTGTCATCTTGTATAACGGTAAAGGCAATGGATTCATTTTCTTCAAGTCTTGCTCTAAAATCCTTACTGAGTTGTTTTTTATTGTAGTCTACTCCTTTAGGCCATTGCACGCCGTTTAGAGATTCTATTGTGCGCGTGTAAAAAAAATCAATATCCTGTATCGTTGCCGAGGTGTTTCCATGCATATATCCAAAGTCTATAACTTTATACATATAGGTTTTGCCACTCAGAAGAATATATGCATTGAAGGATATTATAATGAGTAGTACTGCTTTAAAAAGGGGGGCTACATATTTCATGTTTGGACTCTTAATTTTGACGATGATGTTTGGCTTTTCAGAGATTTATTCATTCATCTCAATTAGGGAGGGGTAAGAACAATTTACGAAAAAAACAGATGAATTCAAAATGTCAAAGTCGATCTAAATAGCTTTTGACATTTAAATTAATTTCATCTCAAAAAGCTGTTCTAGGTACTTTTTCATCTTTTTTTGTACCTCATGCATTTCTACCGGATGACCCAATTCTTTTTCCAGTGATGTTACTGCCTTATCGGTAATACCACAAGGAATGATGTTGTTGAAGTAATTAAGGTCAGAGTTTATATTAAACGCAAATCCATGCATGGTTACCCATCTGCTTGAGCGTACACCGAGAGCGCAAATTTTTCGGGCTTTGGGATTGTTCCAGTCCAACCAAACGCCTGTAGAACCTTCTATTCTTCCTCCTTCAATGCCGTACTCGGCTAGGGTAAGAATCACAGCTTCTTCCAGGTAACGCAAATATTTGTGAATGTCTGTAAAGAAATTATCTAAATCGAAAATGGGGTAGCCAACCAATTGGCCAGGTCCATGATAGGTAATGTCCCCTCCTCGATTTATTTTGTAGAATCGTGCGCCTTTAGTGGCCAACTGAGCCTCGTTTACCAGTAGGTTTGATTGTTGACCGCTTTTCCCTAGCGTAAAAACATGGGGATGTTCACAAAAAATAAGCTTGCTCTGGGTTTCCTCCAAAGCAAGCTTTTCTTTTTCACGTTTTCTGTTGGCTCGTTTTACATCAATAATGGCTTGGAACAATTCTTCTTGGTAGTCCCAAGCTTCTTTGTAGTCAATAAGACCCAGATTGATGTATTTTACGTTTTGCATTCTTAGGATTGATACAAAATTACACCAACAACGTTTTTAACAATAAACGATGTCGTGCTGGCAGCGAATTTCTATTGGAACTTCGCTAGCTCTCCTTTAAGGTAGTTAATCACATCGATTTCTTCGACAACAACCCCATTTCTTTTGGATAGATTGAAAGTTGCGTGATCACCTACATTGATTAGATAAAATGTTTTTTCGTACATCGTTTCTCCTTTCGACCAGTATTCCATAACTGATGAGGTGTATTTTGAAACGACTTCGTTGTTGATTTCAACACGCTTTTGGTTGCGTTTGTGATCACTTTCGTTACGGAAGAAGATAACCGCTAAATCTTCATTTTTAGTTCTCCAACCTACCAACTCGTTGTGGTTCATTTCTGGAATGATGTTGTGCCAGCTCACCATTTTTGAGTTTTCGGCCAACTGTTGTGTAAATCGAACAGCCATACCCTGGTATCCATCACAAGCGTATACTACAGGGATTTTACCGTACAAATGGTCTGTAATTTTTTCTGCGTCTGCCTGAATCTCTTCTTGAAGGCTGTCGACTAATGCTGCAGAGTTGTTTAGTTCAGCTTTGAAGCCATCGCTAATCAATCCGTAGTGGTTTAAAACATATAGAAGTTGGGTGATAGAATACCCCATCATAGCTCTTGGAGAGTCACCAGAAGGTAACTGAATGTAATTTAGACTGTTTTCTTTAGCCAACTCGATTAACTGTCCACCAGAACTTACACAAGCAATTTCAGCATTTTTAGCTTTAGCTTTGTGAAAAGCTTCAATGGTTTCTTCAGTATTTCCAGAAAAAGAAGAACAGATAACCAATGTGTTTTCATTGATGTATCCTGGTAAATCATATCCTTTGTTGGTAGCTACTGGAACAGAACATTCCTCGGCAGTAAGTTCAGATACGATTGTACCCCCGATTCCAGAACCTCCAAGACCCGTAATTAAAACACTTTCAATTTTTTTAGTGTTTTCTTTCAATGTAGTTTTGGCTCCAATTTCTAGAGCATGTCTTAGTTGGTCTCCAAATCCAGTAATCAAATCTTTCATGATATTTTACGCTTAAGTTAGTCTGTTTTTACAGGCTGTAAAGAAACGATTTATCTTTCAAAAGTTTGGTATATTTGTCCAAATTTTAAGCCATGAGTATACAGTTATCAGAACAGGAGTCGGTCCGTAGAGAATCACTTAAAAAACTAAGAGATTTAGGGATTGAGCCTTATCCCGCAGCCGCCTTTAACGTGAGTGCTTACACCAAAGATTGTAAGGAAAATTTCGTTGAAGCAAAAAAGGTCTGTTTGGCAGGGCGCCTGATGAGTCGTCGAATTATGGGTAAGGCATCTTTTGCTGAATTGCAGGATGCTGAGGGACGCTTGCAATTGTACTTCAATCGTGATGAAATATGTTCAGGCGAAGACAAGACGCTTTACAATGAGGTTTTTAAGAAGTTACTCGACATGGGTGACTTCATCGGTGTTGAAGGTGAGTTGTTTAAAACTCAGGTTGGAGAAATTTCTTTGCTGGTTAAGAATTTTACACTGCTATCTAAGTCTTTAAAACCTCTTCCTATTGTTAAAACCGATGATGATGGTAAGGTCTATGATGCATTTACCGATCCAGAACTTCGATACCGACAACGCTATGTTGATTTGGTGGTTAATGAGGGTGTTAAAGAGACTTTCATCAAACGCACGAAGATCATCAACAGCATGCGAGCGTTCTTTAACGAAAAAGATTATTTAGAAGTTGAAACACCGATTCTTCAGCCGATTCCAGGTGGTGCATCGGCACGTCCTTTCATATCTCACCACAATGCTCTTGATATTCCTTTGTATTTGAGAATTGCTAACGAATTGTATCTGAAAAGATTAATTGTAGGCGGTTTCGACGGGGTGTATGAGTTTGCTAAAGATTTTCGTAACGAAGGAATGGATCGCACACACAATCCGGAATTTACCGTAATGGAAATTTATGTAGCCTACAAGGATTACAATTGGATGATGGATTTTACTGAGCAAATGATTCAGCGTGTCGCGATGGATGTGAATGGGGAAACCGATATTGTTGTAGGGGACACACAAATCAGTTTTAAAACACCTTTTGCTCGTGTAACAATGATCGATGCGATTAAGGAGCACACAGGAATTGATGTTTCCGGTATGGATGAAAGTCAATTGAGAGAGGCTTGTAGAAGTCTAGGTATTGAGATTGACGATTCTATGGGTAAAGGAAAGCTTATTGATGAGATTTTTGGTGAAAAATGTGAACCGCACTACATTCAACCTACATTCATTACCGATTATCCAAAAGAAATGTCACCACTATGTAAGGTGCATAGAGATAACCCTGAATTAACAGAGCGTTTTGAACTTATGGTAAATGGTAAAGAAATTGCCAATGCCTATTCCGAGTTGAATGATCCTATCGATCAACGTGAGCGTTTTGAAGAACAATTGGCCTTGTCTGCTAAAGGAGACGATGAAGCCATGTTTATCGATCAAGATTTCCTCCGTGCTCTTGAATATGGGATGCCTCCAACTTCGGGTATGGGAATAGGAATTGATCGTTTAACGATGTTGTTGACCAATCAGTCTTCCATTCAGGAAGTCTTGTTTTTCCCTCAGATGAGACCCGAAAAATTTGACACGAAAGCTACCTTGGATTTAAAGGAGCACGAGAAAGTTATTTTTGATATTCTCAGTGAACGAAAATCTATTGATTTGAATGAGCTTAAGGAGCTTGCTCAGTTGAGTAATAAAAAGTGGGATAAAGGAATGAAGACTTTGGGGAAATTAGGGCTCACCAAAGCAACGAAAACCGAAGAAGGGATTACTATCGATCTCTTAGAAAACTAAAAAAGAAAAAAGCCACTTAAATGAGTGGCTTTTTCTTTTTGAATTATTTCGTTTCGTGTTGAATTTTGATTGATTCTACGTGAATGGCTTTAAAGATTTCAGAAATAAATTCCTTGTTTAAACCTTTTTTATTCGCTTCGTCAACCATTGAGGTTAAGATTTCTTCCCATCTAGAGCTTTGTAGAATGGCAACGTTCTCCTCGCGCTTCAGAGCGCCTATGAGTTCTGAAATATCCATTCGGTTTTTTAACAATCCAACTAATTTATTGTCTAGGATGTCTAAGTCACTTCTGTAGATGTCCAATTTTTGTTGGAATGTTTCTTTTGAACTGCTTTCCTTACGAATGACAAGCTCTTCGGTAATTTCACTTAGCCTTCCTGGAGTAATTTGTTGTTTTGCATCACTCCACGCATTATCTGGGTCAATATGCGTTTCAATCATGAAACCGTCATAGTTCAAGTCTAATGCCGTTTGAGTTACATCTAATATGGTATCTCTACGTCCACAGATGTGAGAAGGGTCTAAGATGAGTGGAAGGTCTGGAAACTCCTTTTTCAATTCAATCGCAATTTGCCATTTTGGTTTGTTACGGTAGTTTAGAGATTTGTAAGATGAGAAACCTCTGTGAATGACACCCAGTTGAGAGATACCAGCTGCTTTGATACGCTCTACACCTCCAAGCCACAAGGCTAAATCAGGATTCACAGGGTTTTTAACCAATACGGGTTTGTCAACTCCTTTTAGAGCATCTGCTATTTCTTGAACCGCAAATGGGTTTACCGTAGTTCTGGCTCCAATCCATAAAATATCTACGTCGTATTTCAATGCTTTCTCAACATGATCCGCATTTCCAACTTCAGTAGTCACTTTGAATCCGGTTTCTTCACGAACTTTTTGTAACCAAGGCAATCCTTTTTCACCTACACCTTCAAATCCTCCTGGACGTGTTCTAGGTTTCCAAATACCCGCTCTAAAAATATTCGTATCTGTTTTCTTCAATTCATGTGCAGTTTTCAAAACTTGCTCCTCTGACTCTGCACTACAAGGTCCTGCAATAACAACCGGGTGTGATAAGCCCAAACTGTCTAGCCATTTTCTGTTGTTTTTCGTTATTTCCATCTTCTGTTGTTTTTCGTTTTTTACTTATCGTTTGATTTTATCCCATTTAAAATGGTCCTGATGTAGTTGGTGTTGTTCATTGTTTTGCTCAACATATCGTCATCGTTAGATTCGATAAATTTCTTGAATTCTACTAGATTTTTAATGTACTCCTCAAGGGATTTTACAATATTTTCTTTGTTTTCAAGAAAAATAGGCGTCCAGGTATTTGCCGAACTTTTTGCCAATCGAACGGTTGAAGCAAACCCTGTACTTGCCATGTCAAAGATAGCTTGTTCATTTTTCTCAATTTCCAATACGGTTTTACCAAGCATGAAGGAGCTTACATGAGATAAATGAGATACATAGGCTGCATGTCGATCATGATCTTTTGGACTCATCATTTTTATTCGCATATTCAATTGCTTGAATAAGCTGATGGCCGTATCTAAAGTCTCCCAATTTGTTTTTTCAGATTCACATATGATAGTAACCTTTTCATCAAATAAATTAGAGATTGCGGCTTCGGGTCCAGAAAACTCTGTTCCGGCAAGCGGGTGTGCAGCGACGAAGTTTTTTCGTTTAGGGTGCGTTTTGATGAATTCACAGATGTTGTTCTTCACGGATCCTACATCAAAAACGAGGGTTTGATCTGCGATGACATCTAGTACCTTGGCGCTTACTTCTGCGATCTTGTCGACAGGAACAGCTACAATGACAACAGAAACATCTGCCAATTCAGAAAAATTCGCCTCTCTATCAATAATCCCTAGTTCTAGCGCTTTTTTGATGTGATTCGGGTTTTTATCTAAGCCCAATACTTCATAATTCAGTCGCTTTTTCAAATCCAAAGCCATTGAACCTCCTATCAATCCTAAACCGATGACTGCTAGTTTTTCCATCACTAATTTTTTGCGGTTGATAAACGATTTAACACTTCTTCTAATAGTTTTTCTGAGATGCAAAGGGAGGCTCTAATATAGCCTTCTCCTTGGCTACCAAAGATGTTGCCTGGAGTAATAAACACTTCTTTTTCATTCAGAATTTGGTCGATAAACTCCATGGATTTTTTCCCCTCAGGTAATTTCGCCCATACAAACATGCCGGCATTTTCTTTTTCGTAAGAACAGTTCAGTGCATCAAATATTTGCCAAACAATTTCTCTTCTTTTTAGGTATATAGCATTCAGTTCATCAAACCAGCTTTGAGGACTCTTTAGAGCTGCTATGGCTCCCTTTTGAATGCCCAAAAACATTCCTGAATCCATGTTGCTTTTCACCTGAAGAATGGTTTTGATGATGGCAGCATCTCCAACGACCATCCCCACGCGCCAGCCGGCCATGTTGAACGTTTTACTCAAGGAGTTAAGCTCTATGGCGACTTCTTTAGCACCTTCAATAGCTAAAATACTTTGGGGCTCATCATTAAGGATGAAGCTGTATGGGTTATCATTAACGATTAAGAGATTATGTTTTTTTGCAAATGCGATGGCTTTCTCTAAGTCGTTTTTTGTGGCTGAGGTGCCTGTTGGCATGTGAGGGTAATTCAACCACATGATTTTTACATGACTCAGGTCTTTCTTTTCAAGCTCTTCATAGTTTGGTTGCCAATTGTTCGACGCATCTAAATCGTAGTGAATAAGGTCGGCTTCCATTAAATTACTTACCGATGCATAAGTAGGATATCCCGGATTAGGAAGTAGAACCCCATCTCCCTTGTTCAGGAATGCCATCGATATGTGCATGATTCCTTCTTTGGATCCCATGAGTGGCAATATTTCTCCGTTTGGGTCGATTTGAACTTGATAATGCGTTTTGTAAAACTCAGACATTGCCATTCTGAGTTCAGGGACCCCCTGATAGCTTTGATATTGATGAGCTCCATCATGGTTCATGGCACTGTCTATTGCCTCCAAAACTTCCGAGGGAGGGGGTAAGTCAGGGTTACCAATAGCCATATTGATGATGGATTTACCTTCTGCACGCAACTGTGCTACTTCTCTTAATTTCTTAGAGAAATAGTATTCTGTAACAGACTGTAATCTTTCCGCTTTTTTTATCATTATCGTTTACTTTTGGTGTATTCACCTAAGATTTTTAGGGAGACTACTTTATCCTTTATTTCTTCCATGGCCAGTGAATAGTGGGTGTAGTCGTTGAAAATAAAATCCACAAAGAATGCGTATTTCCATGGCGTATCTATAATTGGCATGGATTGAATTTTCGTTAAATTCAAACCGTGCTTTGCCATGATGCCCAATACTTCAGCCAAACTCCCCGCATCATTATTCGCTGCAAATTTAATAGAAGCTTTACTAGCTACAATGCTTTTATCTGGATTTGAATTGTTTAGAATAAAAAAGCGTGTTGCATTGTCATTAATGGTTTGAATTTCTGAGGCTAAAATTTCCAAATTATAGGTTTCAGCTGCTAAATTACTCGCAATGGCTCCAACTCCCATCAGAGTTTTATCCTCAATTCTTTTGGCAACTTCGGCAGTATCTCTGTCTTCAATCAACTTAATGTGTGGGTATTTTTTAAAGAATTTACGACATTGAAGTAAGGCCATCGGATGAGAGTATACTTCTTTTATGTCCTCTATGGACTGCCCTTTTATGCCCATTAAGTTGTGGTGAATAGGGAGGTAGTGTTCTCCGCAAATATTGAGTTGGTATTCATCAATGAGTGCATAATTTGGCAAGATAGCACCAGCAATTGAGTTTTCAATGGCCATGATGAGCACATCTGCTTTGTTATTAATAAGGATATCAGGCATTTCACTGAACAATAAACATTCGACTAAGTCAATATTTTTGCCAAAATACTGCTCAGCAACGATGTGGTGAAATGATCCTTTAACTCCTTGAATAGCTACTTTCATTCGCGATATAAACTAAAAAAAGCCTCGTTTTTATCGAGGCTTTTATGTTTTATTTTTATAGTAAATACAAGAAAAGCCTCTATCTGTCGTAGATAAAATAAAAGCTGTTAAATGTATTTTCTAATCTGTTCATCTATGCTTGTTTAAAAATCGTAAGAATAAGACCTTGAATAACATCAAGTCGCATTCAGTGGACCAAGATATAAAATTATTATGTTACTATTACACTTATGTAAAAATAAAAAATGAGTCGGATAATGCCCATAAAATACCCTTGTTTATGAGTTAGGCAAACGAATAGAAGTTGGGGAAAGATGAATTGTAATTTCTGGAATATTGGGGAAACGATATGAGCAATTTTACTTCGCGATCATAAGGCGAATGTAATTTATTGTTGTGACCGCCTTGATTACTATCGATATTACTGAATATTTTCATTACCCTTCATCACTTCTTTGGTGCCACATTATCCAATGAGAGCCCTATTAAGCCTTGTATATTATTAGCTCTATTTACATCCTACTTGATACTTTTATTTTATATTTGCGCACTTGTTAACCAAAATCCTAAAAAAACAATGGAATTTTTGACAAATAATTTGATTTATTTAGTGCCTGCTTTAGGTGTATTAGGCCTTGTTATTATGGCAGTAAAGTCTGCCTGGGTATCTAAACAAGATGCCGGTGATGCAAATATGGTTGAATTAGCAGATCATATTGCTAAGGGAGCGATGGCTTTCTTAAAAGCAGAGTGGAAAGTATTGGGTTACTTTGCTGTTATTGCAGGACTCTTATTGGCTTATTCTGGAACTTTAGTAGAGACTTCTAGTCCTGTAATTGCTATTTCGTTCTTGATTGGGGCCGTATTTTCTGCTTTAGCAGGGTACTTCGGTATGAATATCGCAACAAAAGCAAACGTAAGAACAACACAAGCGGCTCGTACTTCATTGGCAAAAGCTTTAAAAGTTTCTTTTACCGGAGGAACGGTGATGGGCTTAGGTGTTGCCGGTTTGGCAGTATTAGGTCTTGGATCTTTATTCATTATATTTTATAACTACTATGTAGTAAGTACGGGAGGAGATGTGAATGGTCTAGAGATGGAAAAAGCTCTGGAGGTATTGGCCGGATTCTCTTTAGGTGCTGAATCGATTGCATTATTTGCACGTGTAGGTGGTGGTATTTACACCAAAGCTGCCGATGTAGGTGCTGACCTTGTAGGTAAGGTAGAAGCTGGAATTCCTGAGGATGATCCTCGTAACCCGGCAACGATTGCTGATAACGTAGGTGATAATGTAGGGGATGTTGCCGGTATGGGTGCTGACTTGTTTGGTTCTTATGTAGCAACAATTTTGGCAACGATGGTATTGGGTAAAGAGATTCAATCTGCTGATGCTTTTGATGGTATTGCTCCCGTTTTATTACCAATGGTTATTGCAGGTTTAGGAATAGTATTCTCTGTTTTAGGTACCCTAATGATTCGTATTAATAAAGAATCTGATTCTGTACAGAAAGCATTGAACATGGGTAACTGGGGGTCTATGATCTTTACATGGGTTGTTTCTTACTTCTTAGTAACCTGGATGTTACCTGATCATATGAGTATTCGTGGATTTGAATTCACGGCTATGGATGTATTCTGGGCGATTACAGTAGGTCTTATTGTAGGTGCTTTAATGTCTATCATTACGGAGTACTACACCGCAATGGGAAGAAGACCGGTTGATTCTATTATCAACCAATCTTCAACGGGGCATGCAACCAATATTATTGGAGGATTAGCTGTAGGTATGGAATCTACCGTATTGCCAACGATCGTTTTAGCTGGTGGTATTATGTTCTCTTATTCTTTTGCCGGTCTTTATGGTGTAGCGATTGCAGCTGCAGGTATGATGGCTACGACTGCGATGCAGTTGGCAATCGATGCTTTCGGTCCTATTGCAGATAATGCAGGTGGTATTGCTGAGATGGCAGGTCTTCCGAAAGAAGTTCGTGGTCGTACAGATAATTTAGATGCTGTAGGTAATACAACAGCAGCAGCCGGTAAAGGTTTTGCTATTGCTTCTGCAGCGCTTACCGCTTTAGCTTTATTTGCGGCCTTTGTTGGGATTGCAGGGATCGATTCTATTGATATTTTTAAAGCACCGGTTTTAGCGATGTTATTTATTGGTGGTATGATTCCATTTATCTTCTCTTCACTGGCTATTGCAGCAGTAGGTAGAGCAGCTATGGAAATGGTTACTGAAGTACGTCGTCAGTTTAGAGAAATTCCGGGAATTATGGAAGGGAAAGCTAAACCTGAATACGACAAGTGTGTGGATATTTCTACAAAAGCTTCTATTAAAGAAATGATGCTTCCTGGTGCGATTGCATTAGCAACTCCGGTATTGATTGGTTTCGGATTTAAAGATGTTTTCCCAGATGTTTCTTCTGCAGAAATGTTAGGTGGCTTATTGGCCGGTACGACAGTATCTGGTGTGTTGATGGGTATGTTCCAAAACAATGCCGGTGGTGCCTGGGATAATGCTAAGAAATCTTTTGAAGCAGGTGTTGAGATTGATGGTAAAATGGAATTTAAAGGCTCTGAAGCTCACAAAGCTTCTGTAACTGGTGACACTGTTGGTGATCCATTTAAAGATACTTCGGGTCCTTCTATGAACATCTTGATTAAATTGATGTCTATCATCTCTCTAATTATTGCACCTCACATTTCAGTAGGTGCACACCATGTAGAGGTTGAAGTAGAAGAGAATACTATTGAAGTTGTCGAAACTGAAGAAGTTTCTGAAACGGTTACTGACACTTTAGTAATTGAAGCGGTAACAGAAGAAGAGTAGTTCTTCTTAGGATATTCCTAATCAGGAAACAGACGATAAAAAAACCATCTCATTTGAGATGGTTTTTTTATTTGAAATTATTGAGGAGGCTATTTTAAGCTACATTGCTTACTTTTGAGTAGTACGATAATCTGCACGGAAGAACAACTATGAAGGAAACCCTAGACATATGCATGCTGCAATGTGATCTGCATTGGGAAAGTCCAATTAACAACAGGGCTCAGATTGAATTGTATTTAGAGGAGGTCATCGATGTCGATGTTATCCTTTTGCCCGAATTGTTTACGACTGGGTTTTCAGTGGACTCTACGCATTTAGCTGAGAGTATGGACGGAGATACTGTTGCTTGGATGAAGTCCATTTCAGAAAAGAAAAATTCGGTCTTGTGTGGTTCCATCATGGTAAAAGAAAATGGGCATACCTACAACCGTCTTTTGTGGGTTGAGCCTGATGGACAAATACGTCACTATGATAAACGTCATTTATTTAGCTTGAGTAGTGAGGGCACCTATTTTACCGCCGGAACTTCGCGTCTGATTGTTGAGTACAAGGGTTGGAAAATATGTCCCATGATTTGTTATGACTTACGTTTTCCTGTGTTTTCTAGGAACGACGTGGGCTATGATTTGCTTTTGTTTGTGGCCAATTGGCCTGAAAAAAGAATCAGTGCTTGGGATGCTTTGTTAAAAGCAAGAGCCATTGAAAATCAAGCGTATGTTTTGGGTTTGAATAGGGTAGGAGCCGACGGAAACAAGCTCAAATATTCCGGTCATTCTCAGGCTCTCGACGTTGATGGGGGGTTAATTTCTATAGCTCCCGAAAATGAAATAGGGTTTGTGGCGCTGACTTTGTCGAAAAGTCATCTGACTGAAACTCGTAAGCACTTTCCTTTTTTAGAAGATAGAGATAACTATAGCTTGACCAATTAGTTAAGGTTCCCAGTCAATTTCTAGCTCCCAATTGGCCCTTAAATTTAGCGCCTCGTCATAGTAATGAACTTTTTCAGGCAATCGGTTTTCAAAGTAGTTTCCTGCAGTCCATTTTCCATCTTGATTGGAGTCTACTACCAAACGAAGTTCATAATTGTCGGGTAAAAGGTTTTTAAAATAGAGAGGTATTTCTGAGGAAACCCGTTCGCAGACTTCCCCATCTTTTAGGAGTTCGATAAAGTAATGTTTAGACTTCGACTCAAGGTTTATTTTAAGGCTTGCTAAAGTACTTTCTGCTTTGGTGAAAAACGTAAGATTAGTGCTGTCGTTTTTGCTGTTGTGCAATCCTTTCAGAGCTCCTTGTTCGAAAGTAAGCTGGTAGGATTGGTTTTCTTCATGCTCAAATTCAAAACTAAGTTCAAAATCGGATTGGTGAATCTGAAAATCTTTTGCGATGCCCTCCGATTCAAGTTTTACTTTCGAGACATTTACGCCTGCAATCGGAGTCGTTGTCTGGCACGTATAGTTGCCTCCTTTTTTGACGTATTTGTTTGAAGGTTCGATGATGCGTATTTCACTCTTTTGCGTAGTATCCAAAATATAGAGTGCAGTATCCACAGATTCTTCTAGGGTCAATAAAAATAAAATAGAATCACTATCAACACCTTTAGGCCATATGAATAGGCTGTCTCCAACAGTTTTTTTGTAGAAATCGACCCTAGGCTCGGAATCGATTTTATAGGAGTCTGTATTTTTGTTAAACACCCATTTCACGAAAGATCCTTCATTTTTTTGATCTAACACTTTCAACTTCTCTTCCTCTTTAAACAGCCACAGATTGATATTTGAGCTGTCTTCTAGAGCAATTGAGTTGGGGTAAAAAGCTATTTGTTCTGGAAAGCCGTCAAACTGATAATTGGCATTGATGTCCTCAAAAGCGATGATTTCGTAATTGCCAGCTTTCATCTTTTCGATGTGAAAGTGTCCATCTGGATCGGGTATGCTAAAGTAATTGGGTTTCGTTAAAAATACGGTTGAATCCTTTACAAACGTATTTTTCTCATAGGCTGCAACAATAAGTCCTTCAGGAAGCTTTTGTTGAGGGCAAGCTCTTAGAGTCCCTTTGATAAATAGAGAATCTAATGTAGGTCCGGTACTAAAGACAAGGCTGTAATTTTCTAGAAGATTACCTTCATGTAAGTCTGCAATACCTTTTCCGAAATTTAAGGTGTAGGTTTTATTCTGTGACAGTTCTTCTTTTAGCTCTAGAAATAGGCTTTTCCCTTTCTGTGAAATAATAGGTTTTTCATTGAGAGGAGGTGAAATCAGCAATTCATTGGATAAATTTCTCTGGACAAAGAATTCATCAAATTCAATTTCTATTTCAGTCGGGTTTATATTTAGGGCTCCTTGTTCGGGAGTGGTTTTAACAACGATGGGAGGATTGATGTCTTTTTCTCCTCCAGAGGGGCTCTGAATACTTGCACATTGCCATAATAGGATGGTGCTTGACAAGCAGAAAGAAAGATATTTTAAGGCTGAACTCAAATTGTATCCTGTAGTTTTCGTTTTTTATTTACACCAACACGAACCTCAATCTATTTAAAATCCCAATCGTATTCATTGAGATTTTCTATGCAAGCTTTTAGCAATTCAATGCACTGGTGAATGTCGTTTTTATTTGCCATTTCAATGACTTGGTGAATGTGTCGTGTAGGAATTGAAACGGCTCCGGCAATAGAACCTCCCGGGGTACTTCTTTGCACTCCCATGGTGTCGGTTCCTCCTGCAGGAAGAATTTCCAACTGAGTTTTCAACTTCTTCTTCTCGCTAATTTCCTTCATGTAACGAACCATTCTGTAATCGCAAATGGTTTGCGAGTCCATGATTTTTATGGCGGCTCCTTTACCCAATTCAGTTATTTTTTCGTGCCCTGCAGCGCCGGGTACATCGTAGGCTATTGTTGTGTCTAGACCAAATCCAAAATCGGGTTGAATTTGCTGAGCAGAGACTTGCGCTCCACGAATACCTACTTCTTCTTGTACCGTGAATACGGCATGAATATCGTAAGGAAAACGTTTAAGCTTTTTAAGCGTTTCAATCAGGATGAAAACAGAAACTCTATTGTCAATGGACTTGCAGTTTACGCAATCCCCCATTTCAATCAACTCTCTTTGTCGGGTAATGGAGTCTCCGACTGAGATGTATTTTTCTACTTCTTTTTTTGACATGCCAAGGTCAATAAAGTAGTCGGTAGTTTTAGGTACTTTTGATCGCTCAGAAGCAGTCATTACATGAATGGGCTTAGACCCCATTACACCAATAAGGTCTTTCTTACCGTGTACAATAACTCTTTGGGCTGTTAAGGTTTTTGGATCGAAACCTCCTAGGGTGTGAAAGCGAACAAAACCTTGATCATCAATATGGGTAACGATGAATCCAATTTCATCCATGTGTGCGGCAATCATCACCTTTTTTTCGGATGAGCTCCCTTTTTTAAAAGCAATGACATTGCCTAAGTTGTCGATGCGATAATCGTCTACATACTCCTTTATCTCTTTGATAACTAACTCTCGAACTCTTTGTTCAAATCCGGGAGCTCCCGCAATTTCACATACAGAGGTGAGAAGAGGTATGTTGATTTTTTTCATGCTTTTTAAATGCAGCTTATCCGTAACATATTTGTCATTCCTTTCTCAGTAATCGGAATACTGGCGATGTTAACTACCATATCTCCTTCTTTAACGATTCCTTTTTCTTTAATGATATTTTTAATGTCAGAAATGGTATGATCGGTACTCACAAATTCATCGTAGTAGTATCCACGAACGCCCCAAAGTAAGCTTAGGGTATTCATAATCTTACGATTGTTTGTGAAAACACATATTTGACTAGGAGGTCTAAAGCTAGAGACTTTGTAAGCATTGTATCCAGAATGCGTCATGGTCATTACAGCTTTTGCGTTGACTTGTTCGGCTATCTTGCAGGCATTGAAGCATATGGTATCTGAAATGAAGCGATCGTTTTTCTTTTCAATCGGAGGAAATTCTTCCATGTCATGGTTGTTGTGGCTTTCTTGATTTTTCACCACTTTACTCATCGCTCGAATTACTTGTACTGGGTAGGTCCCTACAGATGTTTCTCCACTCAACATCACGCCATCAACTCGGTCATGTACGGCATTTGCAACATCGTTAACATCTGCTCTACTTGGGCTCAAGCTATCCATCATGGATTCCATCATCTGCGTTGCAATAATCACAGGAGTAGAATATTTGATGCATTTTCGTGTAATCATCTTTTGAAGAGCTGGTACACGTTCCATTGGAACTTCAACACCTAAATCTCCGCGAGCAACCATGATGGCATCCGTTTCATTGATGATGGCATCAATTTCTTGAATGGCTTCTGGCTTTTCAATTTTGGCAACAATTTTTGCTGGCGAGTTTTTACTATCGATGATGTTTTTTAATTCTTTTATGTCATTGACAGATCTCACAAAAGATAAACCGATCCATTCGATGCCAAGCTCTAATGCACATTCTAAGTCAGCAAGATCTTTTGGCGTAAGGCAGGGTAAAGAAATTTTTGTATTGGGAAGGTTAACCCCTTTCTTAGATTTTAAAGGGCCCCCTTGAATGACTTTAGCTTTTACTTCTTTGTTATTATCTGAAGATTCTGCTCGAAGGATCAATTTACCATCATCCAACATGATTTTGTCTCCTACTTTGACGTCTTTTGGGAATTCAGGGTAAGTAATGTATACTTTTGAAGTATCACCTTCACACTCTTCTGTAGTAATTGTAATATTGTCCCCTTTTTTTAAGATCTGATCTTCTTTAACGACACCAATTCTTAATTTTGGGCCCTGAAGATCTCCCAAAACAGCTACATGTCGACCTTCTTCCTCATTAAGCTCTTGTATCCAATTGTAAATTTGTTTTGCCTCGGCATGATTACTGTGAGAAAAGTTGATCCGTGCGACGTTTAATCCTGCAGAAAACATTTTTCTTAGGATAGATTTGTCGGACGATGCAGGTCCTATAGTGGCAATAATTTTAGTCTTGTTCATCTGATAATTAAGTTTTCTTTTGATCGAAGTCCCATCATGTCTATTTCATAGGTGCTTACGACTCTATCTAGAGTTTTTATGTTTTTTAGAAGCGATTTTTTTGCTTCATCATTAAATATTCCGTGTACTTGAATGTAGTAGTCTATTTTCGAGTTCTCGGGAATTAAATATTTTACTTTTTTCCGGCTTTGTGCGAAACCCTCAAATATAGTCCCTTGTTTTTGATTTTCATCTGCACATTCAATTTGGCATTTGTTGGTGATCAAATACCACTGGTTTTGGTACTGATCATTCCAATATTCATAAAGAGAAAAATAGGCTTTTTCTAGGCCGTCATCAAAATTCATTGCGATATCAAAATCGCTTCTGCTTAATGATGCATTTAGTTCTTGATTCAACTTATAACAAAGCTGATAATCTTTCAATGGGCTGCATATTCCGATTAGAAGGAAATCGTAATCATACTCAAAATCGATGCAAATACTCTTTTTTGTCATTCCAAAACGGCCCATTTAGAAACATCGATAAATATAGCCAAAAAAACATTCGAAAATCGTTTACACGCCAAGAGTTTCACAAGCAATTTTTGCAGCTGCTTCTTCCGCTTTTTTCTTTGAGCTAGCTATCGCTGTTGCTATATTTTCTTTGTCCAAGAAAAGAGCAATTTCAAAGCTTTTTTTGTGAGATTCTCCGGTTTCTTCTAGAACTTTGAAATGGTATTCTTGATTGTTTTTTTGAGCCCAGTGCAAGAAGTGTTTTTTATAACTACTTATTTCCTTTTCGAGATCATTGAGAGAAAAGTGTGGTGTTATCATTTTATCAATGATAAATGCTTTGCAAGTCGAAACTCCTTTATCCAAGTATATCGCAGCAATCAGGGCCTCAATGGCATTCCCATATATCGATGGAGGTGTTTTAATTCCTAAGTTTGTTTTTACCAAGACATCAACACCCAATTTTTTCGCCAAGTCATTTAAGGTTTTTCTTCGGACTAATTTTGATCGAATATCCGTTAAAACACCCTCATTTTTGTCGGGAAGATTATGGTACAAGTACTCAGTAATTACTGTGTTCAGGATGGAATCTCCCAAAAACTCTAATCTTTCGTTGTCTCCATATTTGGAGAAATCAACCGAACGATGACAAAGGGCTTGATGGTACAGGGGAAGGTTCTTGGGTGTAAAACCTAAGATAGGCATTAAGTCAATGGAAAGCGAATCTGATGTATTTGAAAAAAGCTTTTGAAGCCAATTCATTATTAAGCTTCAAATGCCTTTAAAATAATCGAAGCATTGTGCCCACCAAATCCAAATGTATTGCTCATAATGGCCTTAACATTTCGTTCTTGAGCCTCGTTAAGGGTGAAGTTTAATTTTGGGTCTAGACCCTCATCAAAATTCTCATTGTTGATGGTCGGAGGGATGATATTTTTCTGAAGAGCCAATATGGATGCAATTGCTTCAATAGCTCCTGCAGCTCCCAAAAGATGCCCCGTCATAGATTTTGTTGAACTGATGTTCAAATCGTATGCATGAGCGCCATAGACTTCTTTGATTGCCTTAGATTCCGAAATGTCACCAAGCGGTGTAGAGGTACCATGTACATTAATATAGTCAATATCCTCAGGCTTCATATGTGCGTCCTCTAATGCATTCTGCATCACTTTGATGGCACCCAATCCTTCTGGGTGCGGTGCAGTGATGTGATGTGCATCGGCAGATAGACCTCCACCCATAACTTCTGCATAGATTTTAGCTCCTCTCTTTACAGCATGTTCGTACTCTTCGAGGATTAGTGTTCCAGCTCCTTCACCCAATACAAATCCATCTCTGTCTTTGTCAAACGGTCTGGAAGCCTTTGCAGGGTCATCATTTCTAGTAGAAAGTGCTTTTAGAGCATTAAATCCTCCAATACCCGCTTCATTTACTGCCGCTTCTGATCCACCAGATATGATAACATCTGCTTTGCCTAAACGAATGTAGTTGAATGCGTCTATGAGTGCGTTGGATGAAGATGCACAGGCAGAGACTGTTGTAAAATTAGGTCCTCGAAATCCATACTTGATGGAAATCATTCCACATGCGATATCGGAAATCATTTTAGGAATGAAGAACGGGTTAAAACGAGGAGTTCCCTCTCCTTTAGCAAAGGAAGAAATCTCGTCGTAAAAGGTTTTGATTCCTCCAATTCCCGACCCCCAAATGACACCAGCTCGATCTGGATCTAGTTGGTCTAGGTCTAGCTTGGAGTCTTCCATGGCTTCGGCTGTTGCCACCATGGCATATTGGGTGTATGGGTCTTGTTTTCTTGCCTCCTTGCGGTCAATGAAATCCGTAGGATTGAAGTCTTTGACTTCACAAGCAAACTGCGTCTTAAATTTCGATGCATCAAAACGAGTAATAGGGGCGGCCCCACTGGTACCCTTTGACAAGGCATTCCAGTAGTCTGAAACATTGTTACCGATTGGGGTTAGTGCTCCTAAACCAGTTATAACAACTCTTTTAAGTTGCATAGTATTGAAATTAAATTAAGCTTTCTCGATGTACTCGATTGCTGAACCTACCGTTGCAATGGATTCTGCTTGGTCGTCTGGGATTTGAATGTCGAATTCTTTTTCAAACTCAATAATTAGTTCTACCGTGTCTAATGAATCCGCTCCTAGGTCGTTTGTGAAGCTCGCTTCGTTAGTTACTTCGCTTTCATCAACGCCAAGTTTGTCAACAATAATAGCTTTTACTTTAGATGCTACGTCAGCCATGATTTTTAGTTTTGATTAATAATTCGATGCAAAGAAAAATATAAACTTAAAAATAGCCAAATTTTTTGTCCCATGAAATTAGGCTTATCTCATAATCATTGTTCATGAAATGTTAGTTACTTTTGCTCTATGAATAGAATTGCAATTTTCGCTTCTGGTTCCGGTTCAAATGCCGAAAACATAATTAACTACTTCTCTGACAATGAGGAGTTTGAGGTGGTCTTAATCCTTAGCAATAACCCTAAGGCATTTGTTCTCGAAAGAGCAAAGAAATACGATCTGGAGTCTGTAGTTTTTTCTACAAATGAACTTAAGTATAGTACAAAAGTACTTGACACCCTAAAAGAATACAATGCAAGCATCGTAGTTTTGGCAGGTTTTTTGCTTAAAATCCCCAAATATCTAATTCGACACTATCCAAATGCGATAGTCAACATACATCCTGCGCTTTTACCCAAATATGGTGGAAAGGGGATGTACGGAATGAATGTACATAGAGCCGTAGTTGACAATAAAGAGTCTGAGAGCGGAATTACCATTCATTATGTGAATGAAAATTATGACGAAGGGGCAATCATATTTCAGGCAAGTTGTGCTATTGCTTCAACAGATAGTCCT
>JAQWKY010000028.1 GCA_029247585.1 Flavobacteriales bacterium | reverse complement strand
CCCATCATCATCAGTAGCCACAGCATCGAAGTTACAAGCAGCAACATCGGTACAACCATCGATTTCGGCTTCATCACATACGCCATCACTATCGATATCATTTAAGCAAGCGCCATTACAGTCTTTGTTTGCTACGGCATAAGTACACGAGCCGTTATCTTCTGTAGCCGAAGCATCATAATTACAAGCAGTGTCATCCGTACAACCCGGAATGGTGTAGGTACAGCTGCCATCATTTTCGGTAGCCTCTGCATTGTAGTTGTCAGCATTTGAATCGGTACAACCTGGAGCACAATTTAACGACACAGTAGCAGCAGAAGATTGAACGGACATACCGTTCGAAGTAAAAGAAACCGCTGTAGGCATTACAACATCATACAACTTATCTCCATCTACCAACTGGAATAAGATTTCTGCATTTGCTACAGCGCCATCAACCGCAGAGGTCTGATTATCATCTCCCCAAATCGCAATAGTGGTTTGACTCACGGACGCAACAACCTCACTACCTACGACCAAAGTATCTTCTTCGGTTAAAGCGACCAAATAGGTGCCAGGGGTTGTAATTGGTAAGGAACTAATAAAGTCAGGAGTCAACATCACCGTCATGTTAGAGCCTGTATTGCCTTCAAACTTTGCAGGCAAGTCACACTGAGCAAAGGCTTGTTTCGGTAATCCAAAAAGAGTAAAAATGAATGTATAAAGTAGGTATCGTTTCATATCCTAGGGGGTTCGCTTATCAACTAGTTGTTTTATTAAAATTTTGAGCTAAAACATCGCTAATATAAGCATTTTAGTCGATTAAAAAAGATTTTGTTATTAAAAAATATAGTTTTATAGATACGTTGCGTGTGCACAAGTATTAATGGGTTAAGAAATACATAAATTTATTGATAAATCTTGGAAATCTATACAAAAGAAAAAGAGTCTTCTGTTATTCATAAATTCACTTTATCTTTGCAAACAGAAACTTACTTATGAAAAAAACCGGCGTCTTACTCATCAATTTAGGAACCCCTGACAGTCCAAAAGTCAAAAGTGTGGGGCCCTATTTACTAGAATTTCTTAACGATGCCCGCGTCATCGACCTACCTTGGCTACTTCGCAAACTGATTGTCAACGTATTTATCGTTCCCATTCGCATGTTTGACTCGGCCAAGGAATACCAGAAGTTGTGGACCGATAAAGGATCTCCCCTATTGTACCATAGTCAAGATTTGCAAAAACTGATTCAAGAGGAATTAGGAGAAAGTTACGACGTTCACCTGGCCATGCGCTACAACAAGCCCTCGTTAAAGTCTGTACTTGCAGAGATGAAAAAGAAGCATTACGAGGAAATCATCTTGTTTCCGCTTTACCCTCAGTATGCTTCATCAAGCAGTGGAACAGCGATTGAAAAAGCCATGCAGTACATTTCAAAATGGTGGGTGATACCGAACCTAAAAATCATATCGGAATTTTACGAAGACGAAGGCTATATCGAATCTATTGTAGCTCGTGCAAAAGAATTTAATCTTGATTCTTACGATCACATTCTGTTCAGCTACCACGGACTCCCTACGCGACATATTAAAAAGTGCGACATTGCGGGTTGCAAGGCCAACGAATGTGATTGCTCCCTAGTAAACAACAACCATTTCTGTTACCGAGCCAATTGCTTTAGCACGACAAACAAAGTAGCAGAGAAACTTCAATTAGACCCATCGAAATACAGTGTTTGTTTTCAATCCAGACTCGACAACAAGTGGCTCACTCCATTTGCAGATAAGGAAGTTGAAAAACTGGCTGAATCAGGTGCGAAACGCGTTTTGGTCTTCTCCCCTGCCTTTGTATCCGACTGCTTGGAAACCTCGGTTGAAATTGGTGAAGGGTTTAACGAGCTCTTTATTGAGAATGGTGGAGACTCCTTAGAATTAGTCCCTAGCCTAAATACGCATCCAAGATGGGTAAAGGCACTCAAAGAAATGATTTTAAGAGCCTAATAAAAAAAGCCTGAAAAGATAAATTTAAGAATGCTTTAAAAAGACTGAAGGGTCTTTTTGATGATTTCCACACATTCCATCAATTGCGCTTCAGTAATCACCAAAGGAGGTGCAAATCGAATGATGTCGCCATGCGTAGGTTTTGCAAGAAGTCCGTTATCGCGAAGCTTCAAACACACATCCCAAGCCTCTTTCCCATTTTTTGGTTTGATGACAATGGCGTTTAACAGTCCTTTTCCACGAACTTCAGTAATCATATCGCTGTCAATATTCTGAAGCTCCTTTCTAAAAAGAATTCCCAAACGCTGGGCATTATCGGCTAAATTTTCTTCTACAACAACTTCAAGAGCGGCTTGAGCAACGCGACAAGCAAGTGGGTTTCCTCCGAAAGTAGAACCGTGTTCTCCAGGCTTGATACAAAGCATGACCTCATCATCAGCCAAAACTGCAGAAACAGGAAATACACCTCCAGACAATGCTTTTCCGAGTATAAGTAAATCCGGACGGGCATCTTCGTAATCTGTAGCCAACATTTTTCCGGTACGAGCAATACCCGTTTGCACCTCATCGGCAATAAACAAAACATTGTATTTACTACAAAGACTGCGAACACCGGCAAGATAGCCCTCATCAGGAACAACAACACCTGCTTCACCCTGAATAGGCTCTACCATAAAAGCACATACATTCGGATCTTTAAGCTCCGCTTCCAAAGCCTCTAAATCGTTGTATGGAATTAAGTCATAACCTGGCATATAAGGTCCAAAACCTTCGTAGGAAACAGGATCATCAGAACTGGAAATGGCTGCAAGCGTTCTTCCCCAAAAGTTTCCTTTGGCAAAAAGAATACGGGCTTTATTATCTTCAATGCCCTTTTTTAAGTAGCCCCATTTTCGAGCTAGTTTATTCGCCGTTTCTCCACCTTCTACTCCGGTATTCATTGGCAAAACCTTGTCGTAGCCGAAAAGGTCGGTTACAAACTTCTCAAACTGCCCAAGAACATCATTATGAAACGCTCTAGACGTAAGCGTTAACTTAGCGGCTTGTTCATTCAAAGCCGAAACAATTTTAGGATGACAATGCCCTTGATTTACTGCTGAATACGCAGATAAAAAATCAAAATACCGTCTTCCCTCAACATCCCAAACATAGGCCCCTTCTCCTTTGGAAAGGACTACAGGTAAGGGATGGTAATTGTGGGCTCCGTGTTTATCTTCTAGGGCAATGAGTTCTTGTGAAGTCATGATGTATTCAGTCGTTATTATGAAGGGCAAAGATAATTTAAATTTGGAGATTCCTAAAGACTTTTAGGAAACGAAAAATGCCGCTCAACTAAGCGACATTTTTCGAAATACAATGAATCATCCCCCGATGAATACGAATGTATTTCAAAATTAGCGATTTATCTGTTTTTCAAGTAATTAGCTAATCTTAGATATCAAGAAGAGATTGTGAACAAGTCTGAAAACCTAGGCTGACACTGAGCTGAAGCGCCAATTTGAAGACTAAATTAACAGCACTTAAGGGTTAAAATCATTCATAATTAAGATTTCACCCCTTTAAATACTGTGTTTCCCAGGAGTTTTTGACTCACAGAAGGACAAGTATGTTAATGACATTTCAGTTAAGTCGCAAAATGAACCTAAAGAGTATTAAGATTGTGACACTCGATAAGTTGTCAAGATTATTTACTCATTACAACGCCCTTGGAATAAATTATCATAGGTACCGTCAAAATAAAAATCTTCAGGAGCCTTTCTATAATGCTCATCTACGAAGTCAGAAATTCCATTAGCATCAAAGCAATTGTTGAAATAAGACCACTCCCATGACACTACGGCAATGTTTGTTGGCAAGTCATGGTAAGGCGTTAATATGTAGCGAAATGCGCCTCCATCATCTGCAGCACGAGAACATGCAAATGCCTCTAAAGCATCAATAACAGACGAATCAACACAAGGGTTGTACAAGATGGCAATTCCACCATGTTCAATGTTATGAAGGTATCTTTGTGGGGGCATATAGTCGTACTTTCCCCATTTACCCCACATAGGTCGGTGCGAACCGCTTGAAGGTGGGTGTACATCATAACAAATACCTCCTGGATTTTGAATGTGATTGGCCTCGGTATTTTTACGGTAAACGATGTATGGGTCACAAGCATCAGGGTAGGCAGTCCCCTTACAAGAATAATCAATCATATCGTCCCAAGTTTCAGTACACTCATACGTACAAGAACCGTCGTCATACAATGCATTTTCATCGTAATTGGCAGCCAAAAGATCGCTACAGCCCATTTTACTACTTAAGTGTATGATGCTGTCTTGCAAAGCAGAATTTGCCTCTTCAAGATCGGAATGGTGATCTGACTCTGTAAGATTGTAGTCACAAAGATGGAAATCATTTAAACCTTCATTAAGCTTCATCTGATAACCGTGACCGGGAACCAATGAACCCAAACCATTGAATCCGTATTCCGGTAAGTAGGCTGAGCCTTCATTATTCTTCACAATAACAATTAAATCTTCAATATTTGACAGGGCCTGCAAGGCATCTACAGAATCTGGACATACGTAACCAAACATGTTCCAACCGGAACTCATGTCAAATGCGAAAGGATTGATGCTTTCTTGTAAATCGCTTACTGAAACTTGACAAGTCGGATATGAACTCAATTGCGAACTTAATTCATCCGGATATTGTCGGACACAGCTTATAGGATTATTGTCAATGTTTAAGCTGGTCAAACTTTCAGGCAAATCAGGCAATTCCGTGAGTAAATTGCTTTGAATGTGCAGCTGATTGATGACGGGTGATAAAGTACCCAATTCGCTGATTTGATTGTTGTAAATAAGAGCTGTTTTCAGCTTTTCTGGGAAAGCCGGAAGTGCATTCAGGTTGTTGTAAGCACAATAAAAAATTTCTAAGCTATCAGGTAAATCAGGAATCGTAGTTATGTTATTGAAGCAAAGCTTTAAATCTTTAACTCCATTAGGGAAAGGGTTTACATAGGTAAGACTATTAGATCTGAGGTCAATATTTTTAAGGCTTTCGGGGAAGTCTCCTAAAAAGTTAACCTGATTATTTCGTGCGTACAAGTTCTCAAGACTTTCTGGCAAATCGGTTAATTCTGTTAAGCTGTTAACATTAACTGACAGCGTAAGCAAACTGGTGAACTGGGAGAGTCCATTGATATTCACCAAACCTAAATTATCAAGATTCAACAAGGTGATTTCACTCACTTTTACAGCATCTACTTGATTTTCCTCATTCAATAAATCTGGATGGTTCGTATTTAAATAGGCAATGAGATTCGGATCGGATAATTGGGTCAGATCAACTTCTTCACCATGGTCGTGGTCATGCCCATCATGGTTGTGTTCTTCTTCGGCTGAAGCTTGATTCTCTATCAACTGAAACAAAGAATCTAAAGTCAACAGGACCTCCATGGGGTAATCCGTACAACTCGGATAAATAGTCATGATGGAATCAATTTGACCTTGAACACTCGTTTGAGCTTTGGAGGGAATGCACACCAAAAAAGCAATTGCTATAAAAACACGAATCATTTTTTGCATAACTTTTAACATTAAGTTCTAACATCAAATTTAAAGAGATTATTTAAAACTTCATTAGAAAATTTATGATGTGATGGAATCACTAAGAAAACTTGATGATTGGACATAAAAAAAAACCCTGAATTAGTGGTTTAGGGGTGTCATTTAAAAAAAGTATAACATGTATAACTAATACATATAATAAATTAAATATAATGAATAAAATCAATTCGGCTGCCGAAAAATTAAAAGTTATAGGTCATCCAATGCGTATTAAAATCACATTAAGACTTCAAGAAGCTGGAAGTATGAGTGTTACACAAATCATTCAATCCTTTGGAATTGAACAAGCAATAGCCTCCCACCACCTAAATATACTCAAAAATAAAGGGGTATTAAAATCTAATCGCTTGGGTAAAAATACATTTTACGATCTCAGCTCCCCCAAGATATATGAAGCTGTTCAATTAATTGTGAATTTAAAATAGTTTAAAATGAAAGAGTCTGATTTTATAATGATTTGCAACAATCATTTAATAAACCCTGAAATTGCAATAGAGAACGAGGAGGTTCGTAAATTTTTATACGAAGCAAAAAGTAAATACAAAAATTGCAAAACCAATGCAGTTATGGTCGCTTTGGATAAAATTCTCCGAAAACAATTTTAAATCCACCTAAAAAACAAGCCCCTCTTTCTAAATTAAAATATTTTTAAAGCTGGAAATAAAAAAGCGACACCTAATAGGTTTAACTATAGATGCCCCTTTGAATGTTTTCACAACGGAATAATCCTTATTGTGAATCGATCTAGAATTTATAACACGAATATAAATTTATATACAAACAAAAAAATATTGTTAAAATAAAAAAAGTCCTCAGCTACGAGGACTTTTAACATTTGAAAGCGATTCGCAATTTACTTGATAGCTACAAATAGATACTATAATTGTAAATAAAAGCTACTAATTAATGCTTCCCTTTTTTTTTTGATCGAACCACATCCAAACTCCTGGCATTACTCCACATAGTGCAACAAATAATGAATTTAACAATTGTTTGCTTTTGTTTTCAGAATTTAAAAAACAATCACTTGTCATGTAAGTAATTCCCATGTAAGAAGAAAATGCTAACAAAAAAAGCAAAATAAGTAGAAGCCAAATAAATTTTTTTACAAAATTCATGATAACATTTTTTTACAAAAATTCCATGTCCTGCGGATGTAATAGCTGCGGCGGTTGCAACTTTAGCTAGTGCTACCCAACCAAGAGGCCCAGAAACAGCTCCAAATACAGCTAATACAATCATTCCACCCCCAGCAGATGCAGCATCACTTGTAACAGCACCACGCCAACTATATGAAAATCTTTTTCCATCCTCACTATGTGCTCTAACCAATACGCTATGGCCTGTTCCAACACCTCCACTTTCGATAGGAGCCCAAAACCGTGCCGAACTATCAAACACACCAAAAGTCACAAGCAAAGAGTTAAATTCTAAAGAGCTAAGCTCCTCATTTTCATAAGCTGACAGAACCTTATTTTTTACTAAAATTAAATCACTGGAAAATTCAGAACAATGAATCAACCGTTTTTTCCCAATAAAAAAGCCTCTGTTACCGAAGAGTAATGGTGACGTTAGAGCGAATGACTGGCATGCTTTCTGTATATAACAAAGTGCCTCATAGGTTTGTAATAAACGATTCTTGCCGCGCAGACATTTGCACAACCCCCTTGATCCAAACATCTTTTAACGAGCCTGGCACATGCCATAGGTTTGTTGCAATCGTTATCCCACGAGCTTGCTCCATTGTCGCAACTGATGGAGTATTTTGATTGTCTTACATTGTCATTCAAATCTATTGGAATGAAATGTTCTGGAAAATCTTGCTGAAAAACCTTAGAAACTAAAACCTCTTCTTTTCCTTTATCAAACTCAAATTCAATATGCAATTCTTTGTGGTCATCAACTTCAATATTTTCATTGACATGATTTAACAATTCTTCAAAATTAATTTTTTGCCCCTCCAGAGCTGATGGCTGCGTACTTTTATCACATGAAGTCAACAACAAGATCCCAACAAAGGACATTACGGTAAATAGATTTTTACATTTCATACGTTTAAGAACTTTTTGGTTTATAATAAATAAATGTATAAAACTATATTTTTATATACAATAGGTGGAACTACCTTAATTTCATTAAACGAGATAATTAAGAAAAAAGGCCGATTAAAAGAAATCAGAGCAAAAGAAAACGCATTAGTATAAAAAAAAACTAAATTCGTTTGAGAAAAATAGAATTTATGACTTCCAAAAAACGCTTCTGCATCATAGACACAATAGAATCTAATAGAGAATACATACAAGCATTACAACAATCAAAAAAATGGAAAAAATGGCAAGAGCTTCACATCAATGAAATTACCGAGGCTATTAACTTAAAAAGATGGCTTCAAGACCGACCTGCCCTCAACTTAACCCAAATTGAGCTCAAAAATGGTTTGGGTACACAAACACTTACCAGGCTTGCAAAAAAGAATATAATACTCTCTCCTAAACACATGAACTTAGTCAATCCTGCTTTGCATCCATTTGGCTGGGTAAAAAAAACAAGAAAAGCTAAGAACGTAAAAAAAATTTGACAGAAAGAAAAGCATACTTACATTTCGCGGTCTTAGAAAATGAAGCTGAACTTACACAGAATACAATTAATTCACACGTAAACGGAAATCACAAAATTTCTTTAGATACCTACAAAAAACTAACAAAAATCTTACCCAAATACGGTTATTGGGAATAATTTTATAATTCAAAAAAATAATACTATATTAGTAGAACATTACTAAGCGATAATACACCCATTACTATTCTCAGCCAATTCTGGCAAACACTACATCTTATCATTTTTAAACAAACACCTTACTATGGAGTTTAAAATTGTGTTCTCTTGCGAAAAAAAGAGATCCTTTAAAGAATGGTTAGCTTATGTACATGAACAAGCCCATCTCATCTCTAAATTAGAAGTCGAGCCCTTGTAAAACTTTGATAGACGCACTGAATACAATATATACACGTAATATCTTCCCATAAAAAAACTCCTCCGAATTAACGGAGGAGTTTTTCATTTTTGCTGCGGTCTGGACGAGACTCGAACTCGCGACCCCCTGCGTGACAGGCAGGTATTCTAACCAACTGAACTACCAGACCAATTTTTACTAAAGAACTTGTCTTTATCAGCGCTGCAAATATAGATGATTTTTCAAGGCTTGCAAACGCATCACGAAAAAAAAATCATATTTTTTCACTTCATTTTATACTCGATTGGAAGACAGGCAAATAGTTTTCACGCTTCTGTTGTAAAACAGAAACTATGAAGATATAAAAGAGGCTGTGAAATGGAATAAGGCAAAAAAGCTAATCCTTTAGCAGCTCCAATTCTTGCTTTACAAAATCTGCCAGTTCTTTCACGTAAGTAGCAGAAAAATCAAATTTAATGTCTGCCGCAGCATAAATCTCCCCAATCGTTTTGGTATAACCTAACCTTAAGGCTTTATCGTAGGCATCCAGAGCCTTTTCAGGGTTTTGTTTGTAATTTCGCCAAACCGCAATAGCCCCTAGTTGTGCCATGCCATATTCGATGTAGTAAAACGGAACTTCATAAATGTGCAATTGCCTTTGCCAAGCGGTTTTATGCTCAGTTTCGTAAGCCGACCAATCTACCAGTCCAGTTCCGTAGCGTTTGGAAATGGACAACCATTTGTTGTGTCGTTCTTCATGGCTGTGTCCCGCATTTTCATACAACCAATGCTGAAACTCATCCACCATAGCCACCCAAGGTAAGGTCGCCAAAACGCCTTGTAATTGTTCCTTACGTGCACGTCGCCACTCTTCTTTATCGCTAAAGAAAACGTCCCAGTGTTCCATAGAAATAAGTTCCATACTCATGGATGCCAATTCAGCCACCTCAGATGGGGTGCTTTTAAAATCGGTAAGCTCTAAATCTTTGGTTTTAAAAGAATGAATGGCATGACCGCCCTCGTGTACCATGGTAACGGCATCTCTGAGTAAGCCCACCGCGTTCATATAGATAAATGGAACGCCCGTCTCATAGAGCGGATACATAAACCCTCCAGGAGCCTTCCCTTTCCGAGAGACCAAATCCAGATGCCCCATTTTTTTCATTTCACGCAAACAAGCACCGTAATAAGGTCGAATACGATCAAAACATTCGATGCATTTATCCAACAACTCCTCACCGCCTTCAAAGGGTTTTAGAGGTTCATTGCCGTTTGGATCCACCTGCATGTCCCAAGGCATTAAACGCGCTACATCCAAGCTCTCTAAACGTTCTGTTTGTATTTCGCTGATTAGGGGTGCAATTTCCTTTTCAATCGATTCGTGGAACTTAAAACAATCTTCTTTGCTATAATCAAAACGCCCCATGGCTTGGAACTTGTAATCTCTAAAGTTTTCAAAGTCGGCATTTTTAGCCACTTGTTCTCGTTCTGTAATCAAGGTATCCAAAAGTTCATCTAGAGCAGTCTTGTCCTCCAACCTACGTGCATTGATTTTCTCAAAAGCCTCTTTTCGCTTGGCACGATCTGTATTTTTGAGCAGCACTCCGGCTTGCTGAAGCGTCATTTCTTTACCATCGATGTTCACCATCATTTGTGCTGAAATTTCTCCGAATTTCTGTGCCTTATTGGCTAGGGAAGTAAACAAGGGTATGTTTTCTTCTCTATAAAGTTTTATGGAATTTTTTACCGCCCTGAGGTAAATGTCATATCCCTCAGCATCAAGATCATCCAGATAAGGAGACGCCACCAACTTGGTGTTAAACCCATGATCATAAGGAGCTGTATTGGGACTGATTTTCTCCACAAAAAACCGAAAAGACTTTTGCAAATCCTCATCCGTGGTATCCATATTCATTTTGATGTAGCGCCAAGCCATGTCTTCCGATAGTACA
The DNA here is from genome assembly GCA_029247585.1 of Flavobacteriales bacterium. Classification (GTDB taxonomy): domain Bacteria; phylum Bacteroidota; class Bacteroidia; order Flavobacteriales; family UBA7430; genus UBA7430. The sequence continues at coordinate 4,382 of JAQWKY010000028.1, read as the reverse complement.
GCATCCAGCTCACTGCGGTCTTTCAACCAGGTTTTAAGGTCTGCAACAGAGTGAATTTCTCGTTGTTTTAAATCTTCAAAATAGCTTTGGATTTGCTCCCAGCTGTTTATCGTTAAATCTTCAGGTAAAAAGTTTCTCATGGACTTATCAATCTAAATAAAAAAGACCCCATTTGGGGCCTTCAAAAGTACATATTTTTTGTGTTTTAATTCGCTTTTTCAAACAAGTAGAATGGGAAATAAGTCTACTTTTTCTTGGGCTTAGCTTTTGTCTTAGATGTGGTTTTAGACTTTGTTGTAGCTTTTGATTTGGCTTTGGGCTTTTTCTCTTCCGTCTTTTCTTTCACTTCTTCTACTTGAGCTTCTTCCTCTACAGATTCAACAGCCAAACCTTCTCTTTGAAGGGTGTTGTACCAAGAAATTACTTTTTTAATATCTGATGAGTATACGCGATCCTCATCGTAATCCTCCAATACTTCTCTAAAATAATCAGACAGTACAGCTGCTGAAGATTTGTGACCTATAGCCGCCTTTCCTTCTTCTTTAATTCGGATTTTTTCAAGAACATCCACCAAAGGAATTTCTTCAGTATACGTATAAATAGCAATGTCTTGCAATGCACTCATCTGGGAAGTTGAAGACATGGCCATCTTTTTACCGTCAGACAAGCTGGTTACAATCACACCATTTTTAGTTTGCCCAATGACTTTGTAAAGGCCTGGTTTTCCTGAAACTGCAATGATTCCGTCAATATTCATTTCTGATTATTTTAGTTTAACACCTAATCAAAGACCACAAACAAGGAACTCGATTTAACTTTTGAGTTCGAAACTTGTACGATGTAGCAACCTTGATTCAGATGTTCTAAGGTTAAACTCTTTTCAATAAAATTGGTGTCTGCACCAAAATCTTCGCGATAATACAACTTTCCGTAGACATCGAAAACAGATAGTTGATAATTTCCCAGTTCTTGAAGGTACAAATCCAACTTGAAAACTCCAGAATTCGGATTGGGACGTAGTGTGATCGAAAGAGGCTCTTCAGGTACGGGAGAGGTATACAGAAGTGCCTTAACTAAATTGAGACGTCCAGCCCCCAAAAGCCCTTTGTATTGAAGATTGTACGCATCAATGTCGTCTGCAGAATCTTGCAATCTTCTTCTGATTTGAAAAGCCGTTTCATTCGGGTAATGCGAACGTAATAACACGGCTGAACTTGAGACGATAGCCGATGATACTGAGGTTCCATTGCTGTATCTGTACTGATTGCCTGTGTTAGGACCGTAAATAGCCATTCCAGGGGCCATAATATTCACACTCGAACCGTAATTAGAGATGGCTATTTTTTGGTCATATTCATCCGTCGCCCCTACGCCAAGCACCAAATCCAGTGCAGCAGGATAAAAAAGAGCATCAGCACCTCCATTACCGGCAGATGCAACGACTAAAACATCCATAACATTTGTCACGTATTGAATCACATCTGCCTCAGATTGTCGGTACTCAGGGCTACCGAAAGAACAATTAATCACCTGTGCACCCATTTCTGCAGCGTAAAGTATCGCTTCGTTAGTATGCCTAATCTGTCCACTAGAATCCGTAACTTTAACCGGTAAGTATCGGCAATGAAAGGCGGGCGATGCGCTGCCCAATTCATTGTCTGTAGCCGCCGAGGCAACCCCTGCAATCACAGATCCGTGCTCGCTAGCTTCCTCAATCATTGGGTTCCAATCGTCGGAACCAAAATCCCATCCGTAGTAATTATCAATATATCCATCCCCATCATCATCCAGACCGTTAAGCGGATCATCGTGATTGTAGGCAAGATTGTCTCTAAGATCTTCGTGGGTGTAATCCACTCCGGAGTCTACAATACCCAAAACGAAAGAACTGTCTCCTTTAGCAATATCCCAAGCCGATGCAGCCTGAATTTTATCCAAATGCCATTGTTTGGCGGAATGACTATCTGAAGGCTCAAATTGCAGGGTTCTCTTTCGGGGACTTTCCCAATACAATAAATCTCCCGAAGCCATCATTTCAACCAAAACGGCCGTATCAGAAACCTCCAAGTAAAGGAACTCATTGAAGAATGAAGCATGTTCAATGGAGGATTTGTAGGCAAAAGTTGTGTTAACACCTTTTTGCAGTAAATCAGATTTTTCTACACCAGGACTTAAACGAACCAAATACCGATGTGATTCCTGTGCGTGCAAAACACACACAAACATAAACATCGCCAATAGAGCTCGAAAAAACATTATTCTTGGAATTGTTGCATCAGTTCTTCATCCGAATACTGTAGCAAAGCGATCATTCCCTTTGCTTGTTCGATATAAGGGTGATTTGGATAACGCGTAATAAATTCTTGATAGGTGTTTTTTGCGGTGAGCTTCTGCTGAAGCATTTCAAAACAATGAGCTTGATGAAATAATGCCAAAGGTGCTAATGAAGATTCTGGGTGCAAGTCATGAACTTGGTGGAAGATTTCAGCAGCATCCAACCAACTGCCCTGCCCTTTTAAAACCTCTGCGTATTTGAACAAAAGCTCGGTTTTTTTTGAAGAGGTAGGATGAGAACTCAGAAAGATACGGTAAGCTTGAAGCAGTTGTTCAGCATAGGCAGAATCATATTCAAGTACTTGTTGTTCTAAGAGCTGTGATTCTAACTTTACGATGTGCCGATAGTCGTATTTTTCTCGATCAACACAAGAGGTTAAAACAGATAAGAATATCAAACAAGAGCTTAAACACCTCATCGTTTTCGCTTTTTTGATTTGTAAAAACGCATCCTGTATTCAGGGGTTATTTTACCATCTCTAATATCTCCCAAACGTCTATTAATCATTCGTTTTCGAAGTGGAGATAGATAGTCAGTGAATAAAATACCTTCAATATGATCGTACTCGTGTTGAATAACACGAGCAGCAAGACCCTCGTAGGTCTCTGTGTGTTCCACAAAATCTTCATCGAAATAGCGGATGGTAATTTTAGGTTGTCGAGAAACTTCTTCGCGCACTTCAGGAATACTTAAACAACCTTCTTTAAAAAGCCACTCTTCTCCCTCTTCCTCCAAAATTTCGGCGTTGATGAAGGTCTTTTTAAACCCAGACAATTCAGGCTCATCTTCTTCAAAAGGGGAACAATCAATGACAAATATTCGGATAGACTGCCCTATTTGAGGGGCTGCCAAACCTACTCCATGAGATGCATACATGGTTTCGTACATGTTCTCAATAAGCTCCTTTAGGTTCTGATGGTCGGAAGATATATCTTCAGCAACTTGTTTTAGAATCGGATCTCCGTAGGCTACAATAGGTAAAAACATAGTTAAAAATTAAAATTTCTTTGTTCCATAAAAGATTGTAAAATGAGCGTAGCACTCACTTCATCAACCAAGGCTTTATTTTGTCTAGCTTTCTTTTTCAATCCACCGTCAATCATCGATTGAAAAGCCATTTTAGAAGTAAAACGCTCGTCTACAAAGTGTACTTCCAATCCGGGAAACTGCTTTCTCAATTGTTTGGCAAAACCTTTAACGTAGGGTGTAGAATCTGTTTTCTGATTGTTTAAATCCTTAGGGAGACCCATAACAATAGCAGAGACAGCCTCCTTAGAGATGTATTCTTTTAAAAAATCCATACAATCATGGGTTCTAACCGTACAAAGGCCAGAAGCAATCATCTGTAACTCGTCGGTAATTGCAACACCCACGCGTTTAGTTCCATAATCCAATGCCAATAATCTTGCCATAAATTCAATATCAAAGCAAATATAAGGATTGCAGTAGAATAAAGAATGATGTTTTCAAGGGGGATAAATTGAAAAGCAAAAATAGGCAGAATTATCCCTTCTCATTGCTCGTAATAATTGCTTACTTTAGCCCTGTAAAATCGAAACAAGAACATGAAAAAAATATTTTTTGCAACGGTCATTCTATTCAGTGTTTCTTGTCAAATGAATTCCAGCAATTCTGAAGTCCGAGAAAAAGTTCAGTTAAAGGAAGTTCAAGACACAGAAAAACTATGGTTTACAGATGTTGATAAAGCACTCATGGCTTCCAAGAATACGGGTAAATCCATTTTTGTCTTTTTTACGGGTAAAGACTGGTGCAGCTGGTGCCATAAACTAGACCGTCAGATTTTAGTTCAAGAGGACTTCATCAATTATGCCAAGGAAAACCTGGTGTTGCTTGAGCTCGACTTCCCAAAGAAAAAAAGAGTCTTACCACTAAAGCAAATTGAACTTGCTCGAAAATTTCAAATCAGATCGTATCCTACCGTAATCCTTATGGATGCGTATAAGAATGAAATTGGTCGTACTGGCTACGAAGCCATGTCGCCACTACAGTACACAGAACATATTCACTCAATCATCAAATAATTACA
>JAQWKY010000026.1 GCA_029247585.1 Flavobacteriales bacterium | reverse complement strand
CAGCTGACTTAGCAATAGCTACGGGGTCTTTACTTTCTTTATCGGTAAAGACATCTACCCCTACCTGCTCGGCTAAAATTTCGAGCTGATTGATGGCCGCTGGTCGATACACGTCACAAGCTACCAATAAGGGTTTCTTTGATTTTTTTGACTTCAGAAACAAAGCAAGCTTCCCCGTAAAAGTAGTTTTACCAGAACCCTGGAGCCCAGAAATAAGTATTACAGACGTTTTCTCTTCTAAATTGAGTCCTTCTACCTGAGAGCCCATCAACTCGGTTAACTCATCCTTAACAAGCTTTACCATCAACTGACCGGGCTTGAGTGTGGTTAACACATCTTGTCCGATGGCCTTTGTTTTTACTTTTTTGGTAAAATCTTTGGCAATTTTATAACTAACATCGGCATCTAAAAGAGCTCTTCGAACTTCTTTCAGCGTTTCTGCAATATTAATTTCTGTAATCTTTCCATGCCCTTTGAGTACGGAAAAAGCTTTGTCTAATTTTTCGGATAAATTTTCAAACATCGTCTACGAGATTAGCGTCAAAAATAATCAATTTACATTCGTTCAGGAACCGTAATTCCCAATAAACACATGGAAGAAGAAATTACTTTCCCAACCATACTTGATAGGCCAATACGAAAGGCCTTATCGTCTTCACTTTGAGTACCGAAAATAGGTACTTGCTGGTAAAACTGATTGTACTCTTTCACCAAATCATAGGTGTAATTGGCAAGTACGGCAGGACTACAATCCTTAGCAGCTTCTTGAATGATATCAGGATAACATAAAATCACCTTTAAAAGTTCCTTTTCTTTCGGGTGAAGCTCCGATTCAGGTTTTAATACAATTCCAGAGGATTCTGCCCTTCGTTGTAAAGAACATATTCGTGCATGTGTGTACTGTATAAAAGGTCCGGTATGTCCGTTAAAGTCTATAGACTCAGATGGATTGAACACCATGCGCTTTTTAGGGTCCACTTTCAAAATGAAATATTTTAAGGCACCCAGACCAATCGTTTCGTAAACCGATGCCAATTGTTCCTCATCAAAACCATCTAACTTACCAAGTTCCTCGGAAATAGACTTTGCCGTAGTAACCATTTCTTCCATTAAGTCATCAGCATCAACCACAGTACCTTCACGCGACTTCATCTTTCCACTTGGCAAATCGACCATTCCGTAAGACAAATGACGACAATCCTTAGCCCAAGAATAACCCAAACGACTTAGTACTTTAAATAAAACGTTAAAGTGATAATCTTGTTCATTCCCTACCGTATAGACCATTTTATTGAAATCAAAGTCTAAATGTCTTTGAATGGCAGTACCGATATCTTGCGTCATATAAACGGCTGTTCCGTCTCCTCTCAAAAGCAACTTATGATCCAGCTTTTCATCGGTCAAATCAACCCATACCGAGCCGTCTTCTTTCTGATAAAAAACACCCTTTTCAAGACCAATGTCTACGTATTTCTTACCCAATAAATAGGTCTCACTTTCGTAATAATTCGCATCAAAATCTACCCCTAAACGGGTGTAGGTAGTATCAAATCCTGAATAAACCCACTGATTCATCCTTGTCCAAAGATCCACAACCTCTTCGTCTTTTGACTCCCATGCACGAAGCATTTGTTGAGCTTCTTTCAATATAGGAGCTTCTTTCTTCGCTTCCTCTTCTGTTTTGCCTTCTACAAGCAAATTCGAAATTTCTTTTTTGTATTCCTGATCGAAACGCACATAATACTTCCCTACCAAATGATCGCCTTTCAAACCGGATGACTCAGGAGTTTCTCCTTGACCAAACTTTTTCCAAGCTAACATGGACTTGCAAATGTGAATCCCACGATCATTGATGATTTGCACCTTCTTAACACGCGTACCACTGGCTTTTATGATTTCGGCAACAGAATAGCCCAATAAATTATTTCGGATGTGGCCCAAATGCAAGGGTTTATTGGTGTTAGGAGATGAATACTCCACAATGGTTAATGGAGCGGAATCGTCGGTTTTCACAAATCCATAATCACTTTTTTGATAGGCCGAAGCATAAGATTCCAACCAATACGAATCTGAAATGACCAAGTTCAAAAAACCTTTAAGAACATTGTAAGCCTCTACAAATTGGACTTCTCTAACAAGGTATTCGCCCAAATCTTCAGCCGTTTGCTCTGGACTTTTCTTTGAAAAGCGAACCACTGGAAAAACAACTAAAGTAATATCGCCATCAAATTCCTTTCGGGTGGTTTGGAAATTAATCTGATTTACTGGGAAGTCAACACCGAAAATCGCTTTCACAGCTTTAACAATCGGTTCAATAAGCTTTATTTCTAAGTCTTTCATTTCGTTTGTGCGTTTTTAGGCAAAAATAGTTCTGCCATCATACAACGAGCGCTACCGCCACCACAAGCCTCAATGGTGTCTAAGGGGGTGGAAAGTATTTGGCAATGTTTTTCTATTTGTTTGATTTGCTCTGGATATAATGATTGATGTGCTGTGGTTGACATCACCAAGTATTTTTCTCCTGATTTGTTGACTACAGGCATCACATTTCCAGCAAATCGATGCTTTTGATCTTCAGTGATGAAAATTACTTCTTTTCCTGAATCTTTAAGGCAATCAATCAAAGAATTTCTTTCTACAGAATCATCTATGCTATCGGCACATAAAACCGCAAAGTGATCCCCTAAAGAGAGCATAACATTCGTATGATAAATAGGCAATCGCTCTGAATCTACAGTTTGATAAGATTTAAACGTCAGAGACTTAAAGCCAAAGCTTCGACAAAAACCTTCCAAAACTCGAGCATCTGTTCTCAGAGATTGGGCTGCATAGGCAATCTTATTAACGCGGTCCAACAACATAGATCCCGTTCCCTCGAGGAAACATCCATCACTCTCATAGTGAGAAAAGTCTACCACTTCACTAATTAAAAATTGGTGTTGCTCTTTTAAAAGCGTCAGAATTTCTTTTCTTCGTTCTAGACGACGATTTTCAGCAAACATAGGGTACCAACCCACACGACCGTCATCATGAAAAGAAATCCAATTGTTTGGAAATATTGAATCCGGAGTATCTTCCTCAAGCGTATCCTGCACAACAACAACTTCAATTTCACGAGACCTCAAATGCGCAACAAGGGTGTCAAATTCATCAAGTGCCCGTCTCTGAACCTCTTCACTACTAAGTTCACTCAAAATCTTTTGATAGTGGTTGTTCGTAGCCGTTTGCTCATTGTATCGGAAAGCAATCGGACGAATCATCATCACACTAGAAGCTAAACCTTTAGTCATGATGCTTTCGTCTTAAAGGTAAAGTAGAACATCGTAAAGAACCTTGCATTTTAGAAATCTCTGAGTAGGGAATCTCTTCTACAGTAAATCCACGTCGACGTAACTCTGCATTCAAACGAGTTGATCGTTTTTCAGAGACAACAATTTCAGGACCAATAGAAAATAAATTAGAGTTCATATGATACATCTCATTATTGTCGATCTCAATGATGTTTTCTTCACCGAAATAATCCACAAGAAAGGCAACATCATCCGGATTTTTGAATCCTCCCGGATAAATCACAGCTTGCCCTTTCCCTAAAGGTTGAAAACAACAATCTAAGTGCAAGGCATTTTTACGCGAATCTGTATCCGATTTATTCAATTCAAAAGAAACAACCGTTCGATTTGGGAAGGTCTTTTGTAAAAAAGCAACACCCGAGTAATTGGTTCGAGCAACGGTATATTTTTCAAAATCATCATCATCAGAAACGCCCACAAAAATGCAATCATCCCAGGGCATAACATCACCACCCTCTACAGAAGCACCCTGAGGCATTCTCACAATCGATACCGGATTTACCTGCTCTACTATCGATGCAATAGCTTGAAACTCCTTTGCACGTTTTTCAATAATGTTAGGTATGATGAACTTATCATCAATCACAAAAGCGATATCTCTACTAAAAATCTGGTTGTAATTTTGAAGATTCTCGGGTCTAAATACCGCAATATTGTATTTCTTGAAGACCTCATTGAAGGCTTCCATTTCATTGACGAGATCACTTTCCATCGGAAAAGTACCCGCATTGATATGCTCTTTAGACTTTGGGTCGTAAGCCTCAGTAATGGAAGGTTCACCTCCAAAATCTTCAGCAATACCCAATACTACAACTTCTAAAGCTGCGCTCTCATTCTTAATCAATATAGAAAGTTTTTCCTTCATATTTTTCAATAATCTGCAAAGATAAAAGAATCCATTGCTCACACATATTTTCCACACTAAAAATAGCTGAAAAACACAATGATTCTAAGTTTATAAAATAAGGGGAATTATCGTTTACACCGGTATTATAAGGCAATAAATAGCCCAAAATTACAAGCCAAAATGTTTCTCAGCCAAAGAGGTAACCTCGTCTCCAATAGATAAACAGGCAGTTGCTGCGGGAGAAGGAGCATTTAAAACATGAATACTGCGATCTTTGTATTCAATTTTGAAATCATCAATGACATCCCCTGAATCTCCCAATGCCATAGCTCGAACACCCGACCGACCCGGTTTGATATCATCCATAGTTAAACTAGGACACATTCGTTGCAATTGTTTTAAGAACAAACGCTTGGAAAAAGCTCGTTTGTATTCATTCAAACCAAAACGCCAGTGCTTAAAGAACAGTTTCCATGTTCCCTTATAAACTAGTGCTTCCATAGTATCTTTAAGACTAAAGTCTGTTTTACCGTACCCCTCGCGCTTAAAAGTGAAAACGGCATTAGGACCGCACTCAATAGTACCATCAGTCATTCGCGTAAAATGAACGCCTAAGAAAGGAAATTCAGGATTGGGGACCGGATAAACCAAATTCTTAATCTTCTTCATCCCCTGCTCTGTCAAGTCGTAGTAATCACCTCTAAAGCCAACAATACGCATATCTAAACGTACTTTATCTCTTCGTGCCAGTCGATCAGAGTGCAAACCACCACAAAAAACCATATATCGAGATTTAAGAAGCCCTTTGGTGGTTGAAATAGATGAAATATCTCCTTTCTCAAACTGTAAAACTTCACAATTAGTGAGTATTTCTGAAGCCGGATTAATCCCTTTAATCAATTCGGCCAACTTTAAAGTAACACCTCTAAAATCAATAATTCCTGACTCGGGAACCCAAAGTGCTTTTATGCCTTCTATATAAGGTTCAATCTCTCGGATACGCTTCTTATCAATGACCTCTATTCCAACAAGACCATTTTTTAAACCATTTTCTCGTATTTTTTCTAAACGAGGAAGTTCTTCATCATTGGTAGCAACAACAATCTTTCCACAAACATCATAATCAATACCATATTCTTTGGCAAAAGCAACCAATTGTTTTCTTCCATTAACACAATTGAGCGCTCTATAGGACCCCGGTCGGTAATACAAACCCGAATGAATGACTCCCGAATTTCTGCCAGTTTGATGGGAAGCAAGATGCGGTTCTTTCTCTAACACTGCCAGGGTTAAATTAGGAAACTTACACTGTAGTTTATAAGCCGTAGCTAAGCCAACAATTCCGCCTCCAACGATGGTAATATCATAAATTTTTGATTCTGGCATGAGTTATTTTTTTTGCAAAAATACAATATTTAAAACAAGATTACCGCTCCTAACAAAGTCTGCAGCGTACGTGTTATAAAAGGGAAATGTATTTTAACCATTCACCCACAATGATTTGAACAGGCAACATCCTTCAATCAATAAAAAATAATTTATTAAATCGTATTAATTATTTATATTAATTATTATATTTGTTGAAGCCAATTAGTTCTAAGATCAGCTCAAGACTACATAATGTAGATGATAAGGAGTTATCTTTGAAGAGTTAATCAGTTCTTAGGACTTTTTGGCGGCTCTGAGAGGATAACTCCGTTTGCTGTTGAGCTTGGCTTTATAGCAAAGATGGGAAACAGATGGGGATGATAAGCCAAAGCATGTTACTACTGCCCATATCTCTATTGTAAATTCCGTTTTTGATTCTTATGAAAAAGATTAGAGTGTAGTACTGATAGTTTATAATTTAACGATGTACTAATTTTCGATTATGCCAAAAGAAAATTAAAGACGTGAATTATTTAACATGACAGTACTACACTTCTTCGTGATTGGTGAAAAGTGTAAACCTTAATGAGGAAGTTTATCGCGAAAAAACCCGTAACAATAAGTTCCTAGAAGTGCTGAAAACAGAATCAGCAAAACAGGCCAAAACCCTGCACCTAAAAGTGTAAACATAGGACCTGGACATGCTCCAGCGAGTGCCCAACCCAAGCCAAAAAGCACACCTCCAAAGAGGTAGCGTTTCCAAACATTTTGTTTAGGGGCTATCCTAATTTCCTCACCATCAAGAATTGATTTTACCTGAAATTTTTTAAGTAAAAAAAGGCTTAAAGCTCCACAGAAAACGGCTGAACCTATAACCCCGTACATGTGAAAAGAGTCAAATTGGAACATTTCGTAAATCCGAAACCACGAAGCAACTTCTGATTTAAACAGAACAACTCCAAATAAAATACCGATTGAAAAATAAATAAACGTTCGCATTAGAATAGAAAAGGTAAAATGAAATGATTCATAAATAAACCCCCTATGAAAAAGCCGATAACTGCAATTAACGAGGGCCACTGAAAATTACTAAGTCCAGAAATGGCATGTCCCGAAGTACAACCACCTGCATATCGAGCTCCAAAACCTACAAGAAAGCCACCCATGCCCAAAAGCAACCAGGACTTTGGTTGAGAAAGCATGTCTGCACCAAAAAGGTATTCGGGCATAAAACTTTGTCCGGCATCTGTAAAACCAAAAACGTATAATTTCTCAATCGTGTCTGTGCTTAAAGCAACAGCAGTGGTTGAACTTAAAAATTGAGAAGCGATAAAACCACCCACAATAGTTCCGGCGGCAACAGCTAAATTCCAAGATTGTCGTTTCCATTCAAAACGAAAAAAAGGCACCTTCCCTCCCGCTCCCATCGCACTGCAAAGGGTACGCAAGTTAGAAGACATACCAAAAGACTTACCCGTCCATACGAGTAGAAATAGGACCAAAGCAATCAAGGGCCCGCCAATGTACCAGGGCCAGGGTTGTAAAAAATAGTTAAGCATTATTTAAGTTTTGAGGGACAAATAGATTCAGTTAAAGGGATTTCTGTAGTTTTAAGTGCTGCTAGACCACCACGCACATCAATCATGTTATGAATACCACGTTTCTTGAGCAATGATGCAGCCATCATACTACGATAGCCTCCAGCGCAATGCAAATAAAACGATTTTTCACTCGGAAAAACATTCAAATAATCATTAATATAGTCTAAGGGTGTATTATAGGCATCTTTAACATGCTCCGACACATATTCACTTTTCTTGCGTACATCAAATACCGGTAGGGATTCTAAAACCCGTTTTCTTGCGACATCTTTGGCAGAAAGTCCATTGACAGTGTCATACTCCTTCCCGGCGGACTTCCAAGCGGAAAAACTTCCATCGAGATACCCCATGGTGTGATCAAAACCAACACGCGACAATCGAGTAATCGCTTCTTCTTCACGACCTTCTGGGCATACCAACAATATGGGTTGCTTAAGGTCTGAAATAAGCGCTCCAACCCAAGGAGCAAAACTACCATCAAGGCCAATAAAAATAGATTGTGGAATGTGCCCCTTTGCAAAATCGCTCTGATGACGAACATCTAAAATCAACGCACCGATTTGGTTCGAAAAAGCCTCGAAATCATTAGGATTTAATGCGCGATTTCCTCGATCCAAAACTTCATTTACATCTTCATAACCCGACTTGTTTAATTGTACGTTTAGCGGAAAATATACAGGAGGAGGCAACAATCCATCGGTTACTTCTTTTACAAACTCTTCTCTACTCATATCACTTCGTAAGGCATAATTTGTGAGCTTTTGATTGCCCAATAGATCAACCGTACCTTTTGTCATATTCTTACCACAAGCCGAGCCAGCACCATGAGCAGGATAAATAAGGACATCATCGTCCAAAGGCATTATTTTTGTCCGAAGGCTGTCGTATAGAATTCCCGCCAAATCTTCGGCGCTTTCGTCTTGATTCTGGGCCAAATCCGGTCGGCCTACATCCCCTAAAAAAAGGGTGTCTCCAGTAAATAAAGCAATGTCTTTTCCGAAAGAATCTCGCAATAAATAACAAGTACTCTCTAGGGTATGACCGGGGGTGTGTAATACAATAATTTTTAAATCGCCAAGGCTAAATTCTTGACCATCTTCAGCAATCAACGCTTGAAACTCAGTTTCTGCCTGAGGACCAAAAACAATAGGTGCACCCGTTTCTTTTGAGAGTGTTAGATGACCACTCACAAAATCGGCATGAAAATGCGTTTCAAAAATATATTTGAAGTGGGCCCCGCCTTTAGCGGCTTTGTTGAGATAGGGTTGTACTTCTCGAAGCGGATCTATGAGTGCCGCTTCCCCTCTACTTTCAATGTAATAGGATCCCTGTGAGAGGCAACCCGTATATATTTGTTCAATTATCATAGGCATTAGATTTATTTATTGATTTACTTGATTGGATATCATTTCATCATTGAGATTAGGAGCCTCCCCATGAAGGTGTTTCACAGCAGCATCTAAACTGGAAAAAAAAGTGGCTTGCCCAGCTTCAACCAGCCCCCCTTTATAAAAAGCATCACGAACAGGACCTGTTACATGAGTCCAGAATACCGAAATTTGATTTCTCTGCAGGTCCAAAATCCATTTATGCAACATATGCATGGCAGTAGCATCTACATAATGAATCGGTCCCGCATCGATAATTACATGTTTTACAGGTGCGTTTTGTTTCCGTATAAGAGCCTCTACTTTTTGTTTGAAATACCCTTGATTACCAAAAAAAAGAGAACCGTCATAACGAAGAATCAATACGTTTGGATACGTCATCACATCGGCTGAAAAACGCGAAATATTTTTAAAATGATTCGTTCCTACAATTCTCCCCAGGACAGCAATATGCGGTTTTGAACTTTTGTAAACCATATGTGCTAAAGCACTGAATACGCCGAAAAGAATTCCATACTTGATGCCCAAGATAAGGGTACTAAAAAAAGTAATGCACAGGATGTAAAACTCAACACGATGATTCTGCCACAATTCTTTTGGATAACTCAGGTTGATGAGCTGAAATACGGCTACAATAATGATAGCTCCCAATACTGCCATGGGCAAATGATAGAAATAGTCAGTAAAAAACAGCAATACCAATCCCACAACCAAAGCACTAATAAACCCAGAAAAAACTGTTTTTGCTCCCAATTGATGATTAACGGCCGATCGAGAAAAACCACCGCTGATCGGATAAGACTGAAAAATTGAACCTATAAGATTTGAGGCACCTAAGGCTATAAGCTCTTGATTGGGTCTCAATAAAGATTGATTATTTTTCTCTTCTAAGGTCTTTCCCACCGACAAGGCCTCCATAAATGCTATCAATGCTATCGTAAGTGCCAATGGCGCCATAGACACCCATTGGGAAACAGAAACCACAGGAATCTTCATTTCAGGCAAACCCTCAGGAATAAAACCGACAACGTCAACGCCATAATGCTCCCAACCAAACAGAAAAGACAAAAGTGTAGCAATACACACCAAAATTAGTGCTGCGGGGAATTGAGGGTGAAAACGTTTGAAAAGCAATAAGAAAACTACGGCTCCAAACCCCACATAAAAGCTTATCGGAAGAGCGGTAGAAAAAATCTCTGTAATTTGAAAAAACAGCGTTTGAATGTCAAAAGTAGTGGGTATTGAAAATCCAAACACAGCATCTACCTGACTCAAACCAATAATCAGGGCTGCTGCAGATGAAAAGCCACTGACAACGGGTTTTGATAAATAACGAATCAAAAATCCGAGTCTTAAACCTCCCAGAATCATCTGTAGCAAACCCACTAAAAAAGCTAAAAAAATAGCACTTACTATATATTCACCCGAGTTGGAAAGAGATAATGCACCCAAACCAGAAGCAACCAATAACGAATCTAGCGCAACAGGCCCAACAGCCAATTGTCGAGAAGTACCCATTATGGCATATATTAAGGGTGGAAAAAAACCAGCATACAAACCGTATACAGGAGGTAATCCAGCAAGCATGGCGTAGGCCATCCCTTGAGGAACCAAAAGAATCCCGACGGTTATTCCCGCCAAAAAATCACCCTTAAAGGCATTTTTAGAATAAAACCTCCCCCATGATAATATGGGAAATAACTGCTGCAAGTGCTTCATATAGGCACAAAAATACAGGTCTCTTTTAAATAATACAGTGACCTAGGTTACAGAGGGAGGTTGAGCTCAATGGCATGCCGATGCAATCGAAGTTTTCCAGCGCGTTCTAAACGTTTTAGCAAACGTGAAATAACCACTCTAGAGCTGTACAAATCATGCGCAATGCTCTGGTGAGTAATGGAGATTGGGTTTTGTTTTGAAATTCGATTTTTCTCCAGCAAATAATTCCACAAACGCGCTTCCAACTGATCAAAAGCAACGCTATCTAGGGTTTCCAGAAGTTCATCCATGCGCTCCTGATAGCTTTTTAACAAAAATTTTCGCCAAGTCGGATAACGATCAGACCAAAGTTCCATTCTAGAAAGCGGTATCATAATCAATTTAGTAGGCGTTTCAGTAACGGCACGAATCTTACTTCGCGTTTGCCCCAACTCCCATGCAAAAGTTAGTGTACACGAATCGCCCGACTCTAAATAGTAAAGCAACAACTCATCACCGTTGACGTCTTCACGAGATATTTTAACCGCTCCAGAGAGCACCAAAGGAACTCCCTTAATGACCTCACCAATATCCATTAATTCCACATCAGCAGGAACTTCACGAAGCGTTCCTACCTGAGCAATATCATTCAGAAGAGCTTCTTCAAATACAGTACCAAATTGTTCTTTCAGAGAAAGTATCATGTGTCGGTTTTAATTTCGGTTTAAAGATACTATTTTAAATGCGGGTTTAGTTCCCTCAAAACCGACTTCATAAAGCCCATTTACCCCCTGGTTTCTTGGTTCTTATGAGTCGACAAAGTCCGTTCACTTTTTTTTATTTATTTTTAAGCAAAACTTGCCCACTACTATGTTAAAACGCTCATACGTCCTCCTCGTATTATTTATTTCCCACATCGTCAGTTTTGCTCAATCTGACCAAGCTCTATGTGATCAATTCTCCATCAAAGTGATAGAAGAAAATCAATGTATCCCCGGAGCGTCTTTCACGTTCGGCATCAATGGTTACTCTGATGATGACTTCGTTTGGCCCTTAGACGAAAAACCTTTCTACGACTCAGTTGACGACTTTGTTTGGTCGACAAGTCCAAACGTTTTGAATTATCAACTTGCCTTCAATGAAGACTCTACTGAAATAACGATTAAAAGCCTATTTGACACTAACATCCGAAAGGTATACTTAGACATCAACCTATCTGATGATAAAACCTGCCAATACGCAATAGATTTACAAGCCACAAGAAGCTCAACCCTTTATCCAAAAGAAACAAACACCAACCCAGCAAATGAATCCGACTCCATAAATATCGATTTCACCAAAGCGGGCGATCGATGTTCTATATTCAACTTCACACCCAAAAGTTTCAACAACGACAGTCTTCAAAATACGTACATCTACGAATGGGCAGTAATGGGTCCTGATGACAGGAAAATAACTGCATTAGGCCTAAATCAATCACGATACTTCGCTCTAGAATTGGAAGGCTCCTATGATCTATATGTAAAAGTCATAAAGCCCATAGAATGTGGAAATGCATTCGTTTACCGAGACAGTCTTATTGAAGACTTTGTAAACATCAATGGAAATATGGAGTTGGAAAGTGAATTGGACTTTTTATGCTTAGAACCGGAAACGAAATACCCCATATTCATCAACGACTTTTCTCCGATAATAGACCGGGTAGACACTGCCAATGCAGGCTTCAGCTGGACTATTTACAGGAAAAGACACAACCTGAGAGGGAGTGGTATTGCCTACAGTTTTATTAATAACGAAATACCGACACGATCAAACAGCTCAAAGGACAGTACATCTTATCAATTCACAGAAGCCGGTGACTATTTGGTAATTTACAACATCGATATTGCCGACGGATGTACCTATTCAGATCAACATACTTTCAATATTGGCGTTTATCCTCAATACATCTATCCTAAAATTGAGAATTCATACAAGGAAGTAGACTACTTACCGACTCTGTGTTCAGGTAAATCCGATGTTTATTTCCCATTCACAAGTACTTCTTATTTGGATCTGGATTACAAATCAAAATACAACTGGTACTCGTCGAGCTCAACCGTAGTCATTGAGAATCCTAAGCAAAGGAAAACAGACATAGCATTCCGTGATGAGGGCGAATTTGAACTTACCCTTCGCGTAGAAAACAACTACGGCTGTGTAGACAGTATTTCACGTACCATTCATGTCAAAAATGCAAAACCTGATGACCAAGACTTAAAGGTCAGTAGTTCTGTTACAGAAAATGAATCCATTCAACTTACTATTGACTCCATAGAAATAGATACGGGCTATTATTTCCAATTGGACCGTTGGGATGCGTATTTTGGATGGATAGAAGATTACTCAAGAACAGACAGTCTGCACTTTACAGACCAAAATGTAGGCGTTTCCTCAGACCTGTATGAATACCAAGTAACCTATCTGGATCAATGCGGAAACATAGGCGGCATAAGTAACAAAAATTCAAACATGCTCTTGGAAGGAAGTGCTTCATCGACTCAGCACCTGTTGACTTGGAATGGCTACCAAAAATGGGCTGATGGAGTAAAGAATTACCAAATTCAACGTTTTAATCAAATAGACAAAGAATTTGAACTCATAACTCAGGAAACAAACACCAACAAAACTTCGTTTAGCTCAAAACAAGAAGTATCGGTAGATGAAGCTATAAAATCGGAATACTGCTACCGCATCCAAGCAAATCTGAATAATTCCCTTGACACGGTCCTGTCCAACACCCTATGTTTTACCGCAGAACTTAAGGAACATTTCCCAACTGCCTTTACTCCCAATAACGACGACATTAACGACGTCTTTGAATTTGTAGGTGCACACGCAAAATCACTAAATGTGGCTATTTACTCAAAATGGGGACAAGCAGTATTCTCAAGTGATAAGGTAGATTTTCAATGGGACGGCATTAATGAAAACTCTGGCAAGCTTTGCCAACAAGGGGTATACATCGTCAAATATGAGGTGGTCGACTTCGACAACGTAAAAACCTCAAATCACGTTAATCTGATGTTGATTAGAAACTAATTTATTTTCCCAAAAATTAACAAAGCTAGCTTGACTCATTTGAAACCAAATCATCCCATTAAATAAAGCCAAACAGAAAAGCCACTCGTAACGGTGGCTTTTCTGTTTTCATATTCTTTTATGAATCGTTATTATGATTGTTTTTGATGTGGGTGTATTGCTAATTCTAGCT